>CAJXXT010000219.1 GCA_913063495.1 uncultured Gammaproteobacteria bacterium | reverse complement strand
ATTAAAAGGGCGCCGTTAAGAACATTGCACGCTCTTGAGCACATGCGTGATTTTTTTGATTGCCTTGAATTTATTTGTTTCCCTGGGAGTATGGGGGAGGATGTTTGTCGTGAAGCTGGGTTAAATCCAACGATTATTGGTAAGGAGGGAGCAAGAGGGTGTGACGCTGCTGAAACAAGTGCTGCAGATACAGAGGCTGCAGCACGAACACTCCAGAGCGAAGCGGTTGATCTTATTTTATTTGCGGGAGGAGATGGTACTGCTCGTGATATTTGTCATGCAATTGGCAGCACCGTCCCTGTTTTAGGGATACCTGCGGGTGTGAAGATTCATTCTGGGGTGTATGCCGTTAATGCCGAAGGTGCCGCTAATATTGTTAGGATGTTGGTTTGCGGTGAAATGGTGTCCATTTCATCGGGGGAAGTTCGGGATATTGACGAAGATGCATTTCGAGCAGGTGTTGTTAAGGCAAAATATTATGGCGAGCTACTGGTGCCAAGTGAGGGGCGTTATCTCCAGCATGTAAAGTGTGGAGGTCGACCTGTGGAAGCATTGGTGTTACAGGATATCGCTGAGGAAATTATTGGACAAATGGATGACGATTGTTTGTACATCTTTGGCCCAGGGTCAACGACAGGAGCGATTGTTGAGCAGATGGCGTTAGAGAATACATTACTTGGCGTTGATGTTGTTAAAGGGCAAGAACTTGTTGCCAGCGATGTGAATGAAACCGATTTGTTAGCGCTTGTTAAAGATCATGAGTGTAAATTAATTATAACGTTGATAGGGGGGCAGGGGCACATTATTGGACGGGGCAATCATCAGATTGGCCCAGAGGTGCTTCGTGAAGTGGGTAGAGAAAATATCCTTGTGGTATCTACACCCTCTAAGATTGAAGAGTTAGAAGGTCGCCCCTTATTGGTGGATAGTTATGATAACGACATCAATAAAATGATGAAGGGATTGATTCCCGTTGTTACCGGTTTTGAAAGTACAGTGTTGTATCGGGTAGAATAAATGCAAAATATCTTAGATAGAATAACAAGTGGCGTTAACGGCCATCAAGATGAAAATGGGTATGTAAACGATGATGCTCGACGGCTATTTCATGGTCGGGGACATTGTTTTGATCAGCTGGAATTTGTTACGATTGATTGGTTTTCTCCTTTATTATTAGTGTCCTTTTTTAAAGCACCTAAAGAGGTGTGGTTGGATAGTTTTAAACAAAAACTTGTTGCATTGAATGCGGCCGAAAAAATTGAAAATATCATTCTCCAACACCGTTATTTACAGGGCTCACCCTGTGAGATTCTAAAAGGAGCAGTACCGGATACATTAAATGCTCATGAGGGCGGCTTGGACTTTCGGTTAACGATTGGAAAGAACCAAAATGTTGGTTTTTTCTTGGATATGAAAAACTGTCGTCAGTGGTTAAAAGAGCAAGCGCCAGGGAAAAAAATTCTGAATTTGTTTTCTTATACCTGTGCTTTTTCTGTTGTTGCAGCAAGTGCAGGGGCAACATCGATTGTTAATATGGATATGGCAAAGGGAGCGCTTTCGACGGGAAAAACAAACCATGAGATTAATGACCTAGACACAAGGTCGGTGTTTTTCTTCGCGCATGATATTTTCAAATCGTGGGGTAAAATACGTAAATATGGCCCTTATGATTGCATTGTTGTGGACCCGCCAAGTTTTCAGCGAGGCAGCTTTGATGCAAGAAAAGACTACATTAAAATTGTGAATAAATTACCAGAATTACTTGCGACAGATGGACTTGTTATGGCTTGTTTGAATTCTCCTGAATTGGATTTTGATTTTCTACGAGAGTTATTTGATCGTGTTGGAGGGTTTGAGGAGCAGAGGGTGATACCTGTTCCCGATAGTTTTCCTGAAGTAGATAAAAACAAGGGGTTGAAGACGGTGGTGTTTAAAAAAACGTAACTATTCAGCGGATCTCCAATTCAGGGCGGCCTTGGAGATCCGCTGAATAGTTGCAAAAAATCAGCTAAAAAACGCTCTCATCACAATAGTGATTTGATCGGATGATTCTGACTTAAGGGCAGCACGGACATGCTCAACCATCGTGAAGTGTTCGTTTGTTTCAAACGGAGGGGCGTCGTTTAGTGCGGTGTCTTTGGCCTCGCTGCTTAGTTCATTATTAAGTACGTTATTGTTGCGTAACTCGATATTAATCGTACCAAGCAATACGATGGCTTTGGCGGTTAGTACCGCTTGATCAATGGCTTCCTGGCGAATGGTGCTTTGAAATCGCAGGTAGCCTTCATCGGATAACCAGAGCATTGCCCCAAAGCAACTTTCGTGGCGTTTGCTGTGTAAACCAAACTCATCCACATGATCTGCACCAATGAGATCCTCAACGTAGACTTCTGCTTTGCGAGGAAAGCTTCGGTGTAATTGCAGAAGTATTTTGGCCGTGTCTTTGTAAAAGTCCAATACGTTAAGATCTGCCATGTTACCCTCGGAGGCGCTCTAAAAATAAAGCCAGTTTATTAATGGCGCTGGATAGCTCTTCTACGGCGGGAAGAAAAACGATACGTACATGATCTGAATGTGGCCAATTAAATGCAGTTCCTTGTACGAGTAGCACTTTTTCTTCTAGCAGGAAGTCCAGTACAAGTTGTTGGTCATCTTGTATATTGTAAATGGTAGGATCTAATCGCGGAAACATATACATTGCGGCTTTGGGTTTGACGCAGCTTACGCCATGAATATCATTTAATGCGGTGTAGGCGAGTTCTCGTTGTTTGTATAAACGTCCGGCAGGAGCGATTAGTTCGTTGATACTCTGGTAACCGCCAAGTGCTGTTTGGATTGCATATTGAGACGGGACATTGGCGCATAAACGCATGGATGCGAGCATCTCCAGCCCTTGGATATAGAGTTTTGCTGCACTGATATTGCCACTAATGATAAGCCAGCCAGATCGATATCCGGCAACTCGATAGGTTTTTGACAAGCCATTAAAGGTTAGAAATACTAAATCGTCTGCGAGAGAGGCTGTTGCGATATGTTCTGCGTCGTCATAAATTATTTTGTCGTAGATTTCATCTGAAAACACAACAAGTTCATGCTCCCTTGCAACCTCTAATAATGCTTCCAGTATTTCCTTGGGGTAAAGGGCGCCCGTTGGGTTGTTGGGATTGATGATGACGAGAGCGCGTGTCTTCTCAGTGATTTTACTGCGAATGTCATCAATGTCAGGGTACCACTCAGCGTGCTCGTCACATAGGTAGTGTACAGGCTTGCCACCAGCCAAGCTCACGGCAGCAGTCCAAAGTGGGTAATCTGGGGCAGGGATTAGCACTTCGTCGCCGTCATTAACCAAAGCCTGCATAGACATAACAATCAGTTCACTAACGCCGTTACCGAGGAATATATCCTCAATTCCCACGTTCTTAATGCCTTTCTGTTGCGTGTAATGCATAACAGCTTTGCGGGCACTAAATAAACCTTTTGAATCACAATAACCGGAAGCATCGGGGAGATTGTGAATAACATCCTGTACAACCTCATCCGGGGCTGTAAAACCAAATGGGGCAGGGTTGCCAATGTTTAATTTTAGGATATGTTGCCCCTCATCTTCTAGGCGCTTGGCATGTTCTAAAACGGGGCCTCGGATGTCATAACATACATTGTGTAGTTTTGATGACTTTTGGATTGGTTTCATGATACTTCCGTTTTGTACATTATCTTTTCTGATGATTAGCTTTAGTGAGTGTGAATTTTATTACGCGAGTTTATCTTAAATAACAATAGGCAGTGAGCCAAAGTTAAGCCAGCTAGGTACTTTATTAGACATGGCTGTGGATTAAATGCTACTGAATTTAGATGTTTTGGTCTTTTATCAGCGATCTGGAAGAAAACTGTCAAAGTTATTAACACGATAAAGGTAAGTATATTTCCTATATAACAAAATGACATATCAGTGATTGTTACTTTTCTATGTTAGTAATATGAAGGGGGTGTTACAGAAAATTGATCGTACCTTGTTCAGAAAAGTTATCCAACGTTAGTGGGTACTATCCGTGAAACCACTTATTCTATTGGATATGTTCCACCGCGACAAAAGTGGCCAGTAACTTACTGAAATTCAACATGTTTGCCTTGGTTAAAAAGTGACCAAGTGGCTGAGGGGGTTTATTTTATTGCGCCAGGTTCATTTGTCCGCAAATTATCAACAAAGTTATCCACAGAAAGTGTGAGTAACTTTAAAAAGTTATTTGACTTAACATAACTATATTGTGCACAATATGATTTTGCACAATATAGTTATGTTAAATCTGATCACCACGAGTTTTAGAAACGATAAGGAAGCTTAGTAATGACAACGTCTGTTTATGATTTTTCTGCAATAGATATAAAAGGCCAATCAGTAGCGCTATCAAATTTTAAAGGTAAGGTGCTATTAATTGTTAATACTGCGAGTAAATGTGGGTTAACGCCACAATATGAAGGTTTGGAAAAGTTATACAAAGAGAAAAGTGGGCGAGGCTTGGAGGTATTGGGTTTTCCTTGTAATCAATTTGCAGGTCAGGAGCCCGGTGGAAGCGATGATATCGGACAATTCTGTCAGTTGAATTACGGAGTCACCTTTCAGATGTTTGAAAAAGTGAAGGTAAATGGTGATGATGCTCATGACTTATTTAAGTTCTTAAGAGCGGAAGCTAAAGGGTTGCTAGGATCAGAGAAGATAAAATGGAATTTCACTAAATTCTTGGTTGATCAGAACGGCGCGGTATTGAAGCGTTACGCTCCAACGGATAAACCTGAAAAGATAGCGAAAGATATTGAGAAGCTTCTGGTTTAGTTGGCTAGTAGCCGTTTTGTGTGTGCCTGCTCTGTAGCGGATTAATAATGTTATGAATGCTGATGATGCGTTATTGCTTGAAAATCAATTGTGTTTTGCGTTGTACGGGCTGTCGCGAAAGATGACTGCGCTGTACCGTCCATTACTGAAACCTATTGGGCTAACATACCCTCAATATCTAGTCATGTTGGTTATGTGGGAAGAGCAGGCAGGGCGCCCGACGGGTCAATACGAGGGTGCACCCATGAAAAAGCTTGGTGAGCGGCTATTGCTTGATTCGGGAACGCTGACACCATTATTAAAGCGGTTGGAGGCGAATGGCTATCTTATTCGCCAGCGCTCAGGGAAGGATGAGCGAGAGGTAAGAGTTGTGCTTACCCAGCTCGGAGTAGCGCTTAAAGAGCGAGCCAAGCATATTCCATTACAGTTGTTGTGCCAAAGCCCTGTGTCGCCCGATAAGTTAGTCTCTTTACAAAAGGAGCTGATGGGGCTCTTGCAGAAATATGCTAATGTAGATGGCCTTTAATTTACCTGGTGCTTGTTGTTTGGTGTTGGCGCGTTAAAAGTATTTCTTTTTCCAGGACTCGTCATCGTCCGCAAGTTCTTTCATTCCTGCAGAAAGAGCACCGCTTGTATCTTGCTGCTCCTCTTCACCGGTACCGGTGAGAGAGTTGAGGATGCCCTTTATCTGGGCGATTTTGTCAGTATAGGCATTGTGTTGATTGTTTTTTGATAGCTCCGCAATGGCTTTTTGATATTGATGGATAGCTAATTTTATCTTGTTATCTCTACGAGACTGATCGGCAACTTGAATGCTGTAGTTGATGTTAGCTTCAGCATATTGCTTATGAATATTGAGTAAGTACTTTTTGGCAGTGGGTACCGGTATGCTTTTGTTTGTTGCAAGAGATTCGATAACCTTGGTGAGATCTTGAAGCAGCTTTTTGGTTTCTTTTGCTTCTTCTGGGGTTTTAAATTGAGGGGATGGTGGTTTGGCGGTGGATGACTGGGTTTCGCTTATTTGCGCAGATATACCGTCATAGTTTTTTTTAAATTTCTCGTTGCTTGGAGCAAGATCAACGAGTTTCTCCAACCTAGATCGTATCTGGATGAGGAGTAGCAGTTTAACATCTTTTTCGACATAGGCCGGCGGAAGCATATCAAGTAAGCGTTGTAGTCTGTGGGCGCGCTCACTAAGGCTTGCCACGAGTAACGCTTTTCTTGCGCGCTCGTTCTCCTTGTTATGACCGTACCATATTAACCCTAACACAACGCCTATACCGAGAGCGGCTAGTGTAATGACGATTTCTGTGGACATCCAACATTCCTCAACTGGCCTTTCGAGCCCTAATCCTAGGTGTTTTTGAGACGCCAATGGCAAAAGTCATGGTATCAGACACCGTTGTACTGTTAAGTGTAGACCCTAATTGAATGAGTGTTAGGAGGGGAGAAGGGAAATGTGATTGATTTTGAGATGAATTTGCTCTGTTGGGGGCTCGGTTTTAATTTTTGGCACCCAGGGAAGTGAAGTGACTTTATCTATTTTGTCCGAAACAACTCTTCTATCTTGTTGTTATTTAAAAAGAAATAAGAAAAAATCAAATCAATCGTTGACAGGAAGGGGGGTGTTCCATACAATGCGCGCTCCTTAGTTAGATGGCACCCAGCAGGGTGTAGCGGGAATAGCGTCCCCATCGTCTAGTGGCCTAGGACACTGCCCTTTCACGGCAGTAACGGGGGTTCGAGTCCCCCTGGGGACGCCAACTTTTTAAATTATGGATACTTCTTCTTTATACTCTCTCCTATCTAAATACATCTATTGCCAAATTTATCGAACAAGTTCTCAATGCTTTTTTGCAATATTTTTATCTGTGCTTGTTTTCAGTAGCCTAGTTTGCAGTACTTCAATACGAGCCGAAACAGAGGTCTCTCTCTCTTCTAAGTATTATCAATTTAATGCTCATGATAAAAAAAGTATCTGGAAAGGGATTATTTCTCATTCACCTAAAGTTTCGCTAAAAGATTATGCGCAGCATAAAGTTGTTGTTGGTTTGACTGAGTGGAGTTTGCGTTACCACTACACATTCCGAGTGGGTCTATATCGCTGTGAGATCAAGAAACACTCAGTTGACGTCAGAGTCGCTATCCATTTGCCTTATTGGGAAAATAAATGGGAGGCACCTGAAGTATTGCAAAAATCCTGGGATCAGTACGTGAGAATGGTGTCTGACCACGAAGACGTACACAAAGAATATGCCATTCGAACAGCAAAGAGACTTGATAAAGATATAAGTGAGCTTGAGGTGTTTAAAGGTTGTGGCGAGTTAAAAAAAGCAATCGAAGCGATCTCTCAACGCCATATGCAGCAAAATAGAGCGGATAATAGTTGGTTCGATGCAAAGGAAAAAATTTATCAAAAGAATGCTATTTGGTTTTAGCTCTTCATTTAAATGTGTTATGAGAATGGGTGTTTTTTCACCTAAAGAATTTACAGTTTTATTCTTTATTTTTGCAGTATCTCTTTAATTTTTTAGTAATAAAAATAAATATTAACCGTTGATTTTTATCTAGGCCACGTCATTTCTGGGGTGACCATTTGGTATATGAAATGTATCTTGGTGTACGCCGTATATCTCACGTTTTTTTTGGTTTTTCACTTTGACATTTTTTTATCTTCAACCACAATATGTAGGTATCGAGCAGGGGGATTGAACCATATATGGGGTATTTGGTTCAGTTGAGTTGTTTGTTAAGTTGCTTTAAAGATTGCTGTTAGTCGTCATTGTGGAAGTGGTGATCTTTAATACATTTATCAAATAAGTAGTCCTTCCTTTGTATGCTCTTATCCCAATAAAAAAAAGCAAAAGGATTCTAACCGCGACATGACCACCAAAACTGCAAAACTCACCGTAGAAACAGAACAGGAAGAAATTCCACTCCAGCCCACGTCTTTTGATATTTGGGAGCAAAAGTATTGCTTACGCAAAGGCGATGGGACTGCAGTCGATGCGGATATAGATGCTACGTTTGCTCGGGTAGCAAAAGCGCTAGCTGAAGTTGAAGGCAATCCAAAAGATCGTAAAAAGTGGGAGCAAAAATTTGCTTGGGCGCTAAAAAATGGCGCCATACCTGCTGGTCGTATTTTATCCAATGCTGGGGCGTCAGCCTATAAATCTGATACCTCGACAATTAACTGTACGGTTTCGGGTACGGTTAAGGACAGCATGTCAGGTATTTTAGAAAAGAACTACGAGGCAGGATTAACGTTAAAAGCCGGTTGCGGTATCGGGTATGAGTTTTCCTCGTTACGCCCTAAAGGTGCTCATGTATCGGGAGCTGGGGCAAAAACCTCAGGCCCGCTATCTTTTATGGATATCTTTGATAAGACTTGTTTCACGGTATCTTCTGCCGGCGGCCGTCGCGGCGCACAAATGGCAACATTTGATGTTCAGCACCCTGATGTATTGGAGTTTATTAAAGCGAAGCGTGAAGACGGCGTGTTGCGCCAATTTAACCTGTCATTATTGATCAGCGAAGAGTTTATTCAAGCCGTTTTGCACGACGCGCCTTGGAAATTGGTTTTCCCTATTAAGAAAGATAGTGAAGAGCATGGAACAATTGATTTGATGGATCCTGAGAAGGTGTTGTGGAGAGAGTGGCCAAGTGAAGATGGTTACATTTCTAACCCCGATGGTAAGGTAGCCTGTAAGATTTATAAAACAGTTCCAGCGCGCCGTATCTGGGACACAATTATGTCCTCTACCTATGACTTTGCTGAGCCAGGCTTTATCCTGATCGACAAAGTGAATGAGATGAACAACAACTGGTTCTGTGAGTCTATTAGAGCAACCAACCCTTGTGGTGAGCAGCCGCTGCCTCCTTATGGTAGTTGTTTATTGGGTTCTGTTAATCTCACTAAATTTGTAGATAACCCATTTACGCCTAAGGCGCGTTTTAACTGGAAGCAGTATAACGAAGTGGTTGATGTATTCACTCGTATGCTGGACAACGTTGTTGAGCAAAACGGCTTGCCGTTACCGCAACAGCGAGAAGAGATTACCCGTAAGCGTCGTCACGGCATGGGGTTTCTTGGTTTGGGCTCAACGCTTGCAATGTTACGCATGAGTTACGGCAGTGAAGAATCAGTAGAATTTACTGAGCGTGTTGCCAAAGAACTTGCCGTTAGTGGTTGGAAAGCAGGTTTGTCTCTTGCGAAAGAAAAAGGCCCTGCACCGATTATGCTGGAAGAGTTTGTAGTGACACGCTCTATGTTAGCAAAGCGCCCTGAAATGGCAGAAGACGGTATTAAAGAAGGCGATAAGGTGCCGGGTCGTACGTTGCACAAATATAGCCGTTATATGCAACGTATCGCTAAAGAAGCACCTGAACTGGTTGATCAAATTGCGGAGCATGGCGCACGTTTTACCCATCACTCGTCTATCGCGCCTACAGGTACTATTTCCTTATCGATGGCGAATAATGCGAGTAATGGTATTGAGCCTAGTTTTGCTCATCACTATTTTCGTAATGTGATACGTGAAGGAAAGAAGAGCAAAGAGAAGGTCGATGTTTATTCCTTTGAGTTGCTAGCGTATCGCGAGCTGGTTAATAATAAGGCGATGCCTTTTAGTGAAGAGCAAAGCACTGCGTTACCCGAATACTTTACAACCACTGATGATGTAACACCTGAGCAGCATGTTGACATACAGGCCGCAGCGCAGAAGTGGGTTGATTCATCCATATCCAAAACCATTAACGTGGCAACAGATATTGATTACGAATCTTTTAAAGATATTTACTTGTATGCTTATCGTAAGGGCTTGAAAGGTTGTACGACCTTCCGCTTTAACCCTGAAGTATTCCAAGGTGTATTGGTAAGAGAGTCAGACATTGCTAATACTACGTACAAGTTCACTCTTGAAGATGGTAGTGTTGTCGAAGCTCAAGGTGATGAAGAAATTTTGTATGATGGTGAGATGCATACTGCCGCCAATCTTTATGACGCACTCAAAGAAGGTTACTACGGAAAGCTGTAAGCGGCGAAAAC
>CAJXXT010000218.1 GCA_913063495.1 uncultured Gammaproteobacteria bacterium | reverse complement strand
AGAATGCTATGGCTGACCGGTTTACGAAAAGCATGGCAAGAAACATCTACTACGGCGGGAGTCTATTCTTCATCCTGATATTCATCGGCCTCACCTGGCACACCAACGGAGAAATGCCAAAACAAGATAACCGAGAAAACCTAACAGAATCCGTCATTCGCGGAAAAGGACTCTGGGAAGTCAACAACTGCATAGGCTGCCACACCCTACTCGGCGAAGGCGCATACTTCGCACCAGAGCTGGGTAACGTTTACTTACGCTACGGCAAAAGTAAAGAAGCCATCAAGGGCTTTATCAAAAGTCGTCCCGTCAACGGCATTCCTGGTCGCCGCAGCATGCCTCAATTCGGCTTTGACGACCAAGAGTTAGAAGACATAGCCGAGTTCCTCAAATATACATCCGAGATAGACACCCAAGGTTGGCCACCAAACATTCAGGGCTAAGCGCTTAAATTAGGAGAAATGACATATGAAATACACGTCTCAAGCCGTCGCCAAACCCTATTTTATTGCAGCGCTCGCGTTATTTGCGGGACAGATAATATTTGGGTTGATCATGGGGCTTCAATACGTAATGGGAGATTTCCTGTTTCCAGAAATCCCCTTTAACGCAGCACGTATGGTACACACCAATCTGCTTATCGTCTGGTTACTATTCGGGTTCATGGGTTCAGCCTATTACCTAATACCAGAAGAATGTGAAACCGAGCTTTATAGCCCCAAGCTCGCCTGGATAATGTTCTGGATCTTCCTTGTTGCAGGTGCGCTAACCATTGTTGGATATCTAGCAATGCCTTACGCCACCCTCGCCAAAGTCACCGGAAACGAATACTTCCCAACCATGGGCCGAGAGTTCCTAGAACAACCAACCATCACCAAAATTGGTATTGTTGTCGTCGTACTGGCATTCCTATTCAACATAGGAATGACCCTACTGCGAGGCCGCAAAACCGTTATCACACTCGTGCTAATGACAGGTTTAATCGGATTAGCAGTGTTCTTTCTCTTCTCATTCTACCTACCCGACAACCTCGTAAAAGATAAGTTTTACTGGTGGTTTGTGGTACATCTATGGGTAGAAGGTGTTTGGGAATTAATACTTGGAGCATTGCTAGCTTTTGTACTGATCAAAGTAACCGGAGTGGATCGCGAAGTCATTGAAAAATGGCTATATGTAATCGTCGCAATGGCTCTTATAACAGGCATTATAGGGACGGGGCATCACTTCTTCTGGATTGGTACTCCTGAGTATTGGCAACCCTTAGGCTCAATATTCTCCGCAATGGAACCCATACCGTTCTTTATGATGGCCGTGTACGCCTTCAATATGGTGAACCAAAGGAAGCGAGACCATCCTAACAAAGCCGCAACGCTTTGGGCAATGGGCTGTGCAGTCATGGCGTTCTTCGGCGCAGGTGTGTGGGGATTCTTACATACATTAGCTCCAGTGAACTACTTCACGCACGGCACACAAATCACCGCCGCTCACGGGCATATGGCCTTCTTCGGTGCATACGCAATGATAGTGATGACCATTATATCTTACGCTATGCCAATGCTTAACGGCAGAAAAGAAGCCAATAGCAGAAAGTCTCAAGTCGTTGAAATGTGGGGATTCTGGTTAATGGTCAGCGGCATGGTGTTTATCACACTATTCCTTACTGGCGCAGGTGTCTTGCAAGTATGGCTACAACGCTTTAGCGATACTCCACTTCCATTTATGCTGGTTCAAGATCAAATCGCCATCTTCTACTGGTTACGTGAAGCTGCAGCAATTGTGTTTACCTTAGGGTTTGTTATGTACATCGTTAGCTTCTTTGTTAAAGGCGAAGAAGCCACCGTTGATGCCTCCTAATCCATCGAGTCATTCACCGAGCAATCCACCGCCCTATAGTGCGCAGTCCTGGTTAACCAAAACCAGGGCTCGCACTATCACACAAAGCAGTTTTTTCCTTTTGTTCCTTTTGGCCCCTGCGTTAGATCTGTTTCGTTTAGATTTAACCCAGGGGCATTTTATTTTTCTTGGATACCCTCTTACCTTAGGCCTCAGCGATATTCAACAAGGCAATGGATCCGCCTGGGATGCCGCTCAATCTATTCTCATCAATGCATTCTTACCCGGGTTATTTTTGGTAATCGCAGGACTACTCGTTTTTTGGCGTTACGGTCGACTCTATTGTGGCTGGCTGTGTCCACATTTCAGCATCGTAGAAACAATCAACCGATCCATGGAGAAAAATCTAGGCAAACCTACACTCTGGGAAAAGAGTCACAGTAACAACCCCCTTAAAAGTACACTAATAGGGAAATTAGGGATTTTTCTGTTAGCGACTTCATTTGCCTTTCTATGGTCCCTTGCATTACTCAGTTATCTAATCACTCCGTTTCCGTTATATCACGATCTTATTACCGGCTCATTATCCGGTTGGCCTGTAATATTCTTACCCGTTGCCACTTTAGCATTTTTGACAGATTTCATTTTGGCGCGTCATTTATTCTGTCGCTTTGGCTGCGCGGTAGGCTTCTTTCAAAGCTTATTATGGATGGCAAACCCAAATGCCATGGTGGTAGGGTTTGATAAGAATAGAGCTGCGTTATGTCAAAACTGTAATAGCAAATGTGATGCACAATGCCCTATGAGGTTACCACCTCGAACGATTAAGCGCATGAAGCTTTCTTGTACCCAATGCGGACAATGTATCAGCGCATGCGAACAGCAAATGTTAGATGTAGCAAACGATGCCAACCAGCCCCTGCAACCCTCGGTTATAAAATGGGTGCAAGGCGATGAAGCCAAAAAAGTTGATCGCCCCCCGTCGAGAGGCACATCTTCGAAATAGAATGCTTAAATAAAGAGAACCTAGCTAAAGGTAACGAGTATGGAAGAACAAGTAGGCGAAGTCTGGCACAATTTCATAACCAAAAAAGCCAACCGAAACTTTCCCCAAGCAACCGTCACCCTGCAAGACGTCAACAAAGAAGTTGGGGTAATATTCAGAGCACTCGGTGGCAACCCTGCTTTTCGTATTGACCCTGCGCAACCTCAAAAACACCCTACTCGACGCAGTTTTCTAGAAAACATTGCAGGTTCTGGACTAAAAATCGCATTAGCATGGACCGATGCCGAATCGATACGTTTGCCAGAGTCCATCGCGGTGTTTGAACAAAAAGCACTAAACAAACAATTGTATATCTGGCTTGCCTGCATGTGTGCTCAACAATCGGGGAATTTTAATCAGCTCATTCACGACAATAGTATACTCACGTTTAATATATTGACTGCGTTACCCGGCCTTATCCCTGTGTATGAATCCTTGATAGAAGAACACATCAAACATCGTCCTTCTCCTAATACATTACCAACACGTGAGGCCTTACACGAAAACTCCATACAAAGAGCATTACAACTCCCCTTGCAACACATCAAGAATAGTGAACCGCGCTCATTCCTAGAAGCACAGTTACTACTCCACACATCAAATACAAGTGATGGGAAATTCCAACCTGCTCACATTCCACTTTGGCTGTACTTTGCCCCGCAACACCACACGAACAAAGCAAACAAACAACGCTCTGATGATGAAATCGATGAAAACGATAATTCAGATCAGGAGAAGAAAAAAGTAAACACGAAAAAACAACGAAAAAAAAGCGAACGTGTCGAAGACCCTAATGGCAAAAATGGTCTGATTGCTTTTCGCTTAGAAAGCCTTTTCACGTGGTCAGAGTTTGCAAATGTCGACCGAACCACTGATGAATCAAAAGATGATGATATCGAGCGAGTCGCCGAAGACCTGGATATTATCACAGTATCAAAACAAGCCGGTACAAAAGGTTCAATGTTAAAGTTTGATCTTGACCTGCCTTCTGCAGACGTTGATGACATTCCTCTCGGCACAGGAATATTACAACCTGAGTGGAACTACAAAAAACAGCAACTCCAACAGGATCAATGTTGTGTCATCCCTATGCTAAGTAGAGAGGCAGACAAAGGAGAACTACCTCTACACTTAAAACCTTCTGCAAGAAAAGTCCGCGCCCAGTTTGAATCACTTGCACCACTACGAAGCTGGCAGCGAAACCAACCTCAAGGGGATGAAATTGATGTAAATGCATGGGTTAGCTATTTTTGTGAAAAAAACCAATCTCAAAATTCTGACATTAACCTTTACCAAAGTTTCAAAGGTATTCACCGAGACCTGGCCTGTTTATTACTTGCAGATCTCTCACTATCTACGGATAGCTGGATTAATAATGAGTGCCGCGTTATCGATGTCATTAGAGACAGCTTATTCCTGTTTTCTGAAGCCTTGAGCTCTAGCCTAGACAAATTTGCACTTTATGGGTTTTCATCCAAAAAACGTGACCACATTCGTTTCAATATGATTAAGAATTTTGACGAAAGCTATAACGCCCGTGTAAAAGGTCGCATACAGGCGATAAAGCCCGGCTACTACACCCGCATGGGCGCGGCGATCAGGCAGGCTTCCGATGTATTGTCCGAACAAAAGTCTGCCCAACGGTTGTTACTTATTCTAACGGACGGCAAACCCAACGATCTAGACCATTACGAAGGTCGATACGGAATCGAAGATACCAGAGCGGCCGTTCAAGAAGCAAAAAAAAACGGGCTAAAACCCTTCTGTATCACTATTGATGAAAAAGCCGAAGACTACCTGCCTTACATTTATGGCAGCAATGATTACCTGGTTATCCGTAAGCCAGAACAGCTACCCAGAGAGTTAACACGACTCTACTGTCAGTTAACACAATAATATTTCCTTAATGCCAACTGGCAACCTTGACAGCTTAGTTCAATTGACACTCGGCACCCTTTTCACTGGTGATGGTTTCAGGTACCATTCTTGAAAATATTGTTCACTTTCAATAATAAGAATACTATGCCCGCAACCAGCACATCAAACACCCTCTTTCTAAATGCTCTTAAGGACGTTGCTCAACGATCCCCACAATACTTTTACTTTGTGGGGCCTCTTGATGCCATTACTGATCGCTGGGCCATCCAGCCTAACTACGCCCAGCTAGAACACTTGTTATTAGAAGAAGATGCTCTCAAACATTTTATTTTTAACGTCTGGTCCTTCTTTTCACCCATTGGCTTTGAGAAAAATAACTTAGCTGAAATGATTCGACCATTAAACACATGGCAGAAATCCATCATTTGCCAATTAATAACCAATGATAATGTCATCTAGACAATCAATAGATACACCAACCCCTCGTTCATAGGTATAATCGCCTTCGCTTACGACCCTTCAATTAGGAGAAGACATGATGTCTCTACGATCCCTTGTGGCTGGAACGCCGTTTTTCACAAAGTCTTTAGCTACATTACTTATTTCAGCTACACCTGTTCTTGCACTAGCAGACCTCCCCACAGAAGCCCCTGCACCGCAGAAAAAAGTAGATTTTCTTGTTGGTGTCGGACTTACGTTTGGTGGAGATGAGCTTGCAGACGTCATCGTTGAAGATTACGACGGTGATTATAGTTCACAAGAGGTTACCGCTGGCGGGCTAATACATCTCTATACTGGTATCAATGCTTACATCCCCGATAGCGACTTCTCAATCCAAACCACTATTGGCTACCATGTTGACGGGATTTTCGCCAGCAATGGTTCCGTAGCATTTACACGCTATCCATTGGAGATTATTCCTTACTATAATTTTAGCCGGATACGTATAGGCCTTGGTTTAAGCTATCACATTAACCCTGAATTCAGTGGTGATAGCGATGCAGCGTTAGGGGATCGAGAATACGATAACGCTTTAGGTTTAGTTGCTTCTGTTGAAGTTAAACTAGGTTCTCATTTTGCATTAGGCCTACACTACACTGATATCGAATACGACTTATCAAAAGTAGAACCAGTTTACTATGGCTATGGTTACACGTCCTATGGAAACGATATTGATAAAAAGGTAGACGGCAGCAACGTCGGTATTTACGGTACATTTTTATTCTAGCCCGCTCGCGACAACATTATTAGTGTAAAAGCAGAACAATATAGACCCTCTTTATTCTGGCAAATGAGGAGGATCTATATCTACCCCCCAGTCCTTGCCAACCTCCTTAACCAGCCAACTCTCTGAATAATTCATACAACGGCTGATTATTATGTACCTTATAATTATGTCATTGCTCTGACTTAGATCATGTAGAACTCGCTAGCCAAAAAACCAGTAACAAATACCAATCGCAGCGGTAATTCCTGCTCCATCAGCAATAAGCCCACACACCAATGCATGGCGTATCCTAACGATGCCGACTGAACCAAAATACACAGCAAGTACATAAAATGTTGTTTCAGTACTGCCTTGCATCACCGACGCTAGCCGCCCCTGAAAAGAGTCAACACCATGATGGTTCATTACCTCTAACATCATCGCCCTTGCACCACTCCCACTGAGTGGTTTCATAAATGCCACGGGTAATGCATCCACAAACAATGTATTTAATCCCAACAATGCTACTAGCGCCCCGACACCAGCAAGCAATATATCCATTGCACCACTAGCGCGAAACACGCCAATCGCAACTAACATCGCAACAAGATAAGGGATTAACCGCACCCCCGTTTCAAAGCCTTCTTTTGCCCCCTCAACAAACAACTCGTAAACCGGCAACTTCTTAATAATGCCCGCAACCAAAAAAGTACCAATAATAGTCAGCAACACCATGCTAGCGGCCCACTGAGAGTATTGAGATAACTGATCCGCTTGTAATGATGTTAACCACAAGACAAAACCCGACATAAGGGCAACAAAACCACCAAGATAGGCCAACACAACCGCATTAAACAACGGTAGCTTTTGCACCCACGCAACAGCCATTAAACCAATTAATGTGGAGGCTGTAGTCGCTAACAAAATAGGTAAAAACACATCGGCGGGTTCTGCAGCACCCAGCTGCGCCCGGTACATAAATATCGTTACTGGCAATAAAGTAACCGATGACGTATTAAGCACTAAAAAAAGGATCTGGGCATTACTCGCCGTTTTCTTATCGGGGTTTACATCCTGAAGGTCCTTCATAGCTTTTAACCCCATTGGGGTTGCGGCGTTATCCAAACCCAGCATATTCGCCGCCATGTTCATGGTGATACTGCCGAGAGCGGGGTGATCTTTAGGCACTTCAGGCATTAAACGGGAAAATAATGGGGTTAAGAAACGGCTTAGCAACCTAACCAGATGGCTTTTCTCTGCAATTTTAAAAAAACCTAACCAAAGGCTCAGTATCCCAACTAGCCCTATCGCAATCTCCACCGAGAGCTTCGCCATATCAAAGGTCGCTTTGACCATCAATTCAAAAACATCCGTTTGGCCCAAGCCAAAAAATTGATAGACTCCAGACATCATCGCCAGTATAAAAAATGCAGCCCAAATATGATTTAGCACGTATCCCTCGTTAGCAGCTTTAAGAACAAAAATTATTTTATTATAAGATACCTTACTACAAGGGTTCATCCCTCTCCTTCTAATTTTGAAACGAATTAGGTTAATTTTTCCTGATGTTTCAATTATTTACGCATTTTCGCTAAAAATACCTGACCCAATAAGACCCTTGTCGATAGAAGCACGAGCGTGCTATTTTCGTTAATGAACATAATCTAACAATAATAACGATGGCAGAGTCCTATGAACCACCAAACGACGACAGCTCGCCCCCTTCTACGGCTAGCCCAATTAGGTGCATTGGTCGCGCTACTCAGCGGTTGTGGTGGTGGTCAATCCAGCAATGACCAGGCGCCATCTACTGAAAACTCAAATACCGATACCGCCTTGGAATTACCAGCATCCGCCAGCACAGGTACGTCTAGTAAAATATTTTCCAGCCAATGCGTAGAAAACAGCAAAGCATTAGCAGAAGAAATCACCAATCCTGATTTCAGTCTTGTGGGTAGGAATGCCTTAGGCAGCACCGGTGACTATTTATTAGCAAATGATCAAGCTGCATTTGTTATCTCTGGGCTTGGCCAGCAAAAAACCTATTACCACTACAGCGGTATATTGATTGATGCCGTTCCCGTTGCTGACTGTGAACAGTCCGGCGACGATATTTTCTATGAATTAGCCTTAATGATCGCCCGAGCTAATTTGGCGGTTACCGCATCCAGGATGCGCGCTTTCCGTGGAGATTCTATAGAAGTCATCAATGACGGTTCAGACGGCAATGCCGCCATCGTCCGTGTTCATGGTGAAGATGACTACTACTGGCTAGCTGAAACTGTGTTAATGCAAGAGTCACAGCAAAACGATTTATTATTAGGTTACTCGGAGCCTTTTGGTTTAAACATTGCCGTTGATTATATTCTTGAACCCAACTCCCCAACATTAAAAATCGAATACAAACTGACTAACAAAACCGATCGATTTAACAGCATCACTGGCGCTATTGGTTTAATGGCGGCAGGCGAAGCACCGCTTTTAAATACGTTCTCCCCTTTTAGTATTGCCGTTGATGATTTTACGCTTGATTACGGCATTCCTTGGGTAAGTGGCACCTTAACAGAAGCGAACAATACTGAAGAATTTGATATTGGGCCCAGCGCGTATATCTACGGTGAGGACACAAAACATCTTGCCGCTGCACATGTTATCGGTGTTGATGGACTATTAAATTTAACCCAAATTTCCAACACCTGGTTAGGTACCTTACTGGCCCCTGCAGGCAACAACAAAGACACGTTACAACAAGATTTCTATGTCACTGTCAGTGATGGTGATGAGCTGGCCGCTGTGAATGCGTATTTAGAAACAACACCGCCAAGTGTTGACGTTATCAATACACACGTGACGATTACCAGCAGTGTTGGCGATTCGCCACTTGCGAATGTGACATTAGAATTTCAAGCGAAAAAACAGGTGCTTTTAAAAGACTGGCCTTGGGAAACATTTATTACCGCCACAACCGACAGCGAAGGGAATTTCTCTGATACCGTACCATTAATTTCATATTTAGAAGGCCAACCTTATCGTGTCATTGCATCATCTTCTGGCCGCCATTCGCCCGCCGCTGTTTTATTAAGCCCAGGTGAAGGTAACGAAATCAACTTCAACTTTCCCGAGCAAGGGAAAGTTGATTATCACTTTGTTGATGGCGACGGTAATGACTTACCTACCCAGCTCAGCTTTTGGCAGGATAAAAGCCGCATTGAACGCTTCTACCTAAACCAAGGCCAAGGATCACTAGACATTAAACCTGGTACTTATGACATCGGCGTATCTCGTGGCTTTGAATACAATGTTGTTGAGAAAAGTATTACTGTAGAAGCAGGCGTTACGACAACGCTAAACGCAACACTAAACCGTATGGTAGATACTACGGGGTACTTGTCGTTTGACGCTCATGTTCATTCCAACCCCAGCGCAGACAGCGTGGTAACACCGGTTGAACGTTTAACCACAGCAGCAGCCACAGGTTTGGAGATTGTGGTTTCTACTGACCATGAAATTATCACCGATCTTAGTCCGGCCATTGACCAGGCAGGCCTTGGTAATTGGTTAACAACGGTTGTTGGGCAAGAAGTTACCGCAGCACTACCCAATCATACGATTACTTACCCTATTCCTGTTGATACCAACGCCGGGCCTCGTGGCAACCCGATCTACTGGTACCAGATGTCATTGGATGAGATATTTAAAGCGGAGAAAGCACGTGGCGGCCAAATCCGTACCCTAGCGCATCCACGTTTATTTATTCTTAACGCCCTTAAGTGGAATCACCAATCCGGCGAACCGGATCTTGAAACTAACCTTGGGTTAGGACAACCTGAAGGTGTTGAGATGTGGTCATGGGATTTTGAAGCCATGGAATATATGAACGGTGTAGAGAAAGTGTTTAGCACTAACTTGTTTGATGA
>CAJXXT010000217.1 GCA_913063495.1 uncultured Gammaproteobacteria bacterium | reverse complement strand
ATAGCATTAGGTATTTCTGATTTTGGTAAATTTTTAACGTGGTTTCCCGTTAGTCGTACATGGTTTTCAAATTCATCGCCAGGTAGCGGTATGCTGCATGTGGCGATTGATGATGTGGATGCATCCCAAACGACAAAATTGTTTAATAAATTGGCTACCTCTCAATTTGTCACGTCTGGTGAGTCTGCAACTTTACCTCTTAGAAATGCAGGCTTAACTCCGTTGGAAGGTACATTACTAAGTGCCAAAGATTATTTCGATGGAAGCCTATCTTCTAGTGAAGCTGTGTCTGGTGTTAGCCGTGCAAGCCCTCCTGTGTCTGCATCAGGTTGTCCAACACAAAACTATGTTGTGTTGGTTACAGACGGTATGCCATCGACTGCAGCTAATGGATCTGATGTCGCAGATGCAGCAACGGGTGTTGCTGCGGTGGCGCAAGCTGCTCAAGATTTAGCCGATGCAGGGGTAAAGACATACGTTGTTGGTTTTGCGTTGCCTGTTGGTGCTGATGCTGAATCACTAAACAACATTGCAGAGGCTGGTGGTACTGGTACTGCCTATCTTGCTTCTGATTCAGACTCTTTAAATACAGCCCTTGGTAATATCTTTCTTAATATTATTAACAGAACGTCATCTGCAACTGGTGCCGCGGTGTTAGCGAACAATGCGAGTGGTGATGGTCTTGTTATTCAAGCGGTTTACAGCCCTGAGACAGAAGATATATTAGGGAATACCGTACAGTGGACAGGAGGGTTAAACGCGCTCTTTATTGATAGAAATGGTGTTCTTCGTGAAGATACCAATCAAAATGGTGTGATTGATAGTTATCTTGTCGATATGAGTGTGCAGTATTTTTACGATGATACTGCAGGGCGTACTAAAGTGGGTTTGTATAAAAGTGGTTTATCAACAACGCCTCCTACTTTTTCAGGTAATCCGACGAGTACGGTGGAGCTTTCTGAGTTAAAGGCCGTTTGGAAAGCGCAGGAACAATTGTCATCGGTATCAGATGTAACAACGCAGCGTTCTTATGATGGGTTGGCATCAACAGGGCGTTATATCCTGACATCATTAGATGGTGTTAGTACTGTTGACTTTTCTGAAGCAGAAGCGGTTACGAACGGGCCTTTGACGAGTCATCTTATGTACCCCGGAAGTGCTGCAGATGATTACAACCTGATTAACTATATCCGCGGAGAAGAAATTTCGGGATATCGTGCGCGTACAATCGACATTGACGGTGATGGAACCGCTGAGGTGCATCGCTTAGGGGATATTGTTCACTCTTCTCCTGCTACGGTACGAGTACCTTCTGCTTTGTATGACACTAAAAATAAAGATGCTACCTATGCAGCGTTTAGAGAGAAGTATGCCGATCGTCGTCAAATGGTTTATGTGGGGGCGAATGATGGGATGATACATGCGTTTAATGGGGGGTTTTGGGATGACAGTACAAAAGCCTATACAACAACAGATACCTCCGAGGTTGCCCATCCATTAGGTGCAGAGTTGTGGGCATATATTCCAAGGACAGCGTTACCCCATTTGCAGTGGCTAAAAGATCCGGGGTACTCCCATATATATTATGTTGATGGAGAGCCGCTAATTTTTGACGCGAATGTGTTTGCCACTGATGATGATCATCCGTACGGCTGGGGAACGGTTCTTGTTGTGGGAATGCGGTTAGGCGGTGGAGATTTTAATGTTGACTCTGATAATGATGGGACTTCTGATACGGTACTATATTCTTCTTATATCGTTCTGGATGTAACAAATCCTGAGAAGCCTCCTGTGTTAATGGCTGAGATTAGTGATCTTAATATGGGTTATACAACGGGAGTGCCTTCCGTTGTGAAAAACCGTGTTCCAGTGGTAGATAATGATTTTAAGGGAGCGATGACCAGTAATGTATGGAAGCTGATTATTGGTTCAGGTCCAACAGAGTTATCTGATGTTACGAGTTCTCAAGAGCCGCGGTTCTATGTGTTTGATCTTAAATCTAAGTCATTTGATTCAGGCTTCTCGCCCAAAATAATTAGCGGTGTTGGTAACGCGTTTATGGGTGATATCGCGTCAATTGATTGGGGTGCTGATTATCATGATGATATTTCATATTTTGGATTGGTGGGAGGATCACCTGCTGCCTCAACAGGAAGAGTCATGCGAATTCGCTTTGATTCCTTGTCTACGAGTATGACACCAATAGGTTTATCTACATTGATTAATACCGGTAGGCCTACCTTTGCACGACCTCATCTAAGCACCGACGGGAAGGGAAGGGCTTGGGTGCATTTTGGCACAGGTCGTTTGCTTGATGAAGAGGATAATACAAGCACAGAACAACAACGATACTATGGTGTATATGAAAATACAGATGGATTGTACGGTACGATTTCTGCTTTGAGTCTTTTTGATTCTACAGACATCAGGGTGTTTGATAACGGCGCGGTTGACCGAGCTGGGTCACCATTCTCTATTGATAGTGAGTCTATTACAACATTCAATCAGCTTGCTGTCGCGCTTCCAGATGATAACCCTGGTTGGTATAGAGATTTAGATAATGTTGTTGCCAATCCCAGCGGGCGAAACATAACTGCATCTGCTCAAGCTCGAACGGTTGTGTTTTTCACAGAGTACACCCCGAGTGATGAATCATGCCAACCTGAAGGAGATAGCAAATTGTTTGCTGTCGACTATCGCACTGGAACGGCATCAAGTTTTGCCACTTTTGGTACCGACTTGGGGAGTAGCAAAACAAACTCAAGCGGGGACGCTGGTTTTTTGGCAGTCCCTTCTATTGACTTAGGTAGAGGTATGGCATCGGCTCCGATTATTGGTACTTCATCAAGTTCCCAGCATGTATCAATCATCATTCAGAAGTCTACTGGTGAGATTAATACTGAAGATGCAAAAGTGGGGGTTGTAATTCAAGGGCGACAAAGCTGGCGAGAAATCGAATTTTAATTTGAGATAAATACGAGTTGAAATAAATAAGAGTTGAGTTGATTATGAATATATTAAAAAAGTATCGCGGTTTTACGTTAATTGAGTTGATGGTTGTTATCGCTATAATCGGGATTCTTGCGGCGGTTGCTTATCCGTCTTATACGAGGAGTGTGCAAAAATCCCATCGGGCCGACGGGATGATTGCATTAACAGAGGCAATGGCTCGTCAAGAGCGGCTGTACTCTGAAAACTTGAGTTATGTCAATAATTTGGGTTTGAATAAGTTGGTAACTAACCCTGATGGGTTTAGCTCGCCAGAGGGGTATTACACCTTGGCGGTAACTATCCCGGCTTCCCCTGCATCTTGCACCGACGGTTCGGTGTATACCTGTTTTTCTATAACCGCTACCGCAGTAGGAGTGCAAGCTTCCGATACCGGCTGTGCAACAATGACGGTAGATTACTTGGGTGATAAAACCTCCACCGGCGGAGGGGATTGCTGGTAGATGCAGTGTATACATGGGTAAAGTTAACCAAAGGGTCAAAAACGCAGGTTTTTGGCCTTTTTTGTTGCAAAAAATTATCGATGACTTCCTCAGCTCTTGCCTCTCTTTCCTGCCCCTACCCACTGGTGTACAATCAGATTTTTTGAACAAAGAGAGGCTTCAATGGCTGTTATTCGCGAACAAGATTTTATACAAAGTGTTGCAGATGGGTTGCAATATATCTCCTATTACCACCCCAAAGACTTCATTGAAGCCATCACGGCAGCATACGAGAGAGAAGAATCAGAAGCTGCAAAAGACGCCATGGCTCAAATTCTTATCAATTCTCGCATGTGTGCCGAGGGTAAGCGGCCGTTATGCCAAGATACCGGTATTGTTACTGTATTCTTGAAAATCGGAATGAATATCCAATGGGACACTGATAAAAGTGTTGCTGACCTTGTAAATGAAGGTGTGCGTCAAGCGTATAACAATCCAGACAATATATTGCGAGCATCAATTCTTGAAGATCCCGCAGGAGCACGCAGAAACACCAAAGACAATACGCCTGCAACGATTCATTTCGAAGTGGTTCCTGGTGATACCGTTGAAATAACACTTGCAGCCAAAGGCGGTGGTTCGGAAAATAAGAGTAAGCTCGCGATGCTAAACCCTAGTGATAGCATCGTTGATTGGGTATTAAAAACAGTACCCACAATGGGTGCGGGTTGGTGCCCGCCGGGAATGCTTGGTATAGGTATCGGTGGAACAGCCGAAAAAGCGATGTTATTGGCAAAAGAATCGCTTATGGATCCGGTTAATATCCAAGACCTCATTGAAAAAGGTGCATCTAATCGCGTTGAAGAGCTGCGTTTAGAATTGTACGAGAAAGTTAATGGGCTCGGGATTGGCGCTCAAGGGCTGGGTGGTTTAACAACCGTCTTAGACATCAAAATCAAAGATTACCCGACTCATGCAGCTTCATTACCTGTAGCAATGATTCCAAACTGTGCCGCTACTCGCCATGTACATTTCACTTTAGATGGAAGTGGCCCTGCTGAGCTGGAAGTTCCAAAATTAGAAGACTGGCCAGAAATTGCAATGGCTGGTGGTGATTCAGCCCGAAGAGTGAATTTAGATACGTTAACGCCAGAAGATGTGTTGGGCTGGAAGCCCGGCGAAACGTTGCTGCTATCCGGAAAGATGCTGACAGGTCGAGATGCGGCCCATAAACGTATGGTTGATATGTTCGCAAAAGGTGAGCCACTGCCTGATGCTGTCGATTTTACCAATAAATTCATTTATTACGTTGGCCCCGTAGACGCGGTACGTGATGAGGCGGTGGGGCCTGCGGGCCCAACAACAGCAACACGTATGGATAAATTTACTGATGCGATGTTAGAGAATACCGGTTTAATCGGTATGATCGGTAAGGCTGAGCGTGGCCCGACTGCTATAGAAGCTATTAAGAAGCATAAATCTGTATATCTAATGGCTGTTGGCGGAGCTGCATACCTTGTTTCAAAAGCGATTAAGAAAGCACGTATTGTTGCCTTTGAGGATATGGGGATGGAAGCGATCCATGAGTTTGAAGTGGAAGATATGCCCGTGACGGTTGCAGTGGATGTGACGGGGGAATCTGTACACAATACGGCCCCTAGAATTTGGCAAAAGAAGATAGGGATTATTCCTGTAGAGGATTGATTTTTAGGTAGTTACGTTAAAGCCCTGGCATTGTATGTCGGGGTTTTTTTGTTTTTGGTGTTCAATATGTATAAGCATAAGCACAGGCATAAAGGTGAAATCTGAACTACGCTAAAATTAAGAGGTTTAGGACGTACGTTGGCATCGAAATGGCCATGAGCCCTAGGGTGGGTTATAGAACTAAAAGGCCATGAAAAATGCCCTGTTTAATTTTGATATACGTCTATACTGAAAATTACAAGCGTTGTAAAACGCCAAAATAGCGGATTAGAGAAGGAAAGTTATGTCGATTCCATTGCTCATATGCGATGACTCAGCAATGGCCCGAAAGCAAGTTAAACGGGCAATACCGGACGGGTGGGACGTTGATATCACACTGGCAACAAATGGTGTGGAGGGAATTGAGGCGATTCGTTCTGGTAAGGGTGAAATGGTATTTTTAGACCTAACCATGCCTGAACTTGATGGGTACGGTGTGCTACAGAAAGTTAAAGAAGAAGGGCACAAGTCAATCATTATTGTCATTTCTGCCGATATCCAGCCTGAAGCGCGTGAGCGAGTGATGGGGCTTGGAGCGCTGGATTTTGTGAAGAAGCCTATAGATGGCAAAAAATTAACTGAAGTTCTGAATAAATACGGTCTGCTATGAGTGAGCAATTAGCGTTAACGGAAGATCAACGGGACTGCTTACAAGAAGTCGTCAATGTTGCTATGGGACAGGCGGGTGATTCGTTAGCACGATTTTTAGAGGTGTTTATTCACCTTTCGGTGCCTAGGATACGATTGGTCGCCAAAGACGACCTTGGTACGGAGTTAGAAGGTTTAGTTGGCGGCGTTGGTTCCAAAGTATCAGGGGTAAGTCAGGGTTTCTATCATATTGAAGATGGGAAGGGGATTCGGGGAGAGGCAATTGTCGTTTTTAATGATACGTCTTTTAAAGAATTGGCTGACCTGCTTGCTTATGATGAAGAGCTTACGGATGCAGCTGAAAAAGAATTATTAATGGATGTGACCAATGTATTAAATGGGGCATGTCTAAATGGTATTGGTGAGCAGATTGAAACAGAGTTGGCTTATTCACCGCCGACCATCCTTGGACAGCATGTGCCTATTGCTGATCTATTAGAGCATGAGAAGTTGAGCTGGGGCCACGCGTTATTGGTGGAGATATCATACACCCTTGAAGATCGATCGTTTAATTGCACCATGTTCTTATTGATGCCAGGTGAGTCTATTTTGGTAATGAAGGAAGAGCTGGATAAACTGCTGGAAGACTTATAAGTGTCAGAATTCGCTCCCTCTAAAGAGCTGTTAGAGTTTATTGTCGACCGAGTTAATGTCGGCGTATTTATTGTAAATGAAGCCCAAGAGATACAGCTTTGGAATAATTTTATGTCCACAAATAGTGGCTTAAATCCAGAGGATGTTGTTGGCAAGAATTTGTTCGATTGTTTTCCTGATCTTCCTAAGCGATGGTTAGCAAAAAAACTCAGCAGTGTTTTTATGTTGAAGAATTTTGCATTTACCTCCTGGGAGCAACGCCCACACCTATTTGCATTTAGTCATAATCGGCCGGTCACAAGTGGTTTAGAGTATATGTGTCAAGATTTGACGTTGATGCCGATTAAAGATGATGATGGCATGGTGACATCGGTGTGTGTGGTGGTATTTGATGTGACGGATACTGCGATATATCAAACAATGCACAAGTCGGCCATGACTAAGCTGGAAATGGTGAGCCGGGTAGATGGGTTAACACAACTGTTTAATCGTAGTCATTGGCAGTCTCGGTTGAATGAAGAATTTAGTCGAGCTGCACGTTACGGTTCGCCGTTATCATTGATCATGTTCGATCTTGACCATTTTAAAATCACTAACGATACCTATGGTCATCTAGGTGGTGATGCGGTGTTGATTCAAGTCGCAAGGATTATCAGAGAATCCTTGCGAGAGAACGATATTGCAGGTCGTTATGGTGGTGAAGAATTTGGTATTGTGCTTGTTAATACTGACGAAGAAGGTGCTTGTGTTGTGGCGGAAAGAATCCGTGCGGCGATTGCAGGCACCCCTGTCCCCTTTGCTGACGGTGAAATATCTACAGCTGCAAGTTTGGGTGTTGCTCAATACTGCTCGATATTTTCAGATGTTGAGGCGATGATTGCTGCATCAGATGCGTGTTTGTACCATGCAAAAGATAGAGGTAGAAATCAAGTGGTACCCTACTCATCTGTGGATGATTGTGATGCAGGATATCTCGTAGATGAAAATGCAAGCGATGAAGATAAGCCTGATACTGTTGTTGGTAGCGACGGCTCGTGATTTAGGCTAGTCGCTTAGACATCGTTGGTAAAAAACATTTGTTGTTAATTGCTGTGCTTCATGAATGAATTACCTCTGTACGAACCAATACTTTTTCCAAGCATTAAACACACGCTCAGGGTACCAGTTTTTTCCGGTGCTACCATTGTATCGAGCAAGTGCTTTTCGTTCGTTGCCGCGCTCTCGTTTTAAATAGGCTTTTAGGATTGTACAGCCGTATCGGATGTTGGTTGCGATATCTGTTAGGTTGTCTTCTTTTGTGCCGATCTCTTTTTTCCAAAATGGCATAACTTGCATCAAGCCCTGGGCGCCGGCGCTAGAGACCGCGTATTGCTCAAACAAGCTTTCTACATGCATTACTGAAAGTACGAGTTCGGGACGTAGATTCATTCTGCGTGCTTCTTTGTGAGCGATTCGCAAAATTTTCATTCGTTGATTTGGATCTTTGATGTAACGGGACATCCGTGTAGACATGTCTAATAGCCAGACTTCAGCATCAAACCGATCTTCGAAGCTTTCTGCATCTTTGATAGTATTTAGAAGAATACTTCTCATGACATCATCGGGGACTTCTGATGATGCTGCCCAGAGTGATGAGGATGATAGTATAAAGGTAATAAATGCGGCAAGTATCGCTAGGCGGGAAAGAGAAAAGCGAGAATGCTCACAACAAAAAACAATAGCGTGTTTTTTGTTGTGAGCGCTGAGCGTGCTGAAAGCTTTTTTGTAAGCAGGCATTGTTATGAAACAACGTTGTACAAAAAAGCGTAGCCGGTTATTGACCGATACGCTCCTTGATGAAATCAATAATGTTGTCTGCAGGTACGTCAATTTTTTCATTGTTTCGGCGGTGCTTGTATTCACGTGTGTTGGCATCCAAACCTTTTTCGCTGATGACGATGCGGTGGGGGATTCCGATGAGTTCTGAGTCGGAAAACTTCACGCCTGGGCGTTCTTTTCTGTCATCGAACAATACGTCAAAACCTAATGCAGTAAGGTCTTGGTAAAGTTTCTCGCTGGCTTCTTGGACGCGAATGGATTTGTGCATATTCATTGGCACAAGAGATATTTGGAACGGTGCTAATGATTCAGGCCAGATGATTCCGTAATCATCATAGTTTTGCTCTATAGCTGAGGCTACAACACGGGAAACCCCAATGCCATAGCAACCCATGGTCATGATTTTGTTTTTGCCGGACTCATCACAAACCGACGCTTTTAATGCTTCGCTGTACTTGGTGCCAAGTTGGAAAATATGACCGACTTCAATGCCGCGTTTGATTTCTAGTTGACCTTGTCCGCATGGGCTAGGGTCACCTTCAACAACATCGCGCAAATCGAACTGTTCGGTAAATACACCGTCTTTTTCCCAGTTGGCTCCCGTGAAATGTGCATCGTTCTTATTGGCGCCACAAACGAAGTCGGTCATGTTAATGACACTGAGGTCTGCAATGATGGGCAGTGTTAACCCTATAGGGCCAATAGATCCAGGTTGGCAACCTATAGCATCTTGAATCTCTTCATCGCTAGCCATTGTTAAAGGTTCAGCTATCAATGGATGTTTTTCTGCTTTAATCTCGTTCAGTGATTTGTCGCCACGGATAACAATAGCCACTAGCGGTGTAGGTACGTTTTCTTTTTTACTGTCAGCTTTTGATTTAATACCGTGAACTATTAGCGTTTTGACAACCTGTTCCGGGGAAACGCTAAGAAACTCACTAACTTCAGTGATGCTATGTTGTTTGGGTGTGGATACTTCTGTAAGGCTCATTGATGGAGATGGGCGAGAATCTCCAATAGCAAATGCTTCGGCCATTTCGATATTGGCGGCATAGTTGCTTGCATTACTGAAGGCAATGTCATCTTCACCAGAATCGGCCAATACGTGAAATTCATGAGAAGCGTTGCCGCCAATGCTACCGGTATCAGCTTGAACGGCCCTGAAATCTAAACCTAGGCGTGAAAATATATTGCTATAGGTGTCATGCATAACTTGATAGGTTTCTTGCAGGCTTTCTTCAGTCAAATGGAATGAATAGGCATCTTTCATTGTAAATTCGCGAGCACGCATTACACCAAAGCGTGGACGAACCTCATCTCTGAATTTGGTTTGGATTTGGTAAAAATTGCAGGGCAGTTGCTTATAGCTTTGAATGTTATTTCTGACAATGTCAGTAATGACTTCTTCATGGGTAGGGCCCAATACAAAGCCTCTACCGTGGCGGTCATTAATGCGCAATAGCTCTAGGCCATATTGCTGCAAACGCTCGGATTCTTCCCATAGCTCTGCGGGTTGTACCACAGGCATCAGCATTTCTAACCCACCCGCTATATTCATTTCTTCACGGACAATCTTTTCTACATTTCGTAACACGCGTAATCCTGTGGGGAGCCAGGTATATAGGCCAGATGCGAGCCGACGTATCATACCTGCTCTTAGCATTAGCTTGTGGCTGATAACTTCAGCTTCTGCAGGGACTTCACGTTGAGTGGCTAATAAGTACTGAGTGGCGCGCATAGAGATAAATCC
>CAJXXT010000216.1 GCA_913063495.1 uncultured Gammaproteobacteria bacterium | reverse complement strand
GTATAAAAGCAAAGCTAGAGTTTGTTGCTGGGTTGGGTAATTGTGCGTAGCAATCGCCGATAATTATTAATCTAATTTCCAACTCTCGCAAGTAAATAAAGGCATTTAACACTGTATTTATAGGGTTTTTTTAATATTTAGTGAAAAAAACCCCGTTTTTGAGCTTTTTTCCGTTTTTTTGCAGAGAAAACAATGTTGAATGTTGGTGTTAATGGTTGCGAGATGATCTTGTTATTTCGTTAAAAATCTCAACCCAGCTAGCGTCAAATTGAGAACCTTTACAGTTATTTACTTCTATTACAGCACGAATAAAGGGACGTTTTAAGCGTGTGTTATAGGCTCGTTCATGGGTTCTTGCGTCAAATGTGTCAACAATACTCAGTATTTTTGCACCATGGCAAATGTCGATTCCCATGAGTCGTTTTGGGTAACCGGAGCCATCAACTCGTTCGTGATGTTGGAGAACGATGGTTGCTGCTTGCTTCCACTTTGACGATTGATTTAATAAGTGGCTGGCTAATTCTGTGTGTCTAAAAAGTGCGTTCCGTTCTTCTTCGTTAAATGAACCTGCTTTGTGAAGTAATGATAAAGGCAAAAAAGCCATGCCAATGTCATGCAATAAAATGGCGGCCACAAGTTGAGCCGGCTCAACCGGGTCACCGGCTTTTTTGTTCATCTCTAATGCGAGTGTTAGCAAGCGTGCTGTTCTGCCCTTCCAATAAAGAGAGCGATTCTCCATAGGGGATGCGATACTTTCAAAAAATATTATGTCTTCGTCAATTTCAATATTATGCTGTTCTAAGGTTTCCATAACACCTAATGGTTGTTGAGTCGGTGCTGGGAGAGATGTTTGAGATGCACTATTTTGGGCGGCGGTTTTTTTGTTCAACCTTGAGGTGGCAGGTTGAGAGTCATCAAATATATGAGTGCTCGGATCCAGCGAGATGATGGCATTTCTTATATATTCCGTTCGAGTATTGCCTTCAACCTCGACAATGCTGCTAATGTTTTGGCAAAGTAGTAAGAGCTGTTCGTCTGAAATGACAGGAGAGGTAGTTTTCGCCAGCTTGGCTTGAACCATTTGCTTCGTCTTATCCATTGCAAGCAAAATAACATCACTTAATAAACTATCGTAAAGAATCTGTTCGGAGCGAATGGCGTCTAATAAATCCTCCATACTCTGTATTAACGGCGTGAGATCCTTTAACCCAACGTAAACCAAGTTGCCTTTAATCGTGTGAACTGATCGGAATAGGCCGTTGAGCAATTCCTTGTTACTTGGGTCATGTTCCAAGTTGATGAGGATAGACTCACAGTTTTGGTGTGCTTCTTTGAAGTCGAAAAAGAAATCTTCCATTAAGTCTGAGTCAATGGTGTCATCATCTTGCTGGTTGCTTTGTGTGTTTGTCATACCAATACCGCCAAAACGCTGCTGAGTTCGTGTGAAAAATACAGAATTCTTAACTAAGTATAGGTTGGGGCTGCTTTTGGCGCTCGAAATCGATATAATGTTGCCCCTTTTTCTGTATTGATTGGCTAAATAGCTTTGTTTTGCTGAATAATACACGTTAAATCAGTATGTTATAGCCGATAGTATGATCGAAAGAGTGCAGAAGTATGCCTATATATGAATACGAGTGTGGTGGTTGTGGCCATCAAATGGATAAGTTGCAGAAATTGAGCGATGAGCCGCTAGTAACTTGCCCTGCCTGCGATAAAGATGAGTTGCAAAAAATGATATCTGCTGCAGGTTTCCGATTGAAAGGTTCCGGTTGGTATGAGACCGATTTTAAGACCGGAAAGAAAAAGCATTTAGCAGAAAGCGATTCCAAGAAATCGACAAGTGATAGTCCAACTGTTGCAAAAACAGCAGATAAATAACCAAGTTAAAACAGGATAACGATATGCGTAGCCATTACTGTGGCCATCTTAACGAAACACACATTGATGAAGAAGTGACATTGTGTGGTTGGGTCCATAAACGCCGGGATCACGGTGGTGTTATATTTTTAGATCTTCGTGACAGAGAAGGTGTGGCGCAAGTTGTAATTGACCCTGATACTGAAGAAGCCTTTGCACTAGCGGATAGCGTTCGCGGTGAATATGTTTTGCAGATAAAAGGTTTGGTTCGCTACCGACCTGAAGGCACCCTCAATAAGGATATGCCAACGGGTAAGGTTGAAGTTCTGGGTAAAGAACTGGTGCTTTTAAATGCCTCAGAGACACCACCTTTTCAGATGGATGATCATCAGAAGGTGGGCGAGGAGACACGTTTAAAATATCGTTTTTTAGATATTCGTCGTCCAGAAATGTTGAACAAGCTGGTGTTTCGTTCAAAAGTTACGTCAGCTATACGTAGTTTCCTAGATGCTGATGGTTTCTTAGATGTAGAAACACCGATTCTTACCCGAGCAACGCCGGAAGGTGCTCGTGACTATATTGTGCCTAGTCGAACGCATCAGGGTAGTTTTTTTGCATTGCCACAGTCACCTCAATTGTTTAAGCAGTTGTTGATGGTTTCTGGTGTTGATCGTTATTACCAGATAGCCAAATGTTTCCGCGACGAAGATTTGCGTGCTGATCGTCAGCCAGAGTTTACCCAGATTGATATTGAAACTTCATTTATGAGTGAAGAGCAGATCATGGAAGTGGCTGAGCGTATGATCCGCGGATTGTTTAAAGAAATGCTGGACGTAGAATTGCCAGAATTTCCGCGTATGCCATATTCTGAAGCGATGTCTCGTTTCGGTAGTGATAAGCCGGATTTGCGTATCGCATTAGAGCTTCAAGATGTTGATGATTTAATGAAAGGTGTTGAGTCTAAGATATTCTCGGGGCCAGCAAATGACCCTAAAGGCCGTGTTGCAGCATTGAAGTTGCCACAAGGTACCAAGTTAAGTCGTAAGGATATTGATAACTATACCAAGTATGTAGGGATCTACGGTGCTAAGGGCTTGGCGTATATTAAGGTCAACGACCGAGCAGCAGGTAAAGAAGGGTTGCAGTCTCCGATTCTGAAATTTATTCCAGATGATGTTGTCGAAGCGATTATGGATCGTGTTGGCGCTGAAACAGGTGATTTGGTGTTTTTCGGTTCTGACAAAGCGAATGTCGTTAGTGAATCGTTAGGTGCGTTACGTGTTAAGTTGGGAGAAGACCTTGGGCTGATTAAAGGTGATTGGGCTCCGTTGTGGGTTGTTGATTTCCCAATGTTTGAAGAAACAGACCACGGTTGGACTTCAATACATCATCCATTTACATTACCTTCATGCTCTGCCGAAGAGTTAGTAAGCAACCCTGGTGCTGCATTGTCCAGAGCATACGATATGGTGCTGAATGGTACAGAGCTAGGTGGCGGCTCATTACGTATTTATAAGCCAGAGTTACAAAAAGCAGTATTCAAAGCATTGAATATTGGTGATGAAGAGGCGCAGGAGAAGTTTGGCTTCTTATTGGATGCGTTGAAGTATGGTTGTCCTCCTCATGGCGGATTGGCATTTGGCCTTGATCGCATCGTGATGTTAATGACCGGCTCTTCGTCAATTCGAGATGTGATTGCTTTCCCCAAGACGCAAACGGCGGCTTGTGTTATGACAGCAGCGCCATCTGAAGTTGAACCAAAGCAGCTTCGAGAGGTGGGGATTCGCGTTCGAAAACCTGAAGAAGATAAGAAGTAAATTGGCAAACATCAAGGTCGCATTAAAAAACCCTTAAGGTAATTCTTAAGGGTTTTTTAATGCCTGTAATTTACCGAGAGGAACACTTGGGTGGATTCTCGACATATTTTTTACTATACTGTTCAAATAACCAGTACAGTGGCAAGGCTAACTATGTCGATAATTTTGGGGATTGATCCCGGTTCGCGTATCACCGGCTACGGTGTTGTGGAAGTTCATGGCGGGAAATCTACGTATATTGATAGTGGTTGTATACGTACAGACACGAAAGCAGAGTTATCTGAGCGGTTAGGGCAGATATTTGAAGGTATAAACGAGGTCATTCGTTTGCACCTGCCTCAAGAGGTAGGGGTGGAGCAAGTTTTTATGGCGAAGAACGCTGACTCTGCGTTAAAGCTTGGACAAGCGAGGGGAGCTGCAATTGTTGCTTGTACTACACATCGTATTCCTGTTTTTGAGTATTCTGCACGGCAAGTAAAGCAGGCGGTCGTTGGAACGGGGGCGGCACAGAAAGAACAGGTGCAAAAGATGGTTTGTCATTTGTTGAGATTAAGCCAAACCCCGCAGGAGGATGCGGCAGATGCACTTGGTGTGGCTTTATGCCATACCCATATGCAGCAAAGTTTAATTAGAATGGCTGGTGCTCAAAAAGTACGTAAGCGCCGAATAAGGTAGAGAGGAAATATGATTGGGCGAATAGCGGGAATATTAATAGAGAAGCAGCCACCTGAACTTATGGTTGATGTAAATGGAGTGGGTTATGAGATTACCGCACCGATGACAACATTTTATCGGTTGCCGGTGTTGAATGAGAAGGTGGCATTGTACACCCATTTAACGATTCGCGATGACGCGCACCTTTTATACGGGTTTTATGATAAAACTGAAAGAACATTGTTTCGAACGCTTATTAAAGTAAATGGAGTGGGGCCGAAGATGGCGTTAGCCATTTTATCGGGCATCGAATCAGATGAGTTTGTACGCTGTGTTGAAAGTAATGATATTGCTACTTTAGTAAGAGTGCCTGGTGTTGGTAAAAAAACGGCAGAGCGATTAATCATTGAAATGCGAGATAAGTTAAAGCAGTTAGATATTGCTCCTGCCCTAGCGCCGACTTCTGGACAGGGTGAGGAGGGTGCTTCTGGGTTGGCGTCTGTAAACGAACGGAATGTGAGATCAGATGCAGAAAGCGCATTGATTGCTCTGGGTTATAAGCCTGCCGAGGCAAGTAAAGCGATTAATGTACTGGATATCGCAGATCTAAGTAGTGAGCAAGTTATTCGTATGGCATTGAAAGGGATGGTGAAGTCTAAGTGAATGCAGTAAGCTTCACGCATTACCCATCTTACTTAACATAAAACGCGCATTATTTTTGTCATGATAGAATCCGATCGACTCATTAGCGCCGCTGCACCACATCGTTCACAAGAAGACCCCATTGATAGGGCTATACGGCCTACCCGGTTATCTGAATATACCGGACAAACGGTGGTACGTGAGCAAATGGAAATTTTTATTGCTGCCGCACGCAAGCGAAATGAAGCACTAGATCACACGCTTATATTTGGCCCCCCTGGGTTAGGTAAAACAACATTAGCAAACATCATTTCCAATGAAATGGGAGCCGATCTTAAATCTACTTCTGGCCCGGTATTGGAAAAAGCTGGTGATTTGGCAGCACTACTGACAAATTTGGAAGAAGGTGATGTGTTGTTTGTGGATGAGATTCATCGCTTAAGCCCTGTGGTTGAGGAGATTTTATATCCCGCCATGGAGGACTACCAGCTCGATATCATGATTGGAGAGGGCCCCGCCGCACGTTCAATCAAAATCGATTTGCCCGCTTTTACATTAGTAGGAGCGACAACGCGAGCCGGGCTGTTAACATCACCTCTACGAGACCGGTTTGGTATCGTTCAGCGTCTTGAATTTTACTCTGTCGAAGAACTTACCCGCATTGTATTGCGCTCAGCTCAAATTATGGGTGTTCCAACTGAAGATAAAGGCGCTCTTGAGATTGCAAAGCGATCTCGAGGTACTCCTCGTATTGCGAATCGATTGCTGCGCCGAGTGCGAGATTACGCAGAAGTGAAAGGTCAGGGAAAGGTTACTAAAGATATTGCAGAGAAAGCACTAGATATGTTGAACGTAGATGCCCAAGGTTTTGACTCCATGGACAGGCGGATGATGTTAACAATACTAGAGAAATTTGATGGTGGCCCTGTAGGCATTGAGAGTTTAGCGGCTGCAATTAGTGAAGAGTCTGGCACACTGGAAGATGTCATTGAACCGTATTTGATTCAGCAGGGGTTTATTATGCGAACGCCTAGGGGGCGAGTTGCTACGCGTTTGGCATATTTGCATTTTGGTATAAACCCACCAAAGAATGCCGGTTTTGGACTGAGCAATATTGATAGCTCAAACTCGAATACTGATACGTTTAATGGGAAAGGTTAATGGAATTTTCCATACAAACACGTGTCTACCTTGAAGACAGCGATGCACAAGGTATTGTTTATTATGTGAACTATTTGAAGTTTATGGAGCGGGCTCGTACAGAACTGTTGCGTGAACTGGGTTTTGATTTTCAACAATTACAAAAACAACAGGGGCATTTTGTTGTTCATAGTCTTGATGTTAGGTATCTTAAGCCCGCCCGAGTTGACGATAACCTTAAAATAACTGCATCAGTGTTAAAAGCAGCCCGAACTTACGTGGTTTTTTCTCAAAAAGTGTATCGTGACGTTGCTCTTAGTGAAGAGAAAACTATTGAGGTGGGTGATGACTTATTGTGCAGTGGTACTGTGAAGGTTGCCTGTGTGAATAGTGATACCGGACGGCCGATGGCGATACCTGAATCGGTCGCGAAAGCATTCTTAACGCAATGCGAAAAATAATTAGATCGTAAATAACCCTTTTTGTGATTTCCTTCGTTTATAAGGAAGTCATAGGTAACATCAGGAACAGGAGGAATAAATGTGACAGAGTCCATGTCTATTTGGAGTTTGATCGCCAACGCCACTCTGGTGGTGCAATTTGTTATGTTGATTTTGGTCGGCCTTTCTTTTACCTCTTGGTATTTTATTTGGCGAAGACAAACCGTATTGAGCGCAGCTAAGCGGTCAATAGCTGAATTCGAAGAACGTTTTTGGTCGGGAATTGATCTAAGTCGGCTGTATGTGCAAATCAATTCTGCAGCTAACCCTGATAGCGGGCAAGAGAATGTGTTTAGAGCAGGCTTTAAGGAGTTTGCGCGCCTAAGAAAGAACCCTAACTCAGACCCGGATGCGGTGATGGAGGGGGCCGAACGGGCCATGCGAGTTGTTTTGTTGCGAGAGCAAGAAAAGTTGGATGAGAATCTACCGTTTCTAGCCACTGTTGGTTCTACAAGTCCGTATGTAGGTTTGTTTGGTACGGTATGGGGGATTATGAATTCATTCCTGTCGTTAGCCAATGAACAGCAAGCATCGTTAGCAGCGGTAGCCCCGGGTATTGCTGAAGCGTTAATTGCAACTGCTATGGGACTGGTTGCGGCTATTCCGGCAGTTGTCGCTTATAACCGATACTCATCCCTTGTTGATTCTGTATTGCATCGATATGAGACTTTTTCTGATGAGTTTTCGGGTATTTTGCACCGCAAAGCACATGCTCCAGAAGCTGCTGAAACAGCCGCTAAATAAGTTGTGAGTTAAGCCTTGCTAGAGATGTTGTTATGAAAAAGCCAAAATTAATGCCGAGGCGAAAGCCTGTATCGGAGATCAATGTTGTACCTTATCTTGATGTCATGTTGGTGCTTCTCGTTGTGTTTATGATCACAGCTCCAATGTTGGTACAAGGTGTTAAAGTTGAGCTTCCGGATGCTGACGCCAAACCGATTGAGTTGCCACAAAAAGATGAGATGATCATTGTCTCGATCGACGACAAAGGTACTTTTTACTTAAATGTAGGAGGGGATCCTAAGCGCCCTAAGAGTAAGGAGGAAGTTACCGATATAGTCTCTAAAATTGTTAAAGAAAAACCCAAAACGACAGTGTTAATAGAAGGTGATTCCAGAGTGCCGTATGGCGTTGTTGTAGTCATTATGGCTTCTTTGCAAAAGGCTGGCGTACCTAATGTTGGTCTAATTACTGAAAGTCCAGTGTCGGAGCGTTAGAGTGGCGTTTTGGAAAAAAATGGACAAAACGGCTTTTGCAAAAGCGTTGCTAATTCACCTTCTTTTAGTCAGTGTTGTATTATTTAGCTTCCATTCCTCGGAATCCGTTGTAAAGCCTAAGCCTGTACCTCAGCATATTATGGCTGTGGTTATTGAAAAGCCGAAGCCAAAACCCAGGGTTAAGAAAAAAGCTGCTGTTAAAAAAACGGTAAGAAAGAAAGTGAAAAAGAAGGTTAAGAAAAAAGCTAAACCTAAAAAGAAAGTAAAACCAAAGGTTAAGCCGAAACCGAAACCGAAACCGAAACCTAAGCCTAAGCCTAAGCCTAAGCCTAAGCCAAAAGTTGAAGAGCCGAGCTTTGAAGATCTATTGGCATCCGAAGCTAAAAAAATACCAAAACCAGAGTCGAAGCCTTTACCTAAGGTACCGGTAATTGATAAAGCTGCGGAGCAAAAAATGAAAGCTAGAGCAGAATACATTGCATCGGAGGTGGACACCTATTCTGCACTTATAAGCCAGACCGTGCGACGTTATTGGAATCGTCCCCCGAGTGCGCGAAATGGTATGCAGGTGAAGTTAAAGATTCGCTTACTTCCAGGTGGTGAGTTAAATAGTGTTAGTATTAGCCGCAGTAGTGGCAATGCAGCGTTTGATAGAGCGGCAGTTAATGCCGTAGAACGGGCTGGGAACTTTACTGTTCCCGCTGACTCTGAAATCTTCGATAAACATTTTAGAGAGTTTTCAATGTTGTTTAATCCAGAGGATCTGAAGTACTAATGGGAAAATGTTTAGGTAGCGAGCTAAAAAAGCGCTCGGCATATAAGGTAAAGCAAATCCTAACCTATCTGGCGGTGGTGTGCTGCTGGGCAATGATTCAAAGCGTAAACGCTGAGCTTGTCGTAGAGGTTACCCAAGGACTTGATAACGCGCAGCCTGTCGCTATAGTACCATTTGAATGGAAGGGAAGTGGTAGGGTGCCTACCGATATTGCCAGTGTTGTTGCTGCCGATTTGCATCGAAGTGGGCAGTTTCGTCCGATTGATAGAAAGAAAATGTTGAGCCGACCCTCACAAAAAGACCAGGTGTATTTTCGAGATTGGCGGGTTTTAGGGGCGGAATTTTTATTAATAGGAAAGTTAGATCAGGGCCCAGGAGGTCGCTATCTAGTCGAATTCGAACTGTTTGATGTGTTGCGGGGTGTTGTCGTAAAACATGGTAATGCGTCAGGGAAAAAGTTGAGAGCAATCAGTCATTACATTAGTGACTTGGTATATGAGCATCTAACGGGCGTTAAAGGCGCATTTTCTACGCACTTAGTTTACGTAACGATGGAGCAGTTAGGAAAAGGCAAGCAGCTTTTTAAGCTTCACCACGCAGATGCGGATGGTTTTAATGACGTGGTTATTTTGCGCTCACCGGAGCCGATATTGTCACCAAGCTGGGCACCAAACGGCCGCGATGTTGCGTATGTATCTTTTGAAGGCACGCGACCAGGGATATATATTCAGAATACACTGACGGGCAAGAAACAAAAAATAACAGGCTTCCCAGGTTTGAATGGCGCGCCATCATTTTCTCCTGACGGTAAGAAGCTAGCGATGGTTTTGTCTAAAGATGGAAATCCAGAAATTTATACCATGAACTTCTCCAGTGGAAAGTTAACTCGTTTAACAAATCATTATGGCATCGATACGGAGCCGAACTGGTCACCGGATGGCCAAAGCATCATTTTCACCTCTAATCGTGGTGGAGGGCCTCAAATTTATCGAGTTGACCTTGCATCTCGTAAGGTTGAACGCTTAACATTCACGGGTAGTTACAACGCTAGATCTTCAATTACACCAGATGGTCGTTTTTTGATCATGGTTCATCGTAATAGAGGTGTATTTCATATTGCTGTTCAAGACTTAGTGAGGGGCAGTTTTGATGTGCTTACCGAAACTTCGCTTGATGAATCGCCTAGTGTTGCGCCGAATGGTGTGATGGTAATATATGCAACGCAGCGTCATGGAAAAGGGGTTTTAGAGGCTGTTTCGATGGACAAAAGGGTGAAAGTTAGGCTTCCATCTAGCAAAGGACATGTTAGAGAACCGGCATGGTCGCCGTTTCTCTACTAAAATTGTTTGAATTTAGGAAGTTACACTATAAACTTCGCAAG
>CAJXXT010000215.1 GCA_913063495.1 uncultured Gammaproteobacteria bacterium | reverse complement strand
ACCAATCGTGATGTATTAATTAAACGCATTACTCGAAATAAGCCTTCTGGCCTTGGTAATAAAACCAGTAAGACGCAAATTCGTCGTGCGAAGTCCAATGACGGTGCACCAAAAGCGCATAAAGCAAAAAAAACCACATCAAATAGAACAAAGAAATCACGATAATAACTTTCAGGGGCGTTAAAATGGAATGGAATATTTATCTTTCCGGTGAAATACACACAGATTGGCGACAGAAGATTATTGATGGTTGTGCGTCTCACAATTTATCAGTGGTTTTTACCTCTGCGGTAACGAATCATGAAGCAAGTGATAGTGCAGGAGATTTGCTGGGAGCCGAAGAGAATAGCTTTTGGCGAGACCATAAGTCAGCTAAAGTAAATGCATTGAGAACCAAAACACTTATCGATAAATGTGATCTAGCGATTGTACGCTTTGGTGATAAATACAAGCAATGGAATGCAGCGTTTGATGCCGGAAATTGTGCTGCGTTGGGTAAGCCCTATATTACGCTTCACTCTGAGGATATTATACATCCTCTTAAAGAAGTGGATGCTGCAGCACTGGCGTGGGCTACAACACCAGAGCAGGTTGTTGAGATTTTAAAATATACGATAACCAACACGTAAATCACATACTCTTTCTCAAACCCTGATTGTAACCTAGAATTATAGGTTTTAGGGTTGGGACATATGATATGGCAATTGTTGGATATTTGATTGGATTGGCTGCGGTGTACCTGTTATACACTGGAGCCCTTTATGTTGGCATGCCTCTATTTTTTATTGGTGGTTTTCTAGCAGGACAGTTAAAAATTCGACTTTCCTCCTTAGGTATATTGCTAATGGTTGGAGGAGGTTTCTACGGGTTTCATCATGAGTTTACGCCGGTAGTCATTATTACGATAGTTGTTGGCTTCTTTCTCAGTGGATTATGGCGAGGGAGAAATGACTGGGGAATAGATTTTGGTGGTTTTTTTGATCCGGGTTCTGGAGACGGTGGTGGTGATGGCGGAGGGGGAGACTAGTTGTCTCCCCATTTATTAGTGTTGGTGTTGTGTTGAAGGTTTTTTATCTAGCCATTCTGAAATCATCACTTTGAATAATTTCAACAGGTCCCGCAAAACCTATATTTTCTCGCCATTCTTCAATATAGGGCCAGGTCCATTCACCTGCATCAATAATGTCGTATTTCATATCAAAATATTTTGCAGAGACCCCAACCCCTTTACGAAAATAACCAATAATTTTTGCAATATCAACTGCTGCGTTGTAGCGATAATATTTGGGTGAATAATGACGTTCAATCGCAATGATAATATCTGTGCAGGCGGGGATAAAATCCCATAGCATTTTATAGGCGGCATGGATGCGCGTTTTATAGGATTTATCGACAGCCGATAGCAAATTAATGGATACTGAGTGGTGTTCCAGTTCTTCACACCAATGCCACATAAACACTTTTAGCACTTTAGGGTCTAACGTAGGGTCGCGATAAAAATTGGTGTCGATAAAGGTCAACTTGATGACTGAATAGAACAGGTGCTCCAAGGCAGCGGTCAGTGCTAGGTTATCCAATTTGGATTGTGTTTTTGTTAACGTGCGCATCGTATCTTCAAGCTTGGAGCGCAAAGCGATGGTATGGATATCTAATGACTTATTGAGTTCAGTGTGAATGGTTGTATGTTCTCTTTCTTGAGCATTAAACTCTTCAATCAATTCTTCAAGCCATGGGTTTTCTTTTACGATGGGTTCATTTAGATAGGCACGAACGGAACGCATGATATATTTTTCGGCCTCAGGTGTAATAAGTGATACGGCTTCCCAAAAAACGCGTAAATGTCGAGACTGGCACCACTTACTGTCAATGTTATTAAAATCAAATTCAGGTTGTTTTGATGTGAAGGCAATGGACTTTATGTGGTTCATTTGGGAGCGCTCCAGTAAGGTTGTGGTCGGACAGTTCTAATCATATGTCCCAAAATAGCCATTAATCGGACAAATATCAATAGATGTCCGATAAAAAATTGGTCATAATTGAGGGTATCGATGAGAAAGTGGTGCGAGGAGTGCCGTTTGGTCTCAAATTTTCAATATTACTGTTTATGAAATATGGCTTAATATGATGGGCAACACCGGAAAAAAATCAGCAACAGAGCGGGCAATGGTCGCAGCGATCACTTGCTTCTGTCGAACGGGTATTAGCAACTCAAGTATGGAAGATATAGCAACTGAAGCGGGAATGGCACGATCGACGTTATATCGTTATTTTAAAGATAAAGATGAGTTGATTATTGCCGTGATGGAGCAGGAGGCGGTGTCTTTGGCGAAAGAGCTTGCGATAAAAATACCCATTAAAAAGAGTTTTTCAGAGTTTATTATTGAAGGCATGTTACTGGCGCTTATTTATGTACCTGAGCATCCCGTATTGGGCAAAATGTTTGCTCCAGACTTATTGGCGACGTCGAGCCGAATTGTGTTGATGACTAACCATTTAAGTCAGGTGGGCATTGATGTGGTAAAACCTGTGATTGAAGCGGCACGATTAGCAAAACGAGTGCCGCAGGGGTTATCTGCAGAATATTTAATGGATTGGTTGATACGGGTGTTATTTTCTTTATTAACAATGCCAAGTGATATAACACAAACCTATGAGCAGAAAAGAAAATTATTAGAAAGTATGCTTTTACCCGCGTTGTTGCCTACGCATAAGTGATCGAAGCATGTTAGGTGACAAACTGTTACGTGATAAATCATTACGTGGTGCAAGGTAGTTGGAATTCGTTTTCAAACTGTGCCTGTACCATTTTATTACGCCCGGTCTCTTTGGCCTCATATAGGCTTTCATCTAGATGCCGGGTGATATCTTCGAAACTCATATCGCCTAGTTGTTGGCTAGTTGCAGTGCCAATACCTCCAGAGACAGTGACAACAACGGCTTCACCGTCAATATTTGCAAACGGAGTGTGTGAGATGATATCGCGAATTCGCTCCATAATTGTTGTTAGGTGAGTGTTATCACAGCCAGGCAGTAGCAACATAAATTCTTCGCCCCCCATTCGACCAATATGATCGGATGGACGTAATACTTGTGTTAGCAGAGAGCATAATTGTTTAAGTACCCGATCACCACTGAGATGGCCGTGAGTATCATTGATGAGTTTGAAATGATCGATATCCAGCAGTGCAAATCCTAGCAGAGATTTCTGACGTTTTGCTCGAGCCACCTCTTGTTGATATGCGTGATGAAAGCCCCGGCGATTGGTTACTTCAGTTAAAGGATCCGTGTACGCAAGGCGAGCAATTTCTTCAGTCTGCATAACAAGCTCAAAACAGGCCGCAATAATGGCGACAAGATGCGCTAGAAAATCGGTGCCCATATCGGGTTGAAAACGATCTTTATCTCGTGATAATAGTCGGACGTGCCCAAAGTATTGGTCTTGTTTAGGTAAGGGGAGCTGTAATCCGGAAGTAAACCCTAAATGGGCGATATCGCGTTTTTGCAGCATTCGCCTATCAATATCGTCTTTATAGAGTTTTTTCTTGAGCACTAAGGGCCATTTATTGTTACTGAGGGGCCCAAGCTGCCGTTCAATTGAGGCTTGAGCCCTGCGATCAGGGTCAATAATGGAGATTTCGAGTTTAGCGATATTAAATGTGTGAGGTAACTGATCGAATAATACGTCAAACAACTCTTGCCATTGGCGACAGGCTAGCAACTTAAGCTCCATCGCTTGAAGTTGGCGTAACAGCTCTTCGTTTCGCCGTGCGTTTGTGATCAGTGTTTCCAAGTCCATGGGGTGATCTCTAGTAGAGCTGCGAGAAAAAGGGGAATGCGATTGGTTACAGTATAGATAGGCTTCAATATAGCGTAGGAAACGGGATAGGAAAATAGGTGATGCATAAATAACCTATTAAAAGGTATTATTGCGCTCAATTGGTAAGGTCTGTAGTGGTAAGTTTGGCAATAATGAAAGGTAAAATCGAAACGTGAAAGACTGCAATCAGTGCGGCAAGTGCTGTACGAAATACAGTGACGGTGGTTTGTCTGCATCGGCAGAGGAAATTCTGTCGTGGGATAGGTATCGGCCAGATATAGTTCGTTATGTTAAGGATGGAGAAATTTGGGTAGATCCGGAGACGGGGGAGCCACTAACCTTGTGTCCCTGGCTTCGAAAGGAGCCGAATCAGCCTAAATATACGTGTGATATCTATGAGGATCGCCCCGATGATTGTCGATATTATCCCACGAGAATAGAAGAGATGATTCGGGATGAATGTGAAATGATTGAGGTGAGGGATTTGGGGCAACCGAAGCGCGCCCAAAAAGCGTTAGATAAATTGATGTCAGACAGTCGACCTCCTTGCGGAGGGTAAGGCATGGACTTATTTGAGAGTGAGGCAGGGCAGCTACGTAATAGGCTGCCAAAAGATGGTTGTGTTAAATATTACGGGCCTATTATGCCTTCTTTTGATGCAAACCAATATTTTGATGTTTTGCTAAAGAGTATTGAGTGGAAAAGTGACGAGGCCGTTATTCTAGGTAAGCATATTATCACCAAGCGCAAAGTAGCATGGTATGGTGATGCAGCGTTTGAATATACCTATTCGAGGACAACAAAAACTGCATTGCCGTGGATTCCTGAGCTGCTGTGTTTAAAAACCATGGTGGAAAATGAAACCGGTGAAACATTTAATTCATGTTTATTGAATCTCTACCATGATGGATCTGAAGGTATGGCTTGGCATAGCGATGGTGAGATCTATTTAAAGAAAAATGGGGCAATTGGATCGTTAAGCTTTGGGGCTGAACGAAAACTCTCATTTAAGCACAAAGATACAAAAGAAAGTGTTTCGATGGATCTTCAGCATGGAAGTTTACTTATTATGAAGGGTGTAACACAACGCTTTTGGCTTCATCGTTTACCGCCAACAAAAACAGTAACAACACCAAGGATTAATCTTACGTTTCGAACGATAGATGCGTGACGTGATCACTAAGGAAGGTAATATGGATAATTTATTATGAGTAATAAAGCAGAGCGGCTTATTTGTCCTCGATGTTTCTTTATGTTGATGAAAGAGGATGTCAAAGGTCAGGAGGTTGATCACTGTATACGTTGCGGTGGAACCTTTCTCGAAAAGGGAAAAGAAAACGCGGTACTTGGAAAAACAGCATCACCGGATATTTGGAAAGGAACTGAAATTTGTGAAAAGAAAACGTCACAAAAACTGATCTGCCCTGTCGATTATCATACTTTGAATACTTATCGAGTAGAATTTGATAATGAAAAGGTAGAGGTTGATACCTGTCCGGAATGTGAAGGGTTATGGATTGACCCTCAAGAAGGTAAAAAACTTCTCGATATTGTATTACACGCAGGTCAAAGTGACTCGTCAACACTCAATGCAAAGCCGGGTATTAAATCTTATCTGTTTCAGTTATTTAGCGGCATGCCGGTGGAGGCATGGAATCCAGTACATCATAAACCGGTATTAACGCTTGGGCTTATTGGATTGCTGATTGTTATTTTTATACTGCAGCTTACACAGGTAGAAATGCACTCGCTGTTTGTTCTTGTGCCTGCGCGGTTTTTATCGGGTGATCAATTGTGGACCGTTATTTCTGCAGGTTTTTTACATGGTGGTATTGCACATCTTTTAGGTAACCTCTATTTCCTTTATATATTTGGCGACAACGTAGAAGACTATATTGGGCGACTACGATTTGTTATGTTGTATATGAGTAGTTTAGTGCTTTCAACGTTGTGTTATACCTTGATAAGGTCAGAATCTGAGGCTGGGTTTTTGGGGGCTTCCGGAGCAATAGCAGGTTTGATGGGCGCGTACTTTGTGCTTTTCCCTAAAATAAAATTGTATTTTACTATTCTGTTTATTCCTATCCGACTTAATGTTGTTTGGTATTTGGCTGCGTGGTTGATGTTTAATGCTTTTATGATGGGTTCGGGTGTCGCGGGTATTGCCTGGTCAGCACATATTGGTGGTTTTGTCGTTGGGTTAATGTTTGGGGCGTTGTTCCGGTTTCAATCGATTCAAGATCATATTCAAACGAAGTGATGATTGAGGGTGGGGGGCATATAATGTGGTGGGCGCTGGAACTGTTATTGGCCCCTTGCTATAGTGCAGGTCAATCTAAACGTTAAGGAAAAGTAATGATGAAATTAGCTGGCCATTTTTTGGTTCCATTATTAACTATTGGTTTGTCTCTCACTATATGGGTAAAAACGGCATCTGCAGAACCAACATTAAAACTTCCAAAAGCATCAGGTGATTTTGTTTTAGAACAAACGCCCGAAGCATCGATGGGGAGCCATGATCAAGATGTAGGTATTAAAAAAGGTAGTAAGGTTGCTGGATTTTCTGCCCAAACCCATGATGGGAAAAAGACGGATCTTTCGGCACTGTTAACAACTGGGCCATTGATGGTTGTTTTCTATCGTGGCGGGTGGTGTCCGTATTGTAATTTGCAAATTCGTGAATTAACGAGAGAGTGGCCTAAGTTTAAAAGACGAGGTGTTACACCAGTATTAATCAGCGCAGATAGTGTCGATGGTGCCTCACTTGCATCAAAAATGTACGAAATTCCTTTTCCTGTGTTATCGGATGCAAATCTTGCAGCTCATAATGCGTTTGACGTGACTTTGGATGTTGATGATGAAACTTATAAATTATATCAGTCTTATGGCATTGAATTAGAAGCATGGTCTGGGAAGGGCCATCATAAAATTGCAGTATCGTCGGCCTTTCTGGTCGATTCAGAAGGTGTTGTTCAATGGGCTCATACATCAAAAGACTATAAGACACGCCCTAGTGTAAAACAGTTGTTGTCGGTTATTGATCAGTGGAATAAATAGTGACGGTAGGTTATTCACTCTGGGGGGCAGAGTGAATAACCTATTTTAAGATTAAATTGCTCCCATTGATTGGTTGAGATTGGGAGTAGTCGTCGAATCATTTTCCTTATATATTTTCAACAAAATGATCGGTAGTAAGATAAGGTCGACAAATACTGCGCAGATAATCGTTATGATCGTGATAGCCGCAATATCTTGATTGGGTGTAAAGTTCGAAAATAACATAGATCCAAATCCCACGCTCATCATAACGGTCGTTAGCATCATTGCAATACCTACAGTGTCCATTGCATAACGTACCGCATTTTCATTGTCGTATCGTAAGCTGTCTTTTGCGTACTTATATTTAGATAAGAAATGAATGGTGTCATCCACTACAATACCCAAGGTTAGTGTAATACCTACGGACATACCAAAGCCGACTTTTCCATCAATCAATGCCCAGATACCAAAAGCCATTGCAGCAGGGAACAAGTTAGGAACAACACTGATTGCACCTAGCGTGAAAGAGCGAAACATCAGTATGAGTAAGACGGAAATGGCAAGAAGAGCGAATACAAAACCTTTGGATAAGTTATTAACATTTGCAAATTGCATATGAGCAAAGGCCAAGCTTGAACTGCCGATAGTCGCATTTACATCGGATAGGTTTCTTTGATCCAGCCATTCTTGAAGTTTGGTTTCGAGAAGGATTAAATTTTTGTCGGATAATTTATCATACACAGCAATAACGCGACTTTCAGATCGATCAAAATTCATTAAATTATTTAAGTCCTGACCAAAAGGTAGGGACATCTCATACATTAATAAATACTGTGATGCGAGATTTCTTGTGTCGGGTACTCGATACCATTCTGGGTCATCGTTATGCATATTTCGATTAAGGGTTTTCATTACCTCAAGTAACGAGGTGGTAAAACGTAGTTCTGGTTGTTGAGATAGAAAATCATCCAATTCATCAAGTAATGTTAAATATTCAGGGTCAAGTATGCCGCCTTGCTCTTTTGCCGGAATGCTAATGTTAACAACGGCTGAACCACCAATGTTGTCGGTCAAAAAATCGATATCTTGTCGGACTTCCAAAGTCTCATCAAAAAATTCTACAAAGTTATCGTCAAGGATGTTTTTTGGAATAAATGCCGATAAACCAATGATGAGGACAGTGAATGCTACGATGATAAGGTTGCCATGTTTTTGATATGTCGATACTAACCCACCAAGTTTTGGCATGCTTGATACCCCTTTTGCCTTTGAGGGTAGGTAATACACGGCTGCCGGTAAAAAGGTGAGGGAAGCAATCATTGCAAAGAGAATACCTATGGCTGATGCGGTACCCATATGAGCAAAGGGTGGGGAATCAGAAAAGTTAAGAGCTAGGAAACTGAGGGCCGTGGTTAGGCTCGTAAAGATGATAGGCGCAAAATTTATTTCGATACTTTTTTGTAAGGCTGTCTTCTTATCTAAGTTATTAGCAAGTCCTTGAGAATAATTCACCATAAGGTGTATGCAGTCTGCCATGGCCAAAATAATAATTATCGCAGGGCTATTAATAAGGATGGGTGAAAGTTTTACTCCCGTCCACAATACGCCACCCATGCCGGCTGTTATTGCTAAAAAGCTGGTAGTAAGTGCAATGACATTGCCAACTAAGTCTCTTAAAACAATAGTAAGAAAAAGAAAAACAATCAGAGTTGCGATAGGGAAGGTGGTTTTACCATCCTCTTGAACGATTTTTGGAATAGAAACTTCCATGACAACGGCGCCAAGCACACGAAAATTTATGTCTGGATATCCTTGGCGGATATTGTCTATACCTGCCTTGACGTGATCAACTACTTCAATAGCTGCATTTGCGCTGTCATTTGAGGGGAGGTTTAGTGTGACCGAGACTAATGCAATATCACCATCGTGGGTGATTAAATAATCCTCTAGGCCAACTTTGTTTACAGCATAGTTTTTTCGAATGTTAAGTTCGTCTGCTGATAGTTGGACTTCTTCATCAAATAAATATTCAACCATTAACTCGTCACCCTCAACTTGAGTGTAAAGGTGATTGGTGATGGACTCTACGCGCTGTGAGTAAGGGACTTTCCAGCTAAATTCGGTTATTTCTCGAATAGCAGAAAGTGTTGTTGGGCTAAATATATCTTTGTTTTTTGGTTCAATCAGTACAAGGATGTTTTTATCGCTGGCGAATTCATCTTCGATTTGAATAAGGTTGTTGAGGTGGACGTCATCAGCCTTAAAGAAGTCACGCTGATTAGCAGAGAACTCTGCGTTAATTCCACCTAAACCCAGCGCAATGGCTGAGAGTATAATCAATGCAATGCTGGTGATTCGATGGTTCATTACCCAGTGGGCGAATAGCTTGGCAACCATGAGAGAATTTCCTGGTAAGTACAAATGCGTCGTAAAGGCATGTAGTTTGACGGAGAGACCCATGGAAAATGGGAATAACGTACACTAACAATTTATCTTGGACTTAAGAGGACAAAGACTAGGGCAAATGCGACACCGCTAGAGTGTTAGGATGACAAACGGGTGGTTTGTCATGATTTTCTAGTGAATTGTTAAATTACCCTAACAATACTAGTTTGCGAAGTCGCTTTGTTTTGCTGAGGTTATGCAAAGGTTGGTGGTGCGCTTGTTTCTAAAACGAGAAAAATACTTTCATTTGGATTGCCGTTTAACTCGATTTTCCAAATGCTGTGTATTTTTATAAACGAAAGGACTATTACGATGATAGCCGCGGTTAGTAGGAAGGTTTTGCGAAACGTTCTATTTGCTTGAGGCTTATCCATTAGATTCTCATTATTATATTAGCGTTAGCTAAATTGTTATAACAACAGAAAACGTCTATTTTCTGTAAAGATCCATCTTTGAGATTTTCTCGCATGGCGACAGCGAATATTGTCATGTGAGATATGGCGATTCCTTGATTTTGCGCAATTAAAATTGATATTTATCGAATTTGAAATTTTGGCAATTGAAGGAAGTTTAATCATTTCATTGGAAAGTGCTATCACCCAAATGGGGGATAGAAAAAAGAATCCAATAACAATCTCATATTTTTAGTACGGTCGTACTTTTCAAGGAAGGAAGGTCAGGCCCCACAAAGGCAAGTTGTTAGGAATGGCCCTTGATGAGATAAGGGCGCAGCCTTTTACTTAAATGAAGCAATGTGGCGGGAATTCTTGGG
>CAJXXT010000214.1 GCA_913063495.1 uncultured Gammaproteobacteria bacterium | reverse complement strand
TTTTGACAATCTTGAAAATAAACGCAGCCCTCCTGAGTTAATGATATTTTTCGCGTCGTCCTGTACAGCAATTTAACACCAAGGCGTTTTTCAAGAGCGCTGATCTGCCGACTGACCTGAGCCGTTGAAATTCCCAAACGTTTTGCCCCTGCAGTAAAGCTATTACTTTCTGCTACAGCAACAAATTCGCTCACACCTTCCCACAAATACATTATTACCTCCTGGTAATAGAGTTTTACCACATCAAATTCTATTGGAGTCTACAGCACAAACAAAATAAAATACTTACAAACCACATTATTGCCATACTAAAAAACAAACACTCACACGGGAACACACTATGTCAGCACCAAGCATTAAGTCAAAAGCCGCCATTGCATGGGGACCAGGTCAACCCCTTTCTATTGAAGAAGTCGATGTGATGCCGCCCAAAGCTGGAGAAGTACTTGTCCGCATTGTCGCGACCGGTGTTTGTCACACTGATGCATTCACCTTGTCTGGGGATGATCCAGAGGGCATCTTTCCCGTTATACTAGGTCATGAGGGCGGCGGTATTGTTGAGCAGCTTGGCGAGGGTGTTACTAGCGTTGCCGTGGGAGATCACGTTATTCCTCTATACACACCCGAATGTGGCGAATGCTCTTACTGTACATCAGGAAAAACCAACCTCTGCCAAAAGATACGTGAAACGCAAGGCAAAGGCCTAATGCCTGACGGCACCACCCGTTTTTACAAAGATGGCCAACCCATTTATCACTACATGGGATGTTCAACCTTTTCGGAATATACCGTGTTACCGGAAATATCACTGGCTAAAGTTAATCCCGAAGCACCCTTAGAAAAGGTATGCTTACTCGGCTGTGGAGTCACCACAGGCATGGGCGCGGTAGTGAATACCGCCAATGTTGAGGAGGGAGCGACCGTTGCCATTTTTGGCATCGGTGGCATTGGGTTAGCCGCCATCATTGGCGCAACAATGGCAAAAGCCAGTCGTATCATTGCTATTGATATCAACGAGAGCAAATTTGATTTGGCGAAGAAACTAGGTGCGACAGACTGCATAAATCCAAAACTCTACGACAAGCCGATTCAGGACGTCATCATTGAATTAACTGATGGTGGCGTAGATTACTCATTTGAGTGTATAGGCAATGTTAACACCATGCGTTCAGCCCTAGAATGTTGTCATAAAGGCTGGGGGGAATCCGTCATTGTTGGTGTTGCAGGTGCTGGCCAAGAAATATCAACCCGCCCTTTCCAATTAGTTACTGGCCGCGTATGGAAAGGAACCGCCTTTGGAGGTGTCAAAGGCCGTACCGAACTTCCTGAGTATGTAAACCGATACATGGCAGGAGAATTCGAATTGGATGATTTCATTACCCATACTCTACCTCTTAGTAAAATAAATGAGGCGTTTGCGTTAATGCATGAAGGCAAAAGTATCCGTACGGTGATAAATTTTGACTGATGTAATTGATATTGAAGAACTGAGTGCTAACAGGAGTTTTGAGGGGTGGAATAAGCAATATCGCCACACCTCATCTTCGCTAAATTGTGATATGCGTTTTGGTATATACCTACCACCGCAAACATCTAACAATACGGTGCCCGTTTTGTATTGGTTATCCGGCTTAACCTGTACCGATGAGAATTTTATGCAAAAATCGGGGGTTCAACGAATAGCCGCCGAGCTTGGCATCGCCATTGTTGCACCCGACACAAGCCCGCGGGGAGACAATGTACCGGATGACCCCGATAACGCCTACGATTTCGGTTTAGGGGCAGGCTTTTACCTTAACGCTACCCAAGCGCCTTGGAACACGCATTATCATATGTATGATTATGTGCTGGATGAGTTACCAAAAGTGATAGAGAAGCACTTTCCCGTCAACAATAAACGGTCGATTAGCGGACACTCTATGGGTGGGCACGGCGCTTTGGTTCTCGGAATGAGAAATCCTGAGAAATACAGCTCAATATCGGCATTCAGCCCTATTTGCAACCCTTCAGACTGTGGCTGGGGTAAAAAGGCATTCACAGGTTACCTAGGGGATGATCAAAAAGCATGGGAACAATACGATGCCAGCATTCTAATGCAGGCATCACAATCACGAACACCGATATTGGTTGACCAAGGCCTTGACGATAACTTCCTGAGCCAGCAATTAAAACCTGGAATGCTAGAGCTATCAGCAAAAGCTAAAAATTACCCCCTAACCTTGCAGCAACATGAAGGTTATGATCACAGCTACTTCTTTATTGCGAGTTTTATAGAACAACATTTACGGTTTCATTGGAAACATCTGAACCCTTAATGTGTTGACCCAGCGCGAATTAAATCGACACATTGTTCTTTGTCGGTTTAATTCGCTTGGTTTTATCCTGTTATTCATTTCTTTCATCTATCTATCCATCCATCTCTTTTTCAAGCTATTCAGAAAACCTTTCTACCTCCTTCGTTTGAATACTCTTTTAATCTAATACCTCTGACCAATTAGAATCAATCTCACACATCAGCCCCGCACAAAACACTTTACATATTAACCATTTATGTAAATTTGATCATTCCAATAAAATAACAGAAAATAAACTTAAACCCTATTTATCAATCACTTACAAACAAAACCACAACCATAATTAAAAATACAAAATAATCTTTCATTGACATAAAACCCAATTTATTTTAATTATTAATCAACCGCTTTTACTATCTGCCCTGCGACCACAAAGGCAAAACAATGAACACAACAACAAAAAACATTCAACCAAACGAAATCCCCAAAATCAGAGGCGGCCTTCCTCTTCTAGGACATATGATACCTTTTGCAAAAAATCCGTTTCTTTTTATGAAAAAAGTATCCGATCAAGCGGGAGAAATTGCACAGTTTAAAATATTCAACCAACGCATGATCCTGTTAACCGGAGATGATGCTAGCGAATTATTTTATCGATCCAGTGATAATCAACTTGACCAATCTGCAGCCTACAAACTTATGACACCCATCTTTGGCGAAGGTATTGTTTTTGATGCTCCTATTGATAAAAAAAATGAACAACTAAAAATGCTAATGCCCGCACTGCGAATGGATGCGATGCGGCAACACTCCAGCAAGATAGTTGCTGAAGTCGAAGATATGATTAGCGACTGGGGGGATTCTGGTGAAATAAACCTAGTAGAAGCCATGAAGCAACTAACCATCAATACCGCGACTCATTGTTTATTGGGCAAAGAATTTCGCTACGAACTCACCAACGAATTCGCCGACATCTATCACGACTTAGAAAAGGGAGTAAATGCGCTTGCTTATAGTTTTCCTAACTTACCCATCCCATCTTTTCGAAAACGCGACAAGGCTAGGCTCAGGCTACATGAGCTAGTACATAAGATCATTGAGAAACGTGAGAATTCCAACGAGAAACATTCGGATATGTTTCAAATGCTTATCGACACACGTTATAACGATGGAAGCCACCTTTCAAGTAATGATATCGCAGGCATGTTGGTCGCAGCTATATTTGCAGGGCACCATACCAGTTCAGGCACATCCGCCTGGGTGTTACTTGAATTGCTAAAAAACCCACATCATATGCGAGAAGTCACTCACGAGTTAGATTCGCTACTGGGATCTGACGGAAACGTGACGTTTCAATGTTTACGAAAAACGCCAAAACTAGAAAACACCTTAAAGGAAGTCTTACGCCTACACCCTCCCCTCATTGTTCTAATGCGGCAGGTTGCCGAAGATCTACATTTCAAAAACCACCACATTAAAAAAGGTGACATGGTCTGGGCTAGTCCACCCGTCACTCACAGGATGGCGCACCTGTTCAGTAACCCTGAAACATTTGACCCAGACAGATACACTCCCGGCAGAGAGGAAGACAAGAACTTGATGGCTTACCAACCCTTTGGCGGTGGAAAACATAAATGTTCAGGAAATGCATTTGCGATGTTTCAAATCAAAGCGATTTATTCAATATTACTCCGAAAATATACCTTCGAATTTGTCGATGCTCCCGACTCATATGTTGATGACTATGGGGAAATGATCGTTCAACCCAAATCACCCTGTAGGATTCGCTATAAACGTCGAACAGCCGATTCTTTCACTAGCAAATATGGCACAGCAGGCAACCCGCAAGACACCCATTCACAATGCCCTGCATCACCTGAAAAAGAAGAACCAGCAGCGGCAACAACAATCACGAATTTTCATATTTCCATAGACAAACAACTATGCCAAGGCCATGCCGTATGTGCAGGGGAATCCCCAGAATTGTTCAGTGTATCTAACAACCAAGCAACAGCAATAGACGCTACGCCGCCCATCAACATGTTAGAAAAAGCACAATGTGCCGCAAAACACTGCCCTAACTCAGCGATAACAATAACAACAGACGACTCATCAAAATAACATAAGACTTAACGCATTTACTAAGGGATACCTCACATGAACACTAGTCTGAATATAAAAACGGATCTAAAAGTTGGCTCAAGCGCTATAAAAGACGGAAGCATTCTAGAAGAAAAAACCATTCCAAGCATTTCAAACCCAGAAAACACAGGCTTTAAGCGAGAAGAAATGGAAGAAATGGTCATTCGCTGGCTACAAGCCAATAAAGATGCTGAGAGAGCAGGAGACTGGACCAAGCACCTTGGGCCACTATACACAGAAGATGCCGTTTACGCGTGGAATATCGGCCCCAACGAAGAGTTTGTGGCTAATGGTAGAAAAGAAATCTGTGATGTCGCCCTAGGTTACCAAATGAAGGGGTTCGAAGAATGGGAATACCCCTACCACGACATCATTATTGACGAAGTTCGCGGTACGGTTATCGGCTTTTGGAAACAACGCACACCTTGGAAACGAGAAGATGGTACCTATTATGAAATATCGGGCATTGGCGGTTCTTGGTTCGAATATGCAGGTAATTTCCAATGGAAGTGGCAACGTGACTTTTTTGATTTAGGTAATGCTAAAGCAACATTTTTTGAGCTAGCTGGTGCTGGGTTATTGTCCCCTGTCGTTAAGGAGAAAATACATATACAAGCGAAAGGTGTGTTACTCCCCGGGCACAGAAAAATACGCCCCGAAGTGAGTAAGATGGAAAAATTTAGAAATTTTATGGCCATGATAAAAATCGCCATCACTGGAAAATGACATGGCACTACAACAGACCACAAACAACAGCCGTTGGTTTTCTGAAAACCCAGACAAAGCGTGGGCGGAGCGATTCTTTCTCATTTACAGCCCTATATGGATGTTATCCATGGCAGTAATGATGTTAACTGGCAGGGATAAATCCTGGGGAGACATGGCGCTACTTCTTCACGGAGCATCAATAGCTCTGCCTTTGTTCTTAGTGCCATTGGTCATATCCTGGTTTAGGAGTGATCGAACTAATACATCATTTGCTGACGGGCTTGATTACAGTTTTAGTGGCAGCGTACTAAACAGCTACTGGTTCAAGGCAAATCTTTATATATTTATCTTTGGTTTTTTCGGAAACTACGTAGGGTCTGAATACTTCTTTGATGTTCTGGGGATGGTTTATAACTACCCGAATGCCATCACTACACTAGATGCCGCACTGGTAGGAAACTCCAACCAACCCGTTCCCGTCATTATGTATTTTTACACCCACGCGTATTTTATGACATATCATACAACGGCCATTATTCTGTTGCGACGCACCATGAACTCTGGCATCTTCATGGCAAAATTACTATTTATGCCATCAACCTTTGTAATCGGGTATTGCTGGGCATGGGTGGAAACAAAAGCAATGGCTAACCCTCTTATGACTACCAGTTTTTATTATGAAAATATGGAAGCCATGCTGGCTTATGGATCAATCATTTATGCCACCTATTTTATTGGTAGCTTTCCTATATTTTACTTTATCGATGAAAAATCTACGGCCCGCTGGGATAGCGTAAAAGTAATAGCCGCCGGCCTTAGCGCCAGCATGATTGTATTTTATCTTCTGGAGATGTGTACCCACTACATTGGCTCCATTTAACTATCTCACACGAAGAATATTCACGAAGCTTGTACCGAAAGAGCATATTGATAGACCATACCGAGAGATCACCTGTACCGTCTCACAGCATAACCTATCAATATGAGCCACCTCTAAATACTAATTCCCTTTTCCTTCAAATCATTAACCGTTAACGTAATACCTTCCGCTAAACTTACCGCCGGTTTCCAACCAAAATCCTTGTAAGCTTTCTCAATACTGTAATAGTGGTGGGTAACCATATATTTAACTGCAAATCGTGTCAGCCCTCCCTCGTTAAAACTTCCACCTTTTAACGTATCCCAACCTTCAACAATCGCAGCAACAGAATAGGCTAGCCAATAGGGGACCTTTCCTGTGATCTTAGGGTGGCCCATAGCGATTAATAGATTTTCAATAAAGTCAAAGAAAGCCATCGGCTCACCATTCGTAATAAAATAAGCCTGCCCTTCTACTGAAGATCCCAAAACCAATGCTTCTTCTGCCGCAACAACCGCATCAATCAAATTGGAAACATACGTAAAATCAGACAATTTATCACGATTACCAACGGCTCTTGTGAGTTTTCCAGCTTTGGCTTTTTCAATAATCGCAGGTACAAAACGATTATCTTCTGGCCCAAATACCACATGAGGTCGGATTGCACAACAGGCTGTATCAGCAGTACCACTAAATGCCAACACATCCTTTTCTGCCGCTATTTTTGAATCAGCATAAGCTGCCTGAGATATTGTTGAATAAGGCAAGGTCTCATCACCATTCGTAATATCCCTACCTTCATACACAGCGGAAGCAGAACTGATATACACCAACTTAGGAATCTTATGAACTTTACATGCCTCAATAATATTTAGCGTTCCTTGATGGTTAACAGACCAAACAATATCAGACAAACTCGATTTTGTATGCACGATAGAGGCGTTATGAACAACAGTGTCCATACCTGCGCACACATCAATTACTTTTTTCCCTTCGCGGATATCCATGTTGATAAAATTCACATCATCACGGAAGGCCTTGCCACCAAAATCCAATACAGTAACGTCAAAACCTGCATCACAGAACCCATCCACCAAATTCCTACCAATAAAACCACAACCACCGGTAACCAATAAACGCTTTTTACTCATGACTTCTCCTCCTTCTTCACTGCATTTGTATCAAAAAACTGATCGAAAAATGGAAATATTGATGCATAGTTTTTATTTAATTGGGTACCATGATGAATATCATGGCGAACAGCCCAGTAATTCGCTAATTTAAAAATTGGATGATTGAGCCTGATATTAGCATGTACCAGAATGTTCACACTGGAATAGATAAAGAATGCAACGAGAAAAGAGGTCTCTGAGATTGGCCCCAGCATCACCAAGGAAAGCATCAACAAACCAATACCAATAGCTCCTTCTATGGGATGTACGTAGATACTTTCAAATGCCGTAGGATAACGAATATAATGATGCACACCATGCACTTGCTTCATTACTTTTGGGTGATGCATCGCCCTATGAGCAAAGTAATACATAAAATCATACACCAATAACACAGCAAGCATTTCTCCAAATATTGTCATACCCGAGATGTCATTACTCGCAGCATAAACCAAAGCATCTCCTCCGACATATAAAATGCTAACAAGCATTCCCACCGCAATAGTGGAGTTTCCAACGACGTTAATAATTTTGTTTTTTAACGTCACTTTATTAGGTTTTGGGGTTCTTAGCCGAGCTTCTGGCATTTTCACCACCGCCAGCCATTGCATTAGCGCCATTAGAGCGCCTGCAAATATAAGGATTTGGATAATACCTGTTGATAAGTATGTACTCATGCCTAATTTCCTCCGTTATTCAATACACAAACATTGATGAATTTATTTTATTTGGAACCTCGATTCTCAAACCACGACAAGATTGACAACCTTACAATGTGAAATAAACTCGCTATTTTTAACCCCACTCCTCGACCAAACAACAAACGCATTGAGTTTTTACTAATTTCATAATCATGAGAAGAAACAGGAAATAATTCAGGAGGTATCTCCAATGGAAAACGGTCTGCCAATACCGCCTTCGGTGTAGTGTATGCGCGCAATCCATCACGACCATTCATGACACCAAAGCCGGAATATTTAGTGCCGCCAAAAGGCAAATCTTGATTGACGTAACACAAACCAAAATCATTAATACAAACTCCCCCCGCTTGAATTTGGCGCGCTAAACGATCTCCCCGTTGCCTATCATGCGTAATAACGGACGCTTGCAACCCTAGCTCACTATCATTTGCCACAGCGACCGCTTCGACATCATTACTCACTTTAAAGAGTAACATCACGGGGCCAAATACTTCGGAACTGACGATGTCCATATCGGCTGTTAAATCAGCTAAAATTGTCGGTGGATAAAAGTTTCCAGCTAAACTTTTATCCCGTTTACCTCCAATCAGGACTGTCGCGCCCTTATCGATCGCATCACTAACAAGCTTCTCAACAATATCAACTTGTATCGATGACGTTAATGAACCTACATCGACATTCCCTCCTCGCGCCGGAACCCCTTGCCGAAATTGACTGGCAATTTCCACTAGGCGCGACGTAAAACGTTCATAAATTCCATCCATCACAATGATACGTTCTGCTGCGACGCAGTTTTGCCCTAAATTGATAAATGTTCCACCCAAGGCAGAGTGCACTGCTTTTTCAAGGTGGGCATCCTCACAGATGATCATTGGGTCTTTCCCGCCAAGCTCCATCACAACAGGTGTCAGGTGCTCGGCCGCCGCTTGCATAATACGGCGCCCATTACCTACAGAACCGATAAACAATATTTTATCCACATAGGCACTAATTAATGCCGCCCCCGTGTCGCCGTAACCATTGATAATCTGTACGGTATCTTTTGAGAACCCCTCTTTCTCTAATGCTTGGTCAGTAATAATCTGAAATTTCTCACTGGAAAAAGCCACTTGCTCAGAGGCTTTGAGTAACACGGCATTACCTGCCATTAACGGCGCCGTTAACGAACTAATAATATTTTGCAGCGGGTAATTCCAAGGAATAATACAAGCAACCACACCGAGCGGACAATATTCTATACGAGCCTTCTTATGCATCAGAATACCGGATCCTACTTTTTCTGACTTCAAGTGCTTTTCAGCGTTTTTAGTTAACCATTTAATCTTATTACAAATGGGCATCACTTCTCCAAGCAATGCATTCTCAAAAGTTTTTCCAGAGTCTTTAACAATGAGTTCGCATAATTCATCTGTATGTTCAAGAACGTAATCTAAGATGTGATTTAGTACCGCTCGCCGTTGCTTAAACGTACTTTTCGCCCAGTCTTTTTGTGCTATTCGAGCACGAGAAACTGCACCTTTTACTTGATCGGGGCTTAATACAGCGACCTCCCCTAAGCTCTCACCCGTGGCGGCAGCAACACAAGGTATATTCTGAACAGTATCCGTCGCTGAAGTATCTCCTTTCGAGGCGGTTGTTTTTTGTATCACGTCGTCTAGCTGGCTATTCATTCATTTACGCCTTCTGTTTTTAAAATAAAATCCACTGCCCTATGTCCAATCATCATACTAGGTGCATTAATCGCGCTAACAGGCACTTCCGGAATAACAGAGGCATCAGCAATACGAAGACCTGTGATACCTTTCAGTCTTAACTCATTATCTACTGGAGAATCAACACCCTCCCCCATCTTGCAAGTGCCACAAAAATGAAAGGTTGTCATCGTCGCACTTTTCACAAATTTTCTTAACGCTCTCTCTTTCTTGGTTTTTCCTCCACCAGATAAAGGCCTACTTCCCCACGCGACCAGTGAAGAATCTGCAGCCATATCCTGCGCGATTTCAATACCCTTAATCATGGTTTTCATATCATTATCAGATTGATAATATGCGGTATCTATCAATGCTTGATTGCGTACATCATTGGACTGAAGGCGCAAGCGCCCCCGAGACTCCGGCTTTCCTAAAATCACTACAATGCCATACAGGTTATCAATCATGTTATTTAATGCAGGAAGCTTAAATGCAAGATCAATCAACCATCGAAAAA
>CAJXXT010000213.1 GCA_913063495.1 uncultured Gammaproteobacteria bacterium | reverse complement strand
TGAGAAAGGTCACAACATGGCTGTAGATCCTATTGATTTACCCCTTCTAATTGAAGCTGAGGCGTTAGAGCCTCTATTAAAACACCCTCAGTTGCTCATTGTTGATCTTTCTAAGCAGCAGCTATATTTTCGCTGTCATGTGCCGGGGGCCATTTATTTGTCCTATGCGGAACTGATGGGCGGAGGGGCGCCAGCACCTGGATTGTTACCTTCAGAAGAGCGTTTAACGGCATTGTTTTCCTCTATTGGTCTAACGCCGGATACTCACGTTGTGGCTTATGATGATGAAGGTGGTGGTTGGGCCGGTCGATTGTTATGGACCTTAGAGGTGATTGGCCATAAGCATTACTCGTACTTGAATGGCGGCATCCACGCATGGGTGAAACGCAAAATGGAAATTCAAAGTGAAGAAATGCGCCCGACCCCGTCAGAGTACCAAGTAACGTTAGATCTTACTGCGAGTGTAGATAAGCAATATTTGATGGACAACTTTGATCGTGATGATCTGGTTGTTTGGGATGCGCGTTCTTTGCAAGAGCATACGGGGGAGAAAGTGCTGACACCCCGTGCTGGACATATCCCCGGTGCTGCGCATTATGAGTGGACAACCGCGATGGATCAAATGGATGCTTTACGTATTCGTGATTTAGAGGTGGTTCGAGAAGAGTTGGCTCAGCGTGGTATTACGGCAGATAAAGAAATTATTACTCACTGCCAAACCCATCACCGTTCGGGGTTTACCTATTTGTTGGGGCGTATATTGGGGTTTGAAAATATTAAGGCTTATCCGGGTTCTTGGTCTGAATGGGGGCATGATCCCAATACGCCAATTGAGTTGAGTGATATTTAAATTAGTTTCTATAGTAGCGAGTCTCCAAGACACTTATCGCTTGATGTAGGGTTTGGTCGAATAATTAAATTTTAATGAATCAAAAGAAGTACCTTATGAACGAAAAACTATCCGTATTACCACAATATATTGTACCGCAACATTGGTTATCTCGATTGGCAGGTTTAGTGGCCGATTCAAAAATACCAATGATAAAAGACACATTTATCCAACAGTTCATTAAGATCTATGGCATCGATATGAGTGAAGCCATGGAGTCGGATCCCACGGCGTACGATACGTTTAATGACTTTTTTACCCGCGCGTTAAAAGAGGGGGCCCGAACGATTACTGATGACGGTATCGCCTGCCCTGCAGATGGTGCGGTGAGCCAGCTTGGAGAGATTTCCAATGACTTGATTTTTCAAGCCAAGGGGCATCATTATCGATTGGATCAACTGCTAGGTGGTAGTTACGAAAAAGCAGAACCGTTTAAAAACGGTAGTTTTGCGACCATTTATTTGTCCCCTAAAGATTACCATCGTGTACATATTCCTTTTGCGGGCACGTTAAAGGAAATGACCTACGTTCCAGGAAAATTGTTCTCCGTGAACGGCAAAACTGCCAACCAAGTTCCAGCATTGTTTGCACGTAATGAGCGGGTAGTTTGTACGTTTGAAACGGAAGTCGGGCCAATGGTTGTGGTATTGGTAGGCGCGATGATTGTTGCCAGTATCGAAACTGTGTGGGCAGGGTTAGTGACACCACCTAAGCGACAGCTAAGTGTCAAAGATTATACCGAGGAAGGCCGTCAGCCGGTTTCTTTGAATCGTGGTGATGAAATGGGGCGCTTTAAGCTAGGCTCCACTGCGATTGTATTATTCCCAGAAGGTAAAATAAAATGGGATGAGCAACTGCGTGAAGGCTCACCCGTAAGAATGGGGAAGCAGATCGCGACGTTGTTATAAATCATTGTAGGTTTTGACTTAGCCACACCCTCACATGCCTGATTGCATCTTTCCTTCCGCGTCAGGCAGTTTTCCCATAGAGATTAGAAATTCTAACATTTCATCAATGGTCATATTTGATGCTTCTTGCTGGTGGTTTTTATTCAGCGTATTGTTTATATGATGCGTTTTGGTTTTTGATTTTGTTGGTCTATTGCCCATTGCACATGTTCATCAACGAGTTCGGAATGTTGATGAAGGCGTTGGGTTAATACTTCAACAATATCCGCTGAATAAGGTGCATTACCTAATCCTACGGCTAAATTGCGCAACCAACGTTCATACCCAATACGTCGTATAGCGGAACCTTCGGTGTTGGATAAAAATGTGGTTTCATCCCATAAAAATAATGCTAATAAGTCTTGGCTATCCAGTTGGTGGCGTGGATGAAAGTCATTTTCATTTGTCGCTTTAGCAAAACGGTTCCATGGGCATACCAATTGGCAATCGTCACAGCCAAAAACACGATTCCCCATCTGTGATCGAAATACTTCTGGAATAGGCCCTTTGAGTTCAATGGTGAGATAAGAAATGCACTTTCTCGAATCCACCTGAAACGGAGCAACAATGGCATTGGTTGGGCATTTATCAATACAGGACTGGCAAGAACCGCAGTGGTTGCTGACGGGCTCATCAATAGGCAATGGCAGGTCGATAAATAGCTCTCCCAGAAAATACCAAGATCCCGCTGTGCGATTTAGCAGAAGAGAATTTTTACCAATCCACCCTAAACCCGACTTCTCCGCCAGGGCTTTTTCCAATACCGGTGCGCTATCCACAAAAGCTCTGTGACCAAACGGGCCAATGACCGTCTCGATCTGTTTGGCGAGTTTGCTTAAACGTTTACGAATTAATTTGTGATAGTCCCGCCCCAGTGCGTAACGAGAGATATAGGCCTTATCTTTTTGTTTAAGAATCGAAACCGTGTGAGGGTCTTCAGGAAGGTAATCCATCCTGGCGGTAATGACTCTTAAGGTGCCCGGTTCTAATTCATCAGGACGGCTACGTTTAGTCCCGTGACGTTCCATGTAATCCATTTCACCGTGGTATTGATTGTCCAGCCAGCGTACTAAGTGCTGTTCGTGCTCACCCAGGTTTACATCGGCGATGCCTATTTGTTGAAAACCAAGCTCTCTTCCCCATTGCTTTATGTCGAGGGTAAGTTGGGTGAGGTCGATGTTGGTCAGTTGGCTGGTCATGGATTTTGTCGTGTATACTCTTTTAATCTAACGGGTAATAAAAAAATGGATGATTAATGTCGTGCCTAATATCATAACCAGTGCTGTAACAAATACGGTAACTAGTACAGCAATTAGTACAGAAACCCAGTATACCAAGCATCTCCCTAAAGCGCTCTATCGTGCAGAACAAGTAAGAGAACTTGATCGAATTGCTATTGAAGAGAACGCTATGCCAGGGTTCTCGTTGATGACGAAAGCCGCAGAGGCAACATTCGCAGTGATGCGACAATGTTGGCCACAGCATACACGTGTGATGGTGTTTTGTGGGGTGGGCAATAATGGCGGTGATGGTTATGTTATTGCGCGTTTGGCACAGCAAGCGGGTTTTAAGGTTGTTGTCATACAGGTTGGTGAGATTGCGAAGTTAAGTGGTGATGCGTTAACGGCATATCAGCATGCAATGGAAGAAAGTGTAGAGGTTCGTGTTTTTGATGCCTCATTGGTTAATGACAGTCATGGCACCATGATGTCTGAGGGCATCATTGTTGATGCGTTGCTTGGAACAGGGCTTAAGGGTGAGGTTCGTGGTGAATGCAAAACGGCTATCGAACTTATTAATAGTTTATCCATAAGTAGCGATAAAAGTTGCGATATAAGTAGCGATATCAATGTATGTGCCGTTGATTCGCCTTCAGGCCTGTGTGCGGATACCGGCTCGATACTGGGTTGTGCTGTGAATGCCGATGTCACCGTGACTTATATCGGGTTAAAACAAGGGTTGTTGACCGCAAGTGGGCCTCAGCAATGCGGCGAGTTGTTTTTTGCTGGGTTGGACATTCCCAAATCGGTGTTTGAAAAAGTAAAGCCTAATGCAACACGTATTAACCGACCTTATGTTACTAAAACATTAGGTAAGCGTGATCGTGGAGCCCACAAAGGAAATTATGGCCATGTTGTGGTTATAGGGGGTGACCATGGAATGGGTGGTGCGGTGATGATGGCGAGTGAAGCTGCGCATTATGTCGGAGCGGGTGTTGTCACTGTGTTAACGCGAGCAGAGCATATAGCCCCACTATTAAGTCGGCATCCAGAGTGTATGGCATTGGATGCGGATACCCATAGTTCGACTATTGATGAAATTATTGCCAAAGCAACGGTGATTGTTGCAGGGCCAGGTATTGGCAAAGGTGCTTGGGCGGTGAGTTTATTACAAAAAGCCTTAGCGACGGATATCCCTTTGGTATTGGATGCGGATGGGCTGAATTTTTTAACATCGGATGCGGGAGCAGGGTTCCATCAGCGGGGCAACTGGGTGCTAACACCTCACCTCGGAGAGGCTGCTCGGTTATTGCAATGCAGTACCAAAGATATTGCTTTAGATCGGTTTCATGGTGTGAAGCAATTGAGTGATCGTTACGAAGCGGTTGCTGTGCTAAAGGGTGCTGGAACACTTATCTCCACAACATCCGTGGGCGCAGTACACCTCGCCAATGTTGGTAACCCCGGTATGGCTACCGCTGGGATGGGGGATGTATTAAGTGGTGTTATTGGTGGTTTGTTAGCTCAGCAGTTATCACTAAGTGACGCTGCCAATGTTGGTGTCTGGCTACACGGAAAAGCTGCCGATTGTGCGGTCAAAGAATCTGGTGAACGAGGCTTGCAGGCAACCGACTTATTCCCGTATATTCGCCGTTTGGTTAATGGAAAACAAAAGCTGTGCAAACACATATGAAGGTGTTCTCTATATCGGTTGCTTCAGAAGAAGAGCTTGTCGCTTACGGGGAGGCGTTAGGAAAGGCACTAAATGGGGGGCTTGTTGTCTATTTACGAGGTGACTTAGGAGCAGGTAAAACCACATTCAGCCGGGGTGTTTTGCATGCATTTGGACACCAAGGCCCGGTAAAAAGCCCGACTTATACACTGGTAGAACCTTATGAGTTTAGTGAGTGCGTGGTTTACCACTTTGATTTGTACCGTATTGCAGACCCGGAAGAATTGGAGTTTATGGGGATTCGAGAGTATTTTGATGAAAATAGCGTCTGTTTGTTGGAGTGGCCTGACAAAGGGGAAGGCGTTATCCCTAAACCTGATGTAGAATTAACCATAGAGAAGCGCAAGCAAACACGATATTTACAGTTCTCGGGGGAGAGTGAGAGGGGGCAAGCTGTTGTTGCATTAGTCGCAGCATCGCTAGTTAAGCAACAGTAACTCAATAATGAGTTCTGTGATCTCATCAAGTATGTGAATATCCATAAGAATAGGTGTTGGAGTGTTAACGCAGTTTTTAAGTAAAATAATCGGCTTGTGTAGCGTTAGTCGATATCGAGAAGCTCACCCAAAAGTGTCAGGGAATACGTGGGTGTTGCTAATGTGCCTGTTTTTTTCGCCAGTCGTTTCTGCTAGTGAAAAAATTAACAATGTTCGTGTTTGGCAGGCGCCAGAAAGCACTCGAGTGGTGTTTGATCTTTCAGGCCCTGTGGATCATCGTATTTTTACACTCGACAAGCCTAATCGAGTGGTCATTGATCTTAAGGGTACCCTTCGTACCAAAGCGCTATTTAGCATTGATCTAAAAGACAGTTCGATAGCAAAAGTTCGTAGCGCCATGCAAAACAAACAAGATTTACGGGTGGTCTTGGATTTAAAAAAGCCTCTCAAGCCAAAAAGCTTTTTATTAAAACCGAATGCTCAATATGGGCATCGACTTGTGCTGGATCTAGAAGGTTCAGTGCTGTCGATGAAGGCGGGTAATGTTTCTACATCGAAGGTTGTTAGCACCGCAAAGCCTATAAAAAAGCAGCAGAAAGTGGTTGCCGGTGGGCGTGATATCGTTGTTGCCATTGATGCTGGGCATGGCGGAGAAGATCCCGGTGCTATTGGGCGCAAAGGGACAAGAGAGAAGAATGTTGTATTTAAAATCGCTAAATCATTACAGACAGAACTAAATAAGCGACAAGGTATTCGTGCAGTATTAACCCGAAAAGGGGATTACTTCCTTAAATTAAAAACGCGCCGTGAGCTTGCGCGTAAGAAACATCATGCGGATATTTTTGTATCTATCCATGCGGATGCATTTAAGAATGGCAAAGCCAGTGGGGCATCAGTATTTGCTTTGTCTCGCCGTGGGGCCACAAGTACCTTGGCGCGGGTATTGGCTGAGCAGGAAAACAATGCCGATGTGATTGGTGGTGTTAATTTAGAAGATAAAGATGATGTGTTAGCTGGCGTATTAGCAGACCTGGCAATGGAAGGGAGCATGGAGCATAGTCTGACGGTAGGTAAATACGTGTTAGGTGAAATGAAACATGTTACCAAGCTACATAAAAAACATATCGAGCAGGCGGGCTTTGCCGTATTGAAATCTCCTGATATACCATCCATTTTGATTGAAACTGGATTTATTTCTAACGCAAGAGAAGAGAAAAACTTAAATTCCAGCGCTCACCGGAAGAAGTTAGCAACCGCTATCACCAAGGGCATTGTCAAGTATTTTGATCAGCATCCTCCGCCTGGTAGCAAGATGGCATTACGTAAATCAAGGGATGCTCAGTATGCAAAACATACCATTCGGCGGGGCGAAACCTTGTCCAAAATAGCCAATCGTTATCAGGTTAGCTTGGCAAGTTTACGGCGAGTGAACGCGATGTCTCAAGTCGATATTATTAAGATTGGCCAGACATTACGTATCCCCAGTTCATAACTTCAATTTTTTAACGTGATAGCCAATAAGTCTGAACGTTCTTATGGCCTTAAATAGTCAGATTTTCTATGAGTAAAATAAATAAATTAAGCCCTCGCTTGGCAAACCAGATTGCAGCGGGTGAAGTGGTTGAGCGTCCTGCGGCAGTGGTAAAAGAGTTACTAGAGAACAGTGTTGATGCTGGTGCAACCCGTTTGGAAGTGGATATTGAACAGGGTGGTATCAAACTTATCCGAATTCGTGATGACGGCTGTGGTGTGCATAAAGATGATTTGCCGCTAGCCATGGCGCGACATGCCACCAGTAAAATTTATGACTTGGATGATTTAGAGGGTGTGGAGACCCTGGGTTTTCGTGGTGAGGCGCTTGCTAGTATTAGTTCTGTATCTCGATTGAATATGACGTCCAGTGAGGAGAGCTCCGGTAGTGGCTGGAAAGTGGTAACAGAAGGGCGGGATATGGAAGCTCAGGTCCTGCCTGCTGCTCACCCTCAGGGAACCACTGTTGAAGTGAGAGACTTGTTTTTTAATACACCAGCGCGAAGAAAATTTTTGCGTAAAGAGAAAACTGAGTTCGGCCATTTGGATGATGTGGTCAAGCGGTTGGCATTAAGTCATTTTGATGTGGCATTTACCGTGCGCCATAACCAACGTGTGGTCCATAGTTTAAAGGCAGCAAAAACAGAAGCAGAAGAAGATCGGCGAGTTGCGAGTATCTGTGGCCCTAACTTCATTCAACATGCGGTGCGTGTTGATACTGAAATCTCAGGTTTGCGTTTGTGGGGGTGGATGGGTTTGCCGACGTTTTCCCGAAGCCAAGCCGATTTACAATACTTCTTTGTTAATGGCCGTCATGTAAGAGATAAAGTGGTAACGCATGCGGTGCGCCAAGCTTATCGGGATGTGTTGTATCACGGGCGACATGCTGCCTATGTGCTGTATTTTGAACTCGATCCGAAAGGAGTGGATGTGAATGTGCACCCCACCAAACATGAAGTGCGTTTTCGAGAGACACGTCAGGTGCATGATTTTTTGTTCCGAAGTTTGCATCGAGCTATTGCTGAAGTAACACCGGAAGATACTCTGGCAACCGATGGTGTGTTAGCTGAGGCTGAAGGTGGCGCGGCACAAGGGCAAGTCATTGGTGAGTTTCGAGAGCAAACTGCATTGGGGTTGGGCCAAGGTGGTGGCCAGACGGGTGTATTGGAATCTCAGAGGGCAGCTCCCGGATATTATGCACCGACGAATCACACCTCGGGCGTTGCCCCCGTTCGCGAGACAATGCAAGCTTATGGGGCCTTACATGAAGGTGGTGTTGGTTCGGAGGGGGCAGCTGTACTGGCGGAACGCCCAGCTCAAGAGGGGGCTCATGTTGAAATGCCTTCTCACGGAGATGTGCCACCTTTGGGCTATGCGGTTGCCCAATTGCATGGCATATATATTTTGGCGGAGAATCAAGACGGTTTAATTGTTGTTGATATGCATGCCGCTCATGAGCGAGTGACTTACGAGCGAATGAAGATCAGTTGGCAAAGCCAAAGTATGAAGTCTCAGCCATTATTGGTTCCTGTGAGTATGGCAATTAGTCGAGGTGAGGCGGAGTTGGCGGAAGATAGTAGTGCCTTATTTCAACGTCTTGGTTTTGAAGTAGAACGTATGGGGCCGGAAACCTTATTGGTGCGTCAAATCCCCGTATTCTTAAGAGATGCCAATGTAGAGGCGTTGGTGCGTGATGTGATTTCTGATATTAAAACGCACGGTTCAAGCGATAGAGTTGAAGGTCGGGTGAATACATTGCTGGGCACAATGGCATGTCACGGCTCGGTGCGGGCGAATCGTAAGTTAACTATCCCAGAGATGAACGGTTTGTTGCGAGATATGGAGCGTACTGAACGTAGTGGTCAGTGTAATCATGGTCGACCGACATGGACACAAATGAGTATGAAAGACCTTGATAAGCTGTTTTTGCGGGGGCGCTAGATGAGTCGTAAACCTCCTGCTATTTTTCTTACAGGCCCAACGGCATCCGGTAAAACGGCGCTGGCGTTAGAGTTGGTAAAACGTTTCCCGATGGAAATTATCAGTGTGGATTCTGCCCTGGTATACCGTGAAATGGATATCGGCACAGCAAAACCTGATGCGGAGATGTTGGCGCAAGCCCCTCATCGATTGATTGATTTTCTTGATCCTTCTGAGACCTACTCCGCTTCTGACTTTCGTGATGATGCGTTGGCAGCAATGGAAGAAATTACCAATGAGGGCAAAATACCTCTCTTGGTGGGCGGAACCATGTTGTATTTCAAGGTACTAAGGGAGGGTATTGCAACACTGCCGTCTGCAGATGAGGCGGTTCGTGCAGTTATTAAAGCCGAGGCAGCTCGGGATGGTTGGGTCTACTTGCATCAACAGTTAATGCAAGTAGACCCTGTTGCCGCTGAGCGTATACACCCAAATGATCCGCAAAGAATTGAGCGTGCATTAGAAGTGTATCGTGTGTCTGGCAAGTCACTTACGCAGTGGCATCAGGAGCAAAAAGATAAAGGAAGTGATGATTCTTGGGGAGGCGACAAAGATGCCTTCCCTTATGATGTTACCTCTATTGCGGTATGCCCAGAAGATCGCTCGCGATTACATGAGCGTATCGCGCAACGTTTTCATATCATGCTTGAGCAAGGTTTTATGGACGAGGTAAAGCGCCTGTATGCCAGAGGAGACCTAGATCCGAGCATGGCGTCGGTGCGTGCAGTAGGGTATCGCCAGGCCTGGGATTGCTTAGAGGGAAAACTAAGCTACGATGAAATGGTAGAGAGAGGAATCATTGCAACACGACAGCTAGCCAAAAGGCAGATAACTTGGCTACGCAGTTGGTCAAATTTGCACTGGTTTGATGCAGAAGACCCAGATTTTACAGAAAAGGTCTTGAAAATTCTGCCCATGGCCCCCATCCTACGTTAGCCGATGAAATTCCAGGTTTCTGGAATAACTTTGTTCATTTTGAACATATTTAGCCCTCATATTTTGGGCAACGCTTTTAAAGGAGACAACTATGTCTAAAGGTCATAGCTTACAAGACCCATTTCTGAACGCCTTGAGAAAAGAGAGAATTCCTGTATCTATCTTTTTGGTAAACGGTATTAAACTACAAGGCCAAATCGAATCATTTGATCAGTATGTTGTGTTATTGCGTAACACCGTAAACCAGATGGTATACAAACATGCGATCTCTACTGTTGTACCAGCGCGTAACCCTCGTAACGAGAGAGCGGATCAGCCTGGGCACGAAACACATGATATGGGTGAATAATCTCAATTGAGATTATTGCCATGGGTACCAATTTATATTGGTACCCGCTTATTATTGTCAAAATTGTTATTACTGCGTACAGCTCGCTGGTCTGCAGGTTTTTTTGAATCCTAAGTAGATTAGTAAATGGAATCATTATTTGATCGCCCGCAACAGGGTGAGCGAGCTGTATTAGT
>CAJXXT010000212.1 GCA_913063495.1 uncultured Gammaproteobacteria bacterium | reverse complement strand
GATGGAAATTTACTGGCCAAAGTGTCTGCATCGCGTTTATTGGTTAGTGGTGCACGAATACTGACTAAATACCCTTTTTGATCATCTTTTGTTTGCTCTGTCAAAACGGCATGGGCACTGTTTGGCGCTTGGTTTGCCAAGTCGTTTCCAAATACGCCACTGACTCTTCTAGCCCAACGTTCATTTGGCAGTAAATATGCACTAGCTTGTGCTGTTTTATGAATGACGTCGGCTGAATCAGCACGACTGAAATCGGATTGATAGCCCTCTTCAAGTGTTTTGAATGCATCGTGCCCATCTTCAATAAAGTCGATAGGTGAAGAATAAGGCAGTAAAATGTTAAACAGCGCCGCGGGATCGTAGAACAGGTCTTCTAAACTCGCGCCATACCCGTTGTAGTTAATATAGGTGCCAAGCTTTTCTAACAACGCCAATGTATCCCGACTGATGCCCTTTTCTGAGCCTAATGAATTGGCTTTATCAATAAGGTTATCGCCGAATGCAGCCGTTAAGGCCCATAAGAAAAAGCGGTTATCTAAATGCTTGTTAATGATCAAGCCGGTGCAGGTATCGGGTGATAAGTTGATATGAGCCGTTAAGTTTGGGTGTTTCGGAATATCTCCAGATTGATGATGGTCAGCATAAAATACTTGTGCACCCTGTGTTAGAGCTGATTTAAGGCCTGGTTGATTTTTGAGCATTGAGATGTCGAGGACAGTGATCCTGTCATCCTGGCCTATAGAGTGTTCCGTTGAAAGGGTGTTTAGTAAGTCTACTTTTCGTTTGACGCCGGAGATAAGCACGGCATCTCTCGGGGAATCTAGACGTAGCTGTAAAAGTGAACAAATGCCGTCGGCATCCCCGTTAAATATATCAAATGCCGTCATAAGTGAGTGCCATGTGAGTAATAGGTAAGTGATTAACGTAAGTAATTAACGTAAGTAATGTAAGTAGTGACGGGTGATTGTAGTCATCGTCTTAGTTTATGAATAGCTGTTTTTCTATTCTCTAGCTGATATGTAGCAATAGTAGCTGCTTATAATTCTCATTTGTATTTGTTACTATCATCGGCTTAAGTATGCGATGAGAATAAGGTGGAAGGTTTGAGCAAGTTGAAAGTTGATAAATCAATTATTGAAAGCGTGAGACAAGGCGTGGGGCGATGCATGGCATTAAGCATGACACTGATCATGGTACTGAGTATGGCTCTATTGTTACCGGCCTCTCTAAGTCTTGCAGATACGCTAACTGAGATCCAACGCACGGGTAGCGCCAAGGTGACAGAAGGTAAGGCATCTCAAGATCATGTTAATCGTCTATCAGCAACCACCCAAGGTCAGTTACGTGAATACCGTCTTCTTCAGAAACAAATCGAAGGGCTAGAAACCTATAACAAACAGCTCGGTAAACAAATTCAAAATCAACAAGAGCTTATCAAAAAGTACGATACATCCATTTCTGAGGTGGCATCGATTGAGCGTCAGATGACCCCCTTGGTGGTTAAGATGGTGAAGAGTTTAACGGATTTTATTGAATTGGATATGCCGTTTCACATGACTGAGCGTAGAGAGCGTTTGTCTCGAATGGAAGAAAACTTGGTTGCGGCAGATATCAATGTTGCTGAGAAATTCAGACAAATAATAGAAGCCTATCAAATTGAAAATGAATATGGCCGTAAGGTCGATAGTTATCAAGATATTGCCATTATTGACGGTGTAGGGTACGAAGTTGATGTGTTAAGAGTCGGGCGAATTGCGCTGGTTTCTCAAACCAAAGATACAACCATAACAGCAGCCTGGGATAACAACACAAAGTCGTGGCAACGGCTGGATAATAGTGTCTACCGAAACGCTGTTCGAGAAGGGTTAAAAATGGCGAATAAACAAGCTCCCATTGGGATGTTAGTGCTACCCATCTCGGTAACAGGAGGAGCGCACTAATGAATACTGTAAAAGCGTTAGGATTATTAGTACTACTGTTTTTTCCTCTTATGGCTATCAATGCTATTGCCGAAGAAAAACAAGCCTCCCCTGAGGTGGTGTCGGAATCTTCTAAGAAACTATCGCTGGATATGTTGCTGCAAGAAGTTAAACAAGGGCGCAGCAGAGACAAACAAAGGAATAAACGAAGAGAAGCCGCATTTCTAAAAGCGAAAGTTGAGCGCCAGAAATTGATTGATGCCGCTAAGGCGAAAATTGCGGCGCTGGAGGCGACCAGCGCAACACTTGAATCAACGTTTAATGACAATGAAAAGGTTGTTAAAGAGAAAAAGTCATTGCGTGATGAACGATTAGGCTCTTTGAAAGAGCTGTTTGGCCATTTGACAGGTGCAGCGGGTGATATGCGCAGCCACTTAACGATGTCAATTACATCTGCAGAATTTGATGATAGAAAGCCGTTTCTTGATGGGCTTATTAAAAAAATGAATGCTGGTGTCGATCTTCCCAGTATTCAAGAGATTGAGGCATTTTGGTATGAGTTACATCGAGAGATGACTGAATCTGGTCGAGTCAGTAAGTTTACGACCACCGTTGGAACGCAAGAGAATCGGGAAGTTGTTCGCGTTGGAACGTTTAACTTAATATCTGATGGTGAATACCTGGGGTTTGATTCAGATACTGCTCGAATTTACGCATTGCCGCGACAACCTACGGGATATGCTGATGGGGTTGAAAGTGTTCAGCGTGGAGCGGGTGTTTATGCGTTGGGTATTGATCCCACTGGCCCGGCTGGGGGAGGCTTGTTAAAAGCACTAATTAACACGCCCACTTGGGTAGAACGTTGGCACCAAGGTAAGTTGGTGGGTTATGTGATCAGTGTCGTTGGCTGTATTGGGTTGTTAATTGCCTTGTGGCGCTTTTTTGGACTAGCAAATGTCGCTTTGTCTATTAAACGGCAACTTGCGGATAGTAATGCTAATGCGAATAATGCGCTTGGGCGAATTCTTAAAGTTGCCGATGATCACCCTGAACTAGACACTGACGGTCTAGATTTGAAACTGGATGAAGCGATATTAAAAGAGCGTCCAGCTATTGAAATAGGGTTGCCAGTGTTAAAAATCATTGCAATGGTTGCCCCTTTACTTGGGTTGTTGGGTACAGTGACGGGAATGATTATCGTGTTCCAGGCAATTACTGTTTATGGTGCAGGGGATCCTAAAGCGATGGCAGGAGGTATTTCTAGTGCGTTAGTGACTACTGTTTTAGGCCTGATTGTCGCTATTCCAATGTTGTTGTTACATACACTGTTACTCGGCAAAGCGAAAAAGATATTGCATATATTGGAAGAGCAAAGTGCTGGTATCATCGCCTCTCGTACTGGCCGCTAATTAATGCAATTATTTTTACTGGATTTACTGCAAACCCTACAGAACTTTTTCTCAGCGGGCGGGCCGGTGTTACTGCTCATTGCCGCCGTGACATTTGTATTGTGGGTGTTAATGCTTGAGCGCTTATGGTTTTTGCGTGGTGATTATAAAAAACATTTTTATTCCCTGGAGCAACAGTGGTTGGCTCGAGATGAGCGTTCATCATGGAGCGCCATTGTTACTCGTCAGCAGTGGATCTCTGAAAGCCGTGTATTGATAAGCCATAATTTAACGTTAATTAAAACGCTGATAGCGTTATGCCCGTTGTTTGGTTTGCTAGGAACCGTGACGGGCATGATTGATGTTTTTACGGTGCTAGCGGTATCTGGTGGCGGTGATGCAAAGTTGATGGCAGCAGGGGTTTCAAAAGCAACGATACCAACAATGGCCGGTATGGTTGCGGCGCTGTCGGGAGTATTCGCTAATATTTCAATAACACGTACTGCCAAAGCTGAGTACCAACTCATTGAAGAACATTTAATATTGGATCACCGTTTATGAGTCGACGACGTAGTTATCTTTACCAAAGCGACAGCGAAGAAGATAGTGCAATTGATTTAACACCCATGCTGGATGTGGTGTTTATCATGCTGATATTTTTTATTGTGACAGCATCTTTCATCAAAGAGTCTGGCGTAGAAGTCAATCGACCAGAGTCACAGACAGCGGCACAAAAAGATAATGCCACTATTTTAGTCGCCATTAGTGCAGATAATAGTATTTGGATTGATAAACGGCAGGTTGATGTGCGGGCGGTACGGGCCAATATTGAACGGTTGCACGCCGAAAGTCCGGAGGGTGGTTTAGTGATTCAGGCGGATGAGCATTCTTCTATAAAGACTTTTACCGCTGTGTTGGATGCTGCAAGAGAGGTGGTTGTTCCTAGTAAAATCTCATTGGCTACAACTGCGGCAAAGACAAACTGATGAATGTTGTACAACGAACATTGATCGTTATTCCTGTAGCGGCCATAGTTACCCTGTGTTTACTGACCCTGATGGCGATGTTGATATCATCTTCAGATGAGGAGGGGCTAGCAGATCGATCCGTTACTTTGCCCAATATTCTGATGCCGGATGTGACCATTGAAACACGACGGCTTATCGATAAGCCAAAAAAACCAAAGGCACTAAAAGAGCCAGAGCAAGCAATGCCTCAGCAGCAATTGGTTCAGCAAAAAGTGGCTGCATCAGCGCTTTCTGTGATGACACCGGATCAACTAACAGGGAATATGGATTTATCCATCGGTTTTGGATTGCAGGCGTCGGATGGTGAATATTTACCGATGACAAAGTTGGCACCAGAATATCCACGTAGAGCATCCCGACGCGGTATCGAAGGTTTTGTTATTCTAGAATATACCGTTACCAAAAAAGGATCGGTTAAAGACATTATTGTGGTTGAATCAAGCCCTAGTAATATTTTTAATTCTGCGGCTAAACGTTCCGCAAAAGGTTATAAATATCAACCGAGAGTAGAGAACGGAGATCCTGTAGAGGTTTTTGGTGTGCGTACAAAGATCGTTTTTAGGATGGAGAAGTAATGCGATTTCTTTGTTTCTTATTGTTGTTAGTTACTATCGCTTCTAGCCAGCATGTTAATGCAAGGGCAGCATCCGGCGCCATTGATGCCAAAACCTTTAAACAACTTACAAAAGCTCAAAACTACGTTGCTGAAGAGGCTTTTGACGAAGCACTTACGGTACTTGATAAACTGAGTAAAAAGAAAAACCTTTCAAGTTATGCGTTGGCGCAGGTGTGGAACTATCAAGGGTATGTCTACGCAACTAAAGGGGAGTTCTCAGACGCTATTCAATCTTATCAGAAGGTTCTAAAACAGAAACATGTACCAGAGGCCTTGGTATTGAATGCTCGATATGTACTGGGGCAATTATATTTCCAAATGGAAGCTTATCAGGATGCAATAGACAGCTTGTTAATGTGGGTTGATGAGGTGAAATCTCCAAGTGCCATTGCATTGATTATGTTGGCACAAGCACATTATCAATTGTCTAAGTATGATGTGGCGTTAGACTTTGTTAACAAGGCAATTGATAAGCAAGAAGCTAGCTCGAAAAAAATAACGTCAAAGCAAACCATTGTCCCGGAATCTTGGTTGCAACTTAAGGCGGCGCTGCACTTTGCAAAACAGGATATAAAAAACACCGTTACAGCCTACGAGGTATTGCTACGACGATATCCCAACCCTCAGTATCTAAAGCAGTTGGCGGGGTTATATGGAGAGCTGGGCCTTAATCAAAAGCGATTAACAACATTTGATGCGGCCTATGAACATGGAGAACTTGGTAAAGGCAAAGAGCAGCTGAACTTGGCTTATATGTTTCTAGAGCAAGAGTTGCCCTTCAAAGCCGCCGTTGTACTGGAAAAAGCGCTGGCCAATGGGGATTTAAAAACTAATCTGAAGTATCAAACACTATTGGCCGGTTTATGGTCGCAATCAGGCCAGCACGACAAAGCAATACCGGCCTACCAGCAAGCCGCTCAGCTATCGAATGATGGTGAGTTATATGCTCGGTTGGCGGGGGTGTTTTATCAAGCGGTTGATTATGCGTCTTGTGTTAAAGCATCTAAAAAAGCCAGCGCGAAAGGAGGGTTGTTGTTTCCTGGTCAAAATTTTCTGTTGAGGGGGCTTTCCTTAGTTAATCTGGGAAAGTTAGAGCCAGCGCTGCAAGCATTCCGTCAAGCTAAAGAGCATAAAAAGACGTTTAAGGCTGCCAGGGAGTGGGAAAAATATACGCTGGCTCAGCTAGAAAGAGAATCCACGCTTTAAATCTAGGCCCTCGCCCTTAAGCTCTTTAAGCTCCCCAGGTATGAGTATTGGCTTAATATTGATCTGCATCATTGACAATGGTAATCATTATCATTAATATTTGCCCCAACGAATGAGAATCAATATCATTGATGTAGTTTATTGGGGGTTTAAGTTGAAAAAATCATTGTTGTCTTTAAGTATCTCGTTAGCCATGTTGCCGTTATCTGCGGCATCTGTTGCTGCAGAGCAGTCTACTAATACAAAAAACATTGAGAAGATGGTTGTTATTGGTAGTACTGAAAGTGCGCGAAGCCTTGCTGGCTCCGGTGCTGTAGTTACTGCAGACCAGTTACAGACTGAGGTTACTACCGATATCAATCAGGCGTTAAAAACGGTACCTGGTATTTATATCCGAGAAGAAGATGGTTTAGGTTTACGTCCCAATATCGGTATTCGAGGCGCAACAAGTGAGCGTAGTGGAAAGATTACATTGATGGAAGATGGTGTGTTGATTGCTCCAGCTCCTTACTCAAACCCAGCGGCTTATTACTTCCCGACAGCCATGCGTATGTCGATGTTTGAAGTCCTTAAAGGTGCGCCTTTGTTGCGTTATGGTCCGCAAACTACCGGTGGAGTGGTGAATATGTTATCTACGCCAATCCCTGAGGAGTTTGGTGGTTCGGCTGTACTATCTATTAATCAGCGTGGTTCTACGGATATTCATGCATTCGTTGGTGGTAAGAAAGACGGTTGGGGTGTTTCAGTTGAAACCGTTCAACGAGACGGTGATGGCTTTAAAGATATCGACGGTACTTCAAAAGAGCCTGAATACGATATTTCTGATTATGTTGTGAAGTTAGGTTGGGAAGGTGAGCGACAGAGTGTTTTGTTGAAGTTGCAGCGTTCTGATGAAGTGTCTAATGAAACGTATCTTGGTTTGACGGATGCAGATTTTGATGAAGATCCGAATCGACGTTACGGTTTGTCTAGCATTGATGAAATGGATAATGATCACAAAGGCGTGAACTTAACGCATATTTTTGAGTGGTCTGATACGGTCACTTCCACAACGACAGTTTATCGAAATGAGTTTTCGAGAGATTGGTTTAAGTTGGATAAGGGCGGGAAATACATTGACTCTGTGAATGAAGCTGATGCGAACGCTGTCGACTACGCCGGGGTTTTGAATGGTACGGTAGGAGCCTCTTTAGAATATAAGCACAACAATCGTGAATATATTTCTCAAGGCCTTCAATTTAATTTCGACATCGATTTTGGCGATCACCAGTTTGCGATTGGTGCAAGAGCGCATCATGATGAAATGGATCGTTTTCAGCCAGTTGATACATATAACCAGTTAGCTACAGGTGAGTTGGTATACGTCTCTACTTCAGCATCGAGTGCTACTGGTGTTGAAGGTAAAAATAACCGCGAAGAGCATGCTGATGCACTAACTGGTTGGTTTGTAGATTCTTGGCAGGTGAACGATGAGTTAAATGTAAACCTCGCTTTGCGCTACGAAGACGTAAACAGTAGCCGAAAGCAGTATGGAACAACAGCCCGTACTGATGCACCAGTAAAAACCAGCAACGATACTTCTATCTGGCTACCGGGCGTATCGTTTACTTATGACCTATCTGATAAATGGCAAGTATTAGCGGGTGTCCATAAAGGTTTCTCCCCTATTGGCGGTGGTGCAGAGGATAACCAGGATCCAGAAGAGAGTAAAAACTGGGAGGCCGGTGTTCGATATGCAAGCGGCCCGGTGTTCTTAGAAGCGATTGGTTTTTACAGTGAACTTACTGATACAACCGAGAATTGTTCAAATGCATCACCTTGTAGCGATGACGCGGAATCAACTTCTGGTACCTACGTGCTGGGTGATTCGGTTATAAAAGGTATTGAGTTGCAAGCAAGCACAAACTTTGATGTGGGTAGCTTTAACTTACCAGTTGATGCTGCGTTCACGTACACGAAAGCTGAAAGTGTTAAGGATAATCCTAATGAGGATGTAGAGTCTGGAGATAGGCTGAAAGCTGTGCCAGCGAGAGTGTTTAGTGTGCGTGCTGGATTGGAACACGACAGCGGTTGGAATAACTACATCGTAGGTAAGTATATTACCGAAATGTGTTCTTCCGCTGGCTGTAATCGTAAAGTAGGCGAGTACGAAAAAACCGAAAATTTATTCGTCGCAGACTTCATTAGTCGCATTCAACTAGAAGAAAATGTCGAAGTGTTCTTTAAAACTGAAAATATCTTCGATACTCAGCATATTGTTTCTCGCTCACCAGATGGTGCACGTCCAAACAAGCCAAGAACAACGTCGGTTGGAGTGAAGTACGACTTTTAAGCCTGACGACTTTCCCTTCCCAACGTCTACAACTAAGGTTGTAGGCGTTGGGAAGGGAAAGTCTTTGGACGTAGGTGTAAATGTTAGGTTATTGTGTCAGTCGGTATACGAAATTCTATCTGCGCTTAATCAATATGTATGTTCAAATTATTTATATTTCCCTATATCTGCCCCTTCTCCGCGTTAGTCGCCCCAAGTGCCCACCTTTGCAGTCTTCCTATAATCCAATTTTTCGTATACCAATCGCTTTCAAATTCCGAGCTTCATTAATATTTTCTCATAAAATAACGCTTGTGCTCGCTCGATTTAGTAAGAATACTTGTTAGGGTTCATGGCAATAAATCCGAGCATATTAAGGTAGCTCTAACGCCTTTGGCTTAAAAATTCATCAATAACAGAGCTGAGTACATAACTTTGGGCGAAAGCGCTGCATCATTACAGGTACCATCCTTCCTAATTAATTTAATTGAAGATCTAGCGTTATCCAATGGTTTAAGTGTTGATGACCTTTATCAGTCAGTTTTACTTGATAATGGAAATATTGTTACCGTCCAGGGGTTAGATGATGCCGTACGTTGGTTGTTGAATGGGACAAAAAAACCATGGTTAGCGCTTGAATTTGGTCAGCGTATTAATTACCAACAACTCGATGTTTTTGGCCCTTTAATCGCAAGCTGTGGGACTATCAGAGAAGCGTTGGAGCTGTTTCAAAAGTATCATCAATTGTTACACCCGTTCTTGGGGCTTGCATACAGCATCGAAGGTAAAAGCCTTTGTATTCGCTACAGCATTTTTGAGAATCAGCCTGATGACGTGTTTTATGCAGAAGCAATACTAGGTTCTATCCCTGTCTGGGGGGAGCGGTTAACGGGGAAGCCACTAAAGATTAAGCAGGTTTCTTTTAGACACTCAGAACCATTCTACGCAGGACGATACAGAGAATATTTTAAGTGTGACGTTCTGTTTGATCAGGATTTTGATGCGCTTTGGGTAGAATCCCACTTGCTCAATTTACCTATACTTTCTGCATCCCCCGGTTATCACTCGAAAATAAAGGAGCAAGCACAAACGCAGTTACAATCTATTGAGACGTTTAGTGGCGAAATTAAACGTATTATTCGATGTAGCCTTCCTGATGATATCGGGGTAGAAAAAGTTGCTAGAGTGCTGAACTGCAGTGAACGAACGATGCAGCGTAAGCTTGCTGAAGAGAAAACAAGTTTTAAAGCTTTAAAGCAGGAAGTGAGGAAACTGGTAGCAATAGAGCTGTTGGAAACTACGTCACTATCCATTGAAAAAATCGCTTTTCGCTTAGGGTATGAACAAAGGACTAGCTTTGCAGTCGCATTTTTACGGTGGACTGGCGTGAAGCCAACTAACTGGAAACGCTAAATACCTGAAAAATCGCATTTTTACTGATATGTATCATAGGGTTACAAATCTTTACTCAGGTGGCGGCAAGTCAATGTTTTTTGGCGGCCATCGACTTACCTCATAAATCTATCTCCTTTAATCTAAACCCACTACGACGATATGGCTAAATAATAATCATAAGCCAGGACGTCTTTGAAGGGCTTCGTTCCATAGAAAGGTTCGGAGTAAATTGATGATTTAAGGGGTGTACACATGGTTGATCCTAACGGCATAGAAAGTGTTCAGCATTTGCCTGTAGTGATAATAGGAGCTGGGTTTGGAGGAATGGCACTAGCAGTCAAGCTTCAGGAAGCTGGTATTGAGGATTATCA
>CAJXXT010000211.1 GCA_913063495.1 uncultured Gammaproteobacteria bacterium | reverse complement strand
ATGCCTACCGTTACGAAAAAGATGAAAATGGAGAAGTAATAGAAAAGTACATGGAGGATAAACACCTTCAAGAAGCCTTAGCAAAAATGTACGAAATTGCTGAACAACACCAAGGTAAGGTCTCCAATGATATTCAGCTCGCGGGGTCTATGCCCATTTCGCTGATGCTAGGGAAAATAATGGAAAGAGACTTTTCTGTTTTCACTGGTCTCGCAATTGTATTAATCAGTATTTTCTTATTTATTATTTTCCGACGTATTTCCGGTGTGCTCATGCCAATTACCGTCATGAGCCTAGGCGTCATACTTACCCTTAGTCTTATGGCTATCATGGATACTCCGATACAAGTTAGCACATCCATTTTACCATCATTCCTATTGGCAGTATGTGTGGGAGATAGCATTCATTTACTCACCATTTTTTACCGCCATTTTGATGACGGAGAAGACAAAACACTCGCACTAAAACATGCAATGGAACATACGGGGTTGGCGATTTTCTTTACCAGCATTACAACCGCTGCTGGTTTAGCCTCTTTTGCCACCTCAGAATTAACCCCTGTCGCCGCTTTAGGTATTTATGGTGCCTTAGGTTCCATAATTGCATTTTTGCTCACTGTTTTTATTATTCCGTGTCTAATTTCATTGTTGCCATTAAAGCGTCGCCCAAAGGTCCAACAGGACAACAAAGGTCTGCTGCCTATTCTTAATTGGTGCGCGACCTTTTCAACCACCTACCCCAAGGCGATCGTAAGCGTCGGAATGATAATGTTCTTAGTTTGCCTAGGCATAGCTAGCCAGTCTCAATTTAGTCATCACCCGTTAAAATGGCTGCCAGATCATGAGCCCGCTTTGGCAGCGCTGGAAAAGCATGAAGAAAGAATGGGAGCAAGCCTTTCAATTGAAGTAATGCTAAATACAGGAAAAGAGCGAGGCGTTAATAACCCCGGATTTATGCAAGCCCTGGATAGTGTTCAGAAAGAAATTGAAACATGGGAAACAGACACCTACAGGGTTGTTAAAACCATGAGCGTGGCAAACATCGTTAAAGAGTCAAACCGTGCATTGCATGATAATAATGAAGAACATTTCTCAATCCCTAACGACCCAAAACTAATTAGCCAAGAACTATTTTTGGTTGAGCTCGATGAGCCAGATGACCTTTATAACGTGATTGATCGACGTTACGAAACCGCTCGATTAACACTTATGATCCCCTGGATTGACTCGCTCTATTGCTTACAATTACTCGATAGATTAGAGCCCTATTTAGATGAACAATTAGGACAGTACACAACCGAAATTACCATAACCGGTGTTGTTCCTGTACTGGGAGCCACCTTTGCAAAAATGCTTTATTCTACGGCTGAAAGCTATGGCTACGCGGCCATTGCAATTACCTTTATGATGATATTTCTCATTGGTAGCGTTAAGCTTGGCTTAGTTAGCATGATTCCATCACTGCTTCCTATTTTAATCGTTCTTTCTATTATTCGAATAATTGGCATGCCATTGGATATGCTCACTATGCTTATAGGCTCAATTGCCATCGGTTTAACCGTCGATGACAACGTGCACTTTATGCACGGGTTTAGACGCATATACATGCAAACAGGTGACCCTGCATATGCAGTACGCCACACCCTGCTTTCCACTGGCCGAGCGATGTTAATTACATCCGTTGTATTAAGTATGGGTTTCATTATTTATACTCAATCTGAAATGAAGAACATGATCAGCTTTGGACTTATGACGGCGTTTTGTATTGTTCTAGCACTACTCGCAACATTCCTATTGGCTCCAGCGTTAATGATGCTAACCAATAAAACTGTGCCGCAAAAAAAGAAAGAAACAGAATCATCTAATCAGAGCCCAGCTACTCTAGAGATGGCAACAACGTAAATAGCAATATCATAAGTAACCATATCATAAGTAACCATGTCGTTTAATTAATTCACTGATCATTAAAGATCGACTTCTAGGGCATACAGGATATGTATGCCCTAAGTCATGAACCTGCCCCATCTATTGCGAAACGAATAAACTGAAGCTGAGAATTAATTCTCCTGATCATCTAAAGATTGACTGCCAAGTCTCATAAGGATTTCAATACTCGACATACGCGGATAATTTGGTCTGATAATAAACGCTATACGACGGTGAGGCCCGGGTTCTTTAAGACGTACAGCGGATAACTTTGGGTTATTGGATATCAATTGTTCTATCGCCATTTTAGGGATAAGAGTTGTACCCATTCCACCCAAAACCATTTGTATTAATGTATTAAGACTGGTTGCACCAAAGCCGTGATTAGCGGTTTGAGCAGGGAGTTTACAAGCATCCAAAATATGACCTTTTAAACAATGCCCCTCTTTAAGTAACATTAAGTTCGAGTGGCTTAACTCATCAGTAGATATTTCATTTTGACTTGTATGTGTATCTCCTTTCAGCGCTACCCAGTAGAAGTCTTCTTGCCAAAACTCCAATTGCAGCAATCCATCCGTTGGATAAGGCAGAGCCAACAAAGCAGTATCAATTTCTCCACGTCTAACCATTTCCACTAAGACATCAGATTCTTCTTCAACAATATTTAGCTTGGCTTCAGCATAGTTATTATTTAGTACCGAGAATAGCTTAGGCAAGAAGAAGGGAGCAATTGTAGGGATAATCCCTATCGTTATAGGGAAACTTAATGGTGATTTTTCATCATCAGCCATATGTTTCAATTCTTCAACTTGCAGAACAATATTACGAGCCTTATCAAGAACCTGCTCCCCCATGGGCGTCACAAGAACCTTCTTATTATCTCTCTCGAAAATTGAGATACCTAGATCCCTTTCCAGCTCGCTTATTGCTGTGCTCAAAGTGGATTGGCTAATATTACAATGCTCGGAAGCCTTCTTGAAGTGAAGCGTCTTCTCTGCTGCTAAAGCATAAATGAGTTGTTTTAAGGAAATCATGCAGCTCACTCTAACATCTTCTTTATTACATCCCAAAGGGCGTTATTCGTAAATATCGAATATAACCATCAAAATATTCAAATTTACTAAACGTAGAGCAATTTCCATACTTAACTCAGACCAAAGCCAATCAACGGTAAATAAGGATGAGATTATGAGCAACGAAAGCAAGTGCCCCGTCATGCATGGTGTTAACAAGCAAACAGCGACAGGAAGTACGGCGAACCAACATTGGTGGCCAAATCAACTAAACCTCAAGATTCTTTCTAAAGGCTCGTCTGAAACTAATCCTATGGGTAAAGACTTCGACTATGCGGAGGAGTTTAAGGCTCTAGACCTTAATGCATTAGCGAAGGATATTGATCAGCTAATGACTACATCTCAAGACTGGTGGCCTGCTGACTATGGTCATTATGGGCCCTTATTTATTCGTATGGCTTGGCATAGTGCAGGTACTTACCGTGTACATGATGGCCGTGGTGGCGCGGGCTCTGGTTCACAGCGATTTGCCCCCTTAAATAGTTGGCCAGACAACGGTAATCTCGATAAGGCACGCAGATTACTGTGGCCTATCAAACAAAAATATGGGCAAAAAATCTCTTGGGCAGACCTGATGATATTTACGGGCAATCGAGCGTTAGAAACCATGGGCTTTAAGACCTTTGGTTTTGCTGGCGGCCGTGAAGATATCTGGGAGCCCGAGGAAGATATCTATTGGGGGCCCGAAACCGAATGGATGGGAGACGAACGCTATAGCGGCGATAGAGAGCTTGACAGCCCCTTAGGTGCAGTTCAAATGGGGCTAATTTACGTCAACCCTGAAGGGCCGAACGGTAACCCAGACCCAGTCGCTTCTGCTCGAGACATTCGAGAGACATTTGCTAGAATGGCCATGAATGATGAGGAAACAGTAGCCCTTGTTGCAGGTGGGCACACTTTTGGTAAAGCTCATGGCGCAGCTGATCCAAACCAATATGTAGGTCAAGAACCTGAAGCTGCGAGTATTGAAGAGCAAGGCTTAGGCTGGAGCAATAGTTATGGTACTGGCAAAGGTGCTGATACTATCACCAGTGGAGTTGAAGGCGCATGGACAACAAACCCTATAAAATGGGACAACGGATATTTTGACGTACTATTCGGTTATGACTGGGAGTTAACAAAGAGCCCTGCTGGTGCGCATCAATGGACTCCAACGGCCAACTCCGAAGCCAGCTCCGCACCAGCGGCTCATGATTCATCTAAGTCGGAACCCTTGATGATGACAACTGCAGATATGGCCTTAAAGATGGATCCTGCTTACGAGTCTATATCTCGCCATTTCCATGAGAACCCTGAGGCATTTGCCGATGCTTTTGCTAAGGCATGGTTCAAGTTAACGCATAGAGATATGGGGCCTTATGCACGAGGCCTTGGCTCGCTTGTACCTTCGGATCCACAATTGTGGCAAGACCCTATTCCAGAAGTGACTCACGGAGTAATTGAGCAAGAAGACATCAAAGCACTTAAGATAGAAATCCTTAAATCAGGAATGTCTATTTCGCAACTCGTCTCAACGGCTTGGGCATCAGCAGCAACCTTCCGAGGCAGTGACATGCGCGGTGGAGCTAATGGTGCGCGTATTAATTTAATACCTCAAAAAAACTGGAAAGCCAATAACCCGGATCAACTTACGGGTGTACTGCAAGCTCTTGAAGAGCTGCAACAAAACTTCAACAGCTCCCAGCATGGAGGAAAAAAAGTATCACTTGCTGATGTTATTGTACTCGCTGGATGTACAGCTATTGAAGAAGCCGCAAAGAATGCTGGGCATAGCGTACAAGTACCATTCTCACCTGGGCGAACCGATGCGTCACAAGCGCAAACCGATATCGACTCTTTTGCACACTTAGAGCCGATTGCCGATGGTTTCCGCAACTACGTGAAAAATGGTCATGTTAGGCCTGTTGAAGAATTGCTGGTGGATAGGGCCAATCTTCTAACACTTACCATTCCTGAAATGACAGTACTGGTTGGAGGTATGCGTGTCTTAAACACTAACTTTGATAATTCCAAGCATGGTGTTTTCACTCTACAGCCAGAAAAATTAACTAACGACTTCTTCGTGAACTTGCTTGATATGAGCACCAATTGGCAAAGGTCTACTACCTCGAAAAACCTTCTTGAGGGTAAAGATGCATCCGGCACGTTAAAATGGACGGCCACCGTTGTTGACCTCGTTTTTGGATCTAATTCTCAGTTGAGAGCTATTTCTGAAGTTTATGCATGTGATGATTCTAAGCAAGCGTTTGTGAACGACTTTGTTTCTGCATGGTGTAAAGTTATGAATCTTGACCGTTTTGATGTGGCGTAATGCTGAATAGAAAACTTTGTCATATCAACGATTAAGGCTATTGATATTTACGATACGCACTTGGGGGAATGCCGGTCCATTCCTTAAAAGTGCGAGTGAATGGGCTTGTTTCCGAAAACCCTAATTTTGCACTAATGCCTTCAATAGGCATATCGGTATTTACAAGTAATTCAATAGCGGCATCTCTTTTGATTTGATTCTTAAGGGCAAGATACGTTACCCCTTCATTCGCCAGCCTACGCTGTAATGTATAGGGCTTTATCTTCATGGTTTTTGCTAATTCAGGCAGCGTTGGCAAGGCATCCAGGTTATTTCTTATTTTATCCCCAACTTTGGAGGCCCAATTTTGCGCACTAAAGTTCAGCGTAAATAATGCGGTATTGGGATCTGTAAGAAACTGCTCCAGATTAGTAAGGTTTTGTTGAACAGGTTTTTCTAAAATCGTTTTCGAGAAGCTAATCCTGGTGCTATTGCAGTTAAAAGAAACAGGTGCTCCATAAAACATAAGTCGATAGTCTTTGGCATGGCTTGGCGCTTGGTATGGAAAAGCTAAATGGTCAATGGGAATGATCTCCTTTCTTAGCCAACACAATACGCGGTGAATACAGAAAAAAGAAAACTCTGCAAAAAAAGTATCAAGTTCTTGATGCTGGTCACCTCCAATGTCTATATGAACAAGTTCTTCTTCAAAATGGACTCGGATACCTAGGCCTTTCCCAAGTATTTGATAGAAACGCTCCAAGCGATGAAGCACTTGCGCCATCGTCTTGGCGGAGACGAGCCAATGAGTGAGCAAGGATAGACTGCCCATAGCTAAAGGTTCATCAGCATGCCCGAGTAATTCATCATTTGAAGCGTTCATCAACGCAGTAATAAGCTTAGAATACTGAGCTAATGTAACCCTGGCATTAGGCTCTTGAAGTAAATGTCGCGGTATACGACAACTATATAATATTCTATCAATCTCACGCTGTTCCAATGGGACCTTCGATATTGCTGTTTGAACAAACGCAACACTGATAGATATGGTGTTTTCAGCTGAAATTTTCATATTTTTAGGTATTCCGTACTGCATTACATGGGCAATAACCGCACTATATCATGGTAGTGACAAACGCCACATTGTTATAAAGTATCAATTATATTGTAAGCTAAAGTCATTCACTCTGTGGGATTCCCTACGCATAATAGGTGCTCATACTTGATCTAATTAAGGAACTGACATGGCTCTACCAGAAATACTAAAAGGCCGATTATCGGTACCTGCTATAGCGGCACCACTATTCATCATTTCTGGCCCAGAGCTTGTGATTGCTCAGTGTAAGGCCGGGGTTGTGGGTTCATTCCCCTCCTTAAATGCTCGGGGTGAAGGCGAGTTTGAAAAATGGTTGATTCAAATCACCGATGCGCTGGACACATACAATAAAGCCAATCCAGAGAAGCCAGCAGCCCCCTATGCTGTAAATCAAATCGTACACAAATCGAATCTCCGACTGGAAGAAGATTTAGCCCTATGTGTTAAATACGAGGTGCCTATTGTAATTACCTCGTTGGGCGCTCGTACCGATCTAAATGACGCAATTCATTCTTATGGCGGCATAGTACTGCACGATATTATTAACAATTTCTTTGCTAAAAAAGCGATTGCAAAAGGCGCTGATGGCCTTATTGCAGTAGCTACAGGCGCTGGCGGTCATGCAGGTACGCTTTCTCCCATTGCACTTATTCAAGAAATCCGTGACTGGTTCGATGGTCCATTATTACTTTCTGGTGCCATTGCTTCCGGCGACGCCATTCTTTCCGCACAAGCGATGGGCGCCGACCTGGGCTATATAGGTTCAGCATTTATTGCCACTGAAGAGGCAAGAGCCGCTTCAGACTATAAGGAAGCTATAGTTGATTGTGGTGCTGATGATATCGTGTACAGTAATCTATTTACGGGTATTCACGGCAACTACCTAAAGCCTTCAATCGTCAGTGCAGGTATGGATCCAGATAACTTACCTGAAAGTGATCCATCAAAAATGAATTTCGGTTCGGGTGGAAATACCGATAGCAAGGCATGGAAAGATATTTGGGGATGTGGTCAGGGGATTGGTGCTGTTACAGCAGTTCTTTCTACAGCTGATTTTGTGGCAGGATTAGTGGATGAGTATAATTCCGCATTCGATCGCCTTGCTACACTAAATAGCTAAATAAATACTGGGGCTTAGCCCAATTCGGAGATCATAAATGCATGTTATCGATGTTTGGGCACAGCACCCCACCGAGTATTTTTTATCACAACCCTATTTTGATTCACTAAAAAAGTGGATTGGCAAAGATAACATAAAATCTATTCCTCTAGAGTTTACCGCACAGCTCATGAAAGCTGCGGGTGTAGAAAAAGCGATGATTGCGGCCTGGTACGCACCCGAAGGGGCCTTGATCAGCAATAATGAAGTCTTGGACGCTGTTAACAAATTCCCAGATCTATTTGTAGGAATGGTGTCTGCGGATATTCGCAACCCTGTTGAAGCAGTTCGTACCGTTAGAAAATATGTAAAAGAACACGATTTTAAAGCGTTGCGCATTGTGCAATGGTTGTGGGAAAAACCTTGTACGGATCCATTGTATTATCCTCTTTTAGCAGAATGCGTAGAGTTGAATATCCCCATCTGTTTGCAAGTGGGTCACACCGGCCCACTGAAAAGTTCTGAATCAGGTCGACCCTGCCATATCGAACGCATAGCGCTGGATTTCCCCGATCTAAAAATAGTGTGTGGCCACATAGGTTACCCCTGGCATGTTGAGATGATTGCTTGTGCAACCAAATTTCCAAATGTCTTTATAGACACCTCGGCCTATAAACCCAATCGTTATCCGCAAGAGCTAGTTGAGTATATAAAAACTAACGGCAAATATAAGGTCATGTTTGGTACAAACTTTCCGATGATAATGCCAGGGGATTGTTTACAACAACTGCCAGAATTGGAATTGAATGAAGAAAGGCAATCGTTGTTTTTGTATGAAAATGCCAAACGTGTCTTTAACCTATAAAACTATTTAATCTATAAAACCATTTAAATGTAAAAGTGTACCCAATACCTTAGTTTGTCTCAAATGTCCTACGCTTTGGCCGGTTTGTTCTTTGTAGCTATCATAGAATGTAACGAACACAATCCCGAACGGAAAGCCAAAGGTATAGCTAATGCAACTGGAACAGAGAACCGAAACGCTAAAGCGTATGTTGACGCTAATTGAGGAGAAAACCTCAATTATGGGAGAAACAGGTACGATTGAAGTTTCGCACTATACGTCTAATGAACGACTAGCAGATGAGCTTAATACCCTTTTCCTAGAATACCCAGTGATAGTGGCCCATGCTAGCCAGCTGGCCGAGCCTGGTAGTTTTATTACGCTAAACATTGGTCATATCCCCATAATCGTCAATAGAGATCGCCACGGGGTTCTCCGGACGTTTCTTAATAGCTGTCGGCATCGGGGGGCAAAGCTAACGGATAAACCATGTGGTAAAGCAAAAGCGTTCAAGTGCCCATATCATGCCTGGGGTTACATGGATGATGGCTCTCTTAAGTTTGTCCCCAGCAATGAGGCCTTCCCCACGTTAGACTTAGATCAGCATGGGCTCAAAGAATTATCAGTGACCGAACTGGCCGGGTTTATTTGGGTCGTACCAAAGAATAAAGTACCCAAGAATAAAGCATCTAATAATGAAGAACCTGAAAACAAAGAACTCGATATCCAAGGTTATTTGGCAGGGATTGATAATGATCTTGAACATTTTGGTCTGAAAAACCATGTTGTGAGAGTTTCCGATATCCAGCGCCCGAAGTGTAACTGGAAACTTGTTATCGATGCATTCAGTGAAGGCTACCACTTAAAGAGTTTACATAAAGATTCGGTAGAATCTTTCTTCCTAGAACACGGTACGGTATTCCAAAAAATGGGGAGGCATTCTCGTTCCGTTGGGGCCCGTAAGGAGATTTTAAAAGCCCAATCATTGCCAGAATCTGAATGGGACTTTAGAGGTTGGACAACGCCTTTTTACACGCTATTCCCAAATACAATTCTTGTATTCCACCCTGACTGGGTCTCACGCATCACTGTTTTCCCAGATGGCACCGACCAGTGTATTGTCTATCACGATATGCTGGTGCCAGAAGATGCCGACTTAAAAGCGACATATTGGGATAAAACCTTTAATTTGATCAACCAGCAAGTGTTTGCCGCCGAGGATATCGCCATATGCGAAAGTATTCAGTCCGCTGCGCGATCTGGAGCAGATACTCATTGGGTTACGGGCGGTTTAGAAAGTCCGGTGTTATGGTTTCATCAAGAATGTGATGCTGCTCTTAAATCGTGATTTGAATGCTGATTAGCAAGCAAGCTATTCGGCAGAAAATAGCTTATTGAACGAATTAAACTCCAGTAAATTTATCAATAGAAAAGCAGGAAAATCATGAGTTATAACACCATCAATTATCAGGTTAGTGAGCGAATTCTAACGTTAACCCTAAATCGCCCCGAAAACCTCAACGCCTTTAACCTGGAGATGAGCCAAGAACTCATCGATGCTTTTAGACGCGCGAGCAATGATGATTCCGTTGGTGCAATTGTAGTTACTGGCGCAGGGAGAACATTTTGTGCGGGCGCAGATCTTGATCTTGAGAAAGAGGATAATATTTTTGGACTAAATGAAGATCTTCAACCTTCCCTTAATGATATGAATCAGCGACTGAATGACCCTGAGATAGTTGACGGTGTTAGAGATATTGGCGGCCTTGTAACGCTAGCGATATTCGATTGCAACAAACCCGTGATTGCAGCCATCAACGGTGCAGCTGTCGGTATAGGTGCAACAATGACGTGTGCCATGGATATACGGCTAGCCTCCGACAAGGCGCGCATTGGGTTTGTTTTTAGCAAATTGGGCATTGTACCTGAGGCCTGTTCTAGTTGGTTTTTACCGCGTATTGTTGGTATTTCTCAAGCGTTAGAGTGGACCTATAGCGGGGAAATATTTAC
>CAJXXT010000210.1 GCA_913063495.1 uncultured Gammaproteobacteria bacterium | reverse complement strand
CACAACGTTAAAGAAACTACCGAAGATAAGGCCAAATAAAAAAACAACCCCGATTAAATAATCGGGGTTGTTTTGGAGGTAAAACAGAATGTTGTTTAATGTTTGCATGTACGCTTTATACCACAGCTCCAAGTTGGAATATAGGTAGGTACATCGCAATAATTAAACCGCCAATTACTACGCCAAGAAATGCCATGATTAATGGCTCCATCATACTGGTTAGCCCATCGACAGCATTGTCGACTTCGTCTTCGTAATAAGTGGCTACTTTGTCTAACATGGAGTCAAGCGCTCCAGACTCTTCGCCAATTGATACCATTTGTATCGCCATAGGGGGGAATACGCCAGTAGCGCGCATGGATATGTTAAGTTGTGTTCCTGAAGACACTTCCTCCCTTACGGTATTGACTGCATTTCGGTATACCACGTTACCTGTAGCTCCGGCGACTGAAATCAAGGCTTCGACGAGAGGGACGCCTGCAGAAAATGTAGTCGCCAGTGTTCGTGCGAAGCGTGCAATCGTTGCTTTAAATATGATGTCTCCGACAATGGGTAATTTTAATACGGCTCTGTCATAAGCATCATTAAAAGTTTGAGACCTGGCTTTTGCTTGTTTGAATGCAGTAACGCCACCAATAATAGCTCCTAGTAATATGTACCACCACTCTTGCATCCAAGCAGATAACCCTAGAACCATTTGGGTAAATGCTGGTAGCTCTGCTCCAAAGCTAGAAAACATATCTTCAAAAACAGGGACGACTTTCAGTAGGAGGATGGCGGTTACTATACTTGCAATAATGAGCACGGTGATTGGATATTTTGATGCTTTTTTGATTTTGAGCTTTAAAGCCTCAGATTTTTCTTTATAGATGGCAATGCGATCTAGCATGGTTTCTAGAGCCCCTGATTGCTCACCTGCATCCACAAGGCTGCAGAAAAGGTCATCAAAGTACATCGGGTGTTTGCCAATCGCTGATGCGAGACTATTCCCTGCTTCAACTTCCTGTTTGATTTTAATGACAAGGTCTCGCATGGATGGGTTTTCCAAGCCGTCTGCAACTATCTCAAAGGATTGGACGAGGGGAACCCCGGCTTTCATCATTGTTGCTAGTTGCCTTGAAAAAATGGCGATATCCATAGGCGTGACTTTTTTTGCAGAAGCGGCAAATAAATCTTTGGGCTTTTTACGAACCTTTTTCGCATTAATGCCTTGTTTTCTTAAAGTTGCGCGAACAATTGCCATTGAGGCCGCGGTGGTTTCCCCTTTTACTTTATTGCCTTTTTTGTCGGTACCTTCCCACTTGAATATAGTGGAGGCTGGCTCTTGTTTTGCTTTTGCTTTTGTTTTTTGTTGGGTTGCCGTAGCCATGGTTAGTGTCCTGTAGTTACCCTGTTAACTTCTTCAAGGCTTGTTACTCCTTGGCGTGCTTTTTCTAGCCCACTTGCGCGTAGATCGTTGAAGCCCTCTTCTCTGGCTGCGTCTGCTATTTGAATGGCATTGCCATCTTCCATTATGATTCGCCCGATCTTATTGGTTATTTTTACGACCTCGTATATGCCTACACGGCCTTTGTAGCCAGAGGAGCATTTATCGCAGCCGACAGCTTTATATATTGAAAGCGATTCTATTTCATCTTCTCTAAAGCCCTCTGCCAAAAGTGCTTCATGTGGAACGTTGGCAGGTACTTTACAGTGTTTACAAAGTCTGCGGGCAAGGCGCTGGGCAATGATTAAAGAAACTGATGTTGCTATATTAAACGAAGGAACGCCCATATTCCTTAAACGGGTTAACGTTTCTGGAGCGCTGTTGGTGTGAAGTGTCGATAATACAAGGTGTCCAGTTTGAGCTGCCTTGATTGCTATTTCACCAGTTTCTAGATCTCGAATTTCTCCAACCATTACTATATCGGGATCTTGACGTAGGAATGCTCTTAACGCCGTGCCAAAATTTAAGCCGACTTTTGCATATACATTAACTTGGTTAATGCCCTCCAAGTTGATTTCAACGGGGTCTTCTGCTGTTGATATATTTCTCTCAGGTGTGTTGAGGATATTTAGCCCAGTATATAGCGAGACTGTTTTGCCGCTTCCTGTCGGGCCAGTTACTAATATCATGCCTTGTGGTTGATCTAATGCGCTCAGAAACAGCTGTTTTTGATCTTCTTCGTAACCTAGTGCATCAATACCTAATTTCGCGCTATCCGGATCTAGTATTCGGAGCACTATTTTTTCGCCAAATAAAGTGGGTAAGGTGCTTACGCGAAAGTCGATTGCTCGAGTTTTCGATAGTTTTAATTTTATTCGACCATCTTGTGGAATTCGACGTTCGGAAATATCCATTCGTGACATGACTTTTAGTCGAGCTGCTAACTTACCTGCTAGATTGACGGGGGGCCGAGCAACCTCTTTTAATATGCCGTCAGTTCTCAATCGGATTCGATAGGCTTTTTCGTAGGGCTCAAAATGGATGTCTGATGCTCCTGTTTTTATTGCATCTAAGAGGATTTTGTTGACAAAGCGAACGATAGGAGCATCGTCTCCAGAGTCGCTTTCTTCTTCTTTTTCAGCGCCACTTCCTATATCCAAATCATCTAGATCAGAGTCGCCCATGTCGTCAAGGGTTGTATCTTGTTGATCTAGAAAGGATTCTATAGCTTGGTTAAGTTTATCTTCTGCTGTGACAACCGTTTCAATGTTTAACCCAGTATTAAATTTTATTTCATCAACGGCGTGAAGATCTGTGGGGTCGGCAACTGCGAGGAAGAGCCGAGTTCCTCGTTTAAATAGAGGGAGCGAACGATGTTTGCGAATGAGAGAGTCGCTAACGAGGTCTTTCGGAAAAGTTTCGGGGTCGAGGGCGGACAGCTCAATGATTGGAGATCCAAATTCATCAGCGGCTGATTGCGCTAGAGCGCTAGCGTTAACTAGGTCATTTTGAACAAGATAAGTGACTAATGGGATTTTTTGAGAATGAGCAGCATTTGTTGCTTCTTGAATAGCGGAGTCATTAATAAGACTGTCTGCTACTAGCCGCTTGGCGAGGCCGCTAAGCATGATGTTGTTATTGCCCATTAATCGTCCTGTTTGAACCGTATAGCTGAGAATTGCTTAGAAGCTTGGGATTGTAACGGATTTGGCCCTATAGATACCAGTTTAGCGTCTAATCATTGAGTTGCTACTAGCAAGGCGAACTATTTTTCTTTTTTCGGGGGGGGGGGGTGTTTTGGTAGGATAGGGTGGAGCGCCCCCCCTATCTTAGAGCTCTGTTTATCTTCCGGCAGGCCTTAAGTCGCTTATTTCAAGGATTTCAGCAGTCTTCCTGTTTAGAATGGCGATGACATTATGTGCTTTGGCTGTAACCGGTAAATATCCTACGTTACCATCAATTGTTGAATACTTATCAACAAGCATCTGTATTTCTTGGGTTCTATCTTGATTTAGTTCTTGTAATTCTTTTAACGGAAGTATATTACGTTGGACGGATTGTTTTAGGTTTTCATAGGGCGTGTAATACCGGGGCATATTTTGTACATCCTCGCCTCCAAAGGCCGCGCTGGTCATTATTTCCTTTGCAATTACGGGGTCGTTTGGCAAGATCGCACCAATGACCTCGGGTCCAAAGTAAGGTAACGATTTATATTTTGAATGTTCTGCATTCGCCAGGTTTTTCGGTGATATTTCGTTTGCGTATACAAGGTCAAACCCTTTTGCGTTAAATACCAGGTAGGCAGGCCGTGTTACAAACATTGTATGCATACCATAGAGTAAAGCGATTAGTTGTATGGCGACAATGATCATCAAATCTCGCTTTAGTTCTTTTTTTTGTGGATTAAATACAATTAGGGTAAACGTTGGGCCTAGCACTACATCAACAAATAGCAGTAATAAAAATATATCGACAACACCGCTGGCGTAGGCTAATGCGCCTGGATACCACACAGAAAAAACAACCAAAGCTAACAGTGCGGCAATGCATATCGATGCAATTAAGTGCCCTGCGAAGGCTTGGAGCCGGTTGATTGATTGTAGATGCATAATCGAGTATTCCATTTGTTGGAGAATATAAAAAACCCGCATCTGCGGGTTTTTTATATTCTGTGGTTAAGTCGATATTACGAGATTAACGGCACTCTGAGGGGGCATACTTAGAAGGCAGTGTACCAATCTCTCTGTTCACTAAAAGTCGAGCTGTAGCTGTTGCGTTGGTCAAGCTTGCGCAAGCCCAATCGATAGCACCAACTGATGCAGCAGTTGGTATACCTAATTGCACGTTAGGCGAATAGACGAGGGTATCTTGATGAATTGTTGTTGGTATGCCGTTGGCAGCGGTCGCTGCAACAAATACAGTAATGTTCCATGGAGTACCTTCTTCAATTGTAACGTCATCCACATACTTAGACTGTAGCTCTGCTTGGTCTTGTGCGTTATATCCCACGGCCGCAGCAGTCATGCCTGTGATACCGTCGGTCTGAAACGCTTCACTTATCATCGCCTTGGCAGCTGAACCAGCAATGATGGCTTCACCAAGTTTCGCTCGCACTGTGTAGTCTTGATAAGCGGGTAAAGCGACGGCGGCTAAGATACCGATAATCGCAATTACGATCATCAATTCGATTAAGGTAAAACCTTTTTGCAGTTGTTGACGCATAATAATAACTCCGAGAAAAAAATTGGTTGGTTGTTAGGCAAAGGTAAATGTCTTTGGCTTCCCTTTCTTTAATGCAGGAGGTGTGCCAATCGCTTTGGATTTTCTTTTTTTGGTTTTTATTATGATTTTCAGTAAGTTAGGTTTTGTGAGGGAAACTGTGAAATTGCAAAATACTTCTTTTGTTAAGCAAACAGGCATATGGTGACAAAATTTGTCAGGGGGGGGGGGCTCTTTCACTTGGTGGTTAATGATATTCTTTGAGGTGAAATTGTAAATTAGTTCGTGTGAATGGGTTGTTAGAAAGCTGTAGATAGGTAAAAGTAGATACTCTACGGTTATAAATATAGTGATGATGATTAAACGGTGCTTGTTTTCAATGGGGAATAGTATTGGATCAAATCAAGAGTATTGAGAGGGGATAAATTTTAATTGACCAACCCAGTTAAGCAGCCATTTTCATCTTAGTTAGAGCTTTTGTAATCCTAATATGTATGCAAGTGATAGCTATTATAGAGTGCCATTATGTAATTCAAAACATCTTGATGTACTAATGTCCGTGCTTGGTGCTGTTTCCATTGAGCGCGTTCCTGCTTCAGGTTGCCGAAGAGGCTCTTAGCGACAGAATTATCCCAGTAATTTCCATTTCTGCTCATACTCCCAACACATTCACTACTCTTGAGTGATTTTCTGTATTTATGACTTGTGCATTGAGAGGCCCTGCCTGAATGTACAATCGACCTCCGCGCTGCCATATTGCCATCGTTAATGCATTGCAGGCGAGTGTCGGAGTCATTCGAACGTTATGCTCCAACCAGCAACCTTTCTTGAGCCGCTGAGTTATTAGGGGCTCGCTGCTGATAACTGTAATAATCATTTTCACACCCAATAACCGACACATCGGGTCGATTATTGGGTCATAGGAGGGGTTACATAGATGGAAATATTTGCTTATATGCTGAGTTTTGAAGTGTAGGTATTGATGGTTTTAACTTAACCAATACGAAGGAATGCAACTTACTTGTGGCGTAGGTTTTTTATTTTAACGACATTCTGAAGGCGCGTATTTCGCGGGTAGTGTGCCCACGGAAACATTGCCTAGCCCACGCGTTGTAGCTGTCGTTGTCGTTACACTTCCGCAAGCCCAGTCGATTGACCCAACCGATGCAGAAGTAGGGGCAATGTTTTGTACATTTGGAGAATAGGTGAGGGTACCGCTATCTATGGTTGTAGGTATGCCATTGTTTGCGTTAGCTTCAACAAATACAGTAATAGTCCAAGGTGTGCCCTCTATAATTGTAATGTTCTCTACATATTTGGACTGTATTTCAGCCTGAGCTCTCGCATTATAGCTGACAGCAGATACAGTCATCCCAGTAATGCCATCGGATTGAAATGCTTCACTCATCATAGTTTTTGCGTCAGACATAGCAATAATGGCTTCTCCTATTTTTGCTCTTACGGTGTAATCTTGATATGCGGGTAAAGCGGTTGCAGCAAGAATTCCGATGATTGCAATCACAATCATTAACTCGATGAGAGTAAAGCCTTTTTGGGCTAGAGGGTTCATGAGTGTCGCTCCGAAATATGATTCGAACATAAAAAGTCAAAAACAGATAAAGTTTTTGTTAGATATATTTTGTCAAGCAGAAAATGTGCCAAATAGGCTTTGACTAGGAAGTTAAAATAAAGAAGTCAATATTTTCAATGGGTTGGTGTTATGTCTATATATGAAAAATGCAATAGTAAGGGGAGGTGCTACCCTTAGGGTTGGTGACAAAATTTGTCAATATCTACCTGTTTACCTTCCGCAGATCAGGTAAGAGGTGTAATAGTTATGCGAATTTTGTTAAGTGTGGATTGCTAGATGTATATATTGAATAGAGAAGCTAAGGCGCGTGCTTTCAATAGTACAACTTACCCTACAAACCGCATCGACAAATCCACCGCCCGACAATCCTTCGTCAAAACCCCAATAGAAATAAAATCCACCCCCGTCTCAGCAATACCCTTCAACGTATCATCCGTAACCCCCCCCGAAGCCTCAAGCTTAGCCTTACCACCTGCAAGCTGAACCCCTTTTCGCATCATGTCCAATGAAAAGTTATCCAGCATAATGGTATCCGCACCAGCTTTCAAAGCCTGCCCCAGCTCATCCATGCTCTCCACTTCAACCTCAACAGGTTTGACCGGCTGCTGTTTCTTCGCTGTAGCAACTGCATTCCCAATAGACCCACAGGCTGCAATATGATTCTCTTTAATCAAATACGCATCATACAACCCCATGCGATGATTAAAACATCCACCACACGTCACAGCGTATTTCTGGGCAGATCGTAAGCCAGGAATCGTCTTACGAGTATCCAGTAATTTAACGCCGGTACCTTCCACTATATCTGCATACTTTTTACAAATAGTCGCCGTCCCTGAAAGTGATTGTAAAAAATTCAGCGCACAGCGTTCACCTGTCAGTAAACTTCGAGCTTTACCTTTCAGCGAAAATAGCGCCTGATTAGGTTCTACATTATCCCCATCTTTTACATGCCATGTAACAACAACGTCTGAATCAACTTGTTTAAACACCTCATCAACCCACGCAACGCCACACAACACCGCGTACTCACGAGTGATTATCATCGCTTTTGCCATTTCATTTTCAGGGATTAGCGCGGCGGTAATATCGCCGTCACGAATGTCCTCTTCAAGTGCCCAAGCGACAGTTTTTTCTATATCAGCTTGAAGGAATGGATTGTTTGAATGAATTGATGAAGATTCGTGTGACATGGTTGTTCTCAATATGATATTTCGTAATTGTATTTTAAATAGTGACACCAACCCTCTTGCGAGTTGATGCCGAATGGTTATTCCTGCGACGCTTACTGCTTTGAAAAGTAAGCCTTGCTCAGGCTAAATACCACCGGACTGAGCACTATTAGCGCAATCAAATTCGGTATCGCCATCATCGCATTCAGCGCATCGGCCAATGACCAAACAAACCCCATGGATACTGTAGTACCTAATGGTACAGCAAGAACCCATAGTACTCTAAATGGCATTACCGCCTTTGGCCCAAACAAAAAAGCGGTGCAGCGTTCGCTGTAGTAGCTCCACCCTAAAATAGTTGTGAAGGCAAATACCGCTAGTCCGAGGCTAACCACGTAGTTGCCGCCAGGTAGGGCGGTATTAAAGGCAAGGGTTGATAAGCTTGCGCCGCTTTCGCCACTTGTCCAAGCGCCAGTGACAATAATCACCAGGCCGGTGATTGTACAGATGATTAGGGTATCAATAAAGGTACCAAGCATAGCAACAGTGCCTTGGCGAACGGGGTTGTCAGTTTGTGCTGCTGCATGGGCGATTGGGGCGCTACCCAAACCCGCTTCGTTGGAAAATACCCCTCGAGCAACACCAAATCGAATGGCTGCCCAGACGGTTGCACCGGCAAAACCACCTGCGGCGCTTGTAGGGTTGAATGCATGAGTGAAAATCAAGCTAAAGGCAGCAGGGATTTGCTCCGCATTGATGGCTAAGGTAACAACCCCTGCCACTATATATAGTATTGCCATTATCGGAACGAGCTTACCGGCGACCTTTGCTAGGCGTTGAATACCACCGAGCAGCACCATGGCCACCAATACTGCCAGTGTAATTCCCGTAACAATCGGGGCAATACCAAAGGTACTTTCGAGTGCATCAGCAACGGAGTTGGATTGAACGGTATTACCAATGCCAAAACCTGCCAACATGCCAAACACCGCAAAAGCGATACCTAGCCATTTCCAGCGTTCTCCCATACCGTTTTTGATGTAATACATGGGGCCGCCAACATAATTACCTTCACCGTCCTTCTCTCGAAAGTGGACGGCGCAAACAGCCTCTGCATATTTTGTTGCCATACCGACTAATGCAATACACCACATCCAAAATAACGCACCGGGGCCGCCTGAGAATATAGCGGTCGCAACGCCCGCAATATTCCCCGTACCAATGGTGGCAGAGAGTGATGTCATTAAGGCGTTAAATGGACTTATTTGTCCATCGCCTTGTTCTTTCCTGCCCGCCCATAATTGCTTAAAAGCGTAACCCACTTTTCGTAAAGGAATTGCTTTTAGGCCGATGGTTAAGTAGAGACCTGTAAAAGCCAACGCAAATAACATGGGTGGCCCCCAAAGAATTTGTCCACTAATAAAGGAGAGTGACGATTCTATGGTTTCCATGCAGAAGGCCTTATAGGGTGATGAGACGCGTGTTTTATAAGCAAAAATGCTGAGATGAAGGTTTTCTAACGTAATAGCGGTTAAAAAAATCAAAACAGAATAAGGTTTGAAGTGTACGTTAAAAATATCAAACCTGTATAGGTTCAATGGCTTAAAGTGAAGTAGAGGGATTTGAAACAGGCAAGTCAAAATACCGTCATTTTGCGATCAAAAAAGAGTCAATTTTTTATGTGATTGGGTTCACGCAATCGATTTTACCCTCTATTCTGTACAAAAAATAAGCCTATACTCAATTTATGGGGTTCGAGATGGTTAATAAACGCCCTTTTTTGTCAGTTGGCGTTACAATCATCAGAGCACGTAAGAAGTTTTTTGTTAGTGGTTTAGTCGAGGCGTTGTCATGGCACAAAAGCCAAATTTAAAATGCGTAAGCACGGTGACTGCTGTTGAAGTAGAAGCAACTGCTGAAGCGAAAAAGGGTAATGCTGCGCAATACATAACGTTGCCTGCGTTATATTTGAAAGTGCGTAATCGAGCGCTGGAAGATTTGCATAATTTAGTCGGTGCAATGTTCTTTCAAGTGGATGACGTATTTTTTGAATATGCACAAAAAGCTAGTAATAGCGAAGACCATGATGCGTGTTTAGCAACAATGCGTGAACTGCGCTTGTTGCGAAAAGGCCTAGAGCGAAAATTATATCAACATGTCGCACGGCTATTTAAAGAATTGCCTAACCCCACCTCAGAGTTAAATAAACCTACAATAAAAGCTATCTCAAGTTTAGATGAGTTATCTCTGGTTCAAGATGATGAGTTGGAAGAAACTGTTGCCATAGAGTCAATGATTTCACGAGCCAGTGATTCAAATTTGGATGTGCTAAGCCAGCTAACTCAGCGCCTTGATGCGTTGACAATGAATGTAACGGTAACAAGTGCAACTAACCCGCTGTCTCCCAAACACTTATGTGAGGCGTTTCAAGAAGCGTCTTCTGATTTACGGTGTGATATTAAATATAAACTGATCGTCTATAAATTGTTCGAACGTTATGTACTGAAGAATTTTAATCGAATAGCAGACAATAGTAATTACCAGCTGGCAAAAGCCGGTGTATTGGCTGATTTGAAGAATACGCCTAAAAAATTAGTAAAAACTACCACGATATCTGCATCTAAAGCGCAAGCGAACAAAGCACAAGCACAAGCACAGAATGCACAGTCAACAGGAGCGCAGGTCGCCAGCGCATTCTTTGAGCAAATGCAAGAGTTGATGGCTTCGATTCGAGGGGTATCATCCGGAGCGGCGGGTGTTTCTGTTTCCAATCAAGTGATTGGATCGGTGTTGCCTTCAGCGACACCGATAAAGCAAGATGAGCTAGTTAATGTACTTTCAGGTATTCAAAGCTCGCAACCCCCAACAGAAACCCAGTCAGATACTGATTGGGTGTCAAATATTGCTGTTAGGGAGATGTTAGCGAATTTTCTTCGAGAAAGGGAGTCAAAAAAGGGCCCTGAAAAAGTCGAAGAAGTGGATGCTGATCTCATTAACCTTGTTTCAATGTTGTTTGATTTTATATTGGACGACAAGTGTTTGCCGGT
>CAJXXT010000209.1 GCA_913063495.1 uncultured Gammaproteobacteria bacterium | reverse complement strand
GTTACGTTCTTTCCGCTTTCAGGGTGAAGGTACCAGCTCTGACAACCACCGGAGCTCCATACTGAGCCAGAGGTTTTGTTTTGAATGACTTCGTTATAGTTTGCTTGGGCTTCTGGTAGAACATCCACATAAGCGAGGTTATCTTTGCGCATTTTCTTCATGGCTTCTAACACATAGGTAATTTGTGACTCGATCATATAAACCATCGAGTTATGCCCCAATCCAGTATTGGGACCCATCAACATAAAGAGGTTAGGGAAGCCAGAAACGGTGGTGCCTTTGTAAGCTTCAGGCCCATCTTTCCATGTATCCACTAAATCAACACCGTCGCGTCCGAAGATGATTCCTTTTGGAATAGGGCTGGTTGCGGTAAACCCTGTACCATAGATGATGGCGTCTATTTCTCGCTCTTGGCCATCAATAGTCACAATGCTGTTGGCTTTAATTTCTTGAATGCCAGTAGTAATGACATCAGCATTGGGTTGCTCTAATGCGGGATAATAATCATCAGACATCAAAATTCGTTTACAACCGATGGTGTAGTCCGGAGTTACTTTTTTACGTAATTCAGGATCAGTGATCTGCGTGCGAATATGGTTTAACGCCCAACGCTTTGCGATGACCATTAATCGAGGGTTTATCGTAAACCCTAAAACACGACTTTCCAGCATCCAATAAATGCTTTTACGCAATGCGTTTTGCGCTGCTGGAAGACGTTTGAAGAGGTTTCTCTCTGCCCATGACATTGCTCTGTCAGGTTTAGACATTACCCAAGGAGCCGTGCGTTGGTAAAGATCCATTTGTTTAGCTTGTTTTTGAACATGGGGAACAAATTGAATGGCTGATGCACCGGTACCGATAACAGCAACACGTTTTCCCGTTAGGTCAAATTCATGATTCCAGTTTTGAGAATGGAAAATGGTGCCCTTGAATGAATCAACACCTTTAAGGTTGGGGTAAGAGGGGATGGATAAACCGCCGGTACCTGCAACTATCATCGTTGCTGTGTGTTGCTTACCGTGTTGATCGATGATGTGCCATAGGGCATTGGTTTCATCCCAGCGAGCACTGGTTACAGCGTTATTTAATCTAATATGGGGTGTTAGTTTGAATTTGTCAGCACAGTGTTCTAAATATTTTTTGATCTCTGGTTGCGGAGAAAACATGCGCGACCAAGTCGGGTTGGATGCAAAAGAAAAAGAGTAGAGGTGAGAGGGTACATCACAGGCACAGCCGGGGTAGTGGTTAACACGCCATGTCCCGCCGACACCACCTTCCTTTTCAAACACAACAAAATCATGTTCTCCCGTTTGCTTAAGTTTGATGGCCATACCTAGGCCGGAGAATCCGCTGCCGATGATGGCAATTTTGTGATGTTCTACTGACTGCGCCATTGTGTTGTCCTTCCATCCAGTATTTTGAGGGGTATACAAGTGTCTACGCTTGATCTTAAGGTATACGATTGTATACAATGAAGTCAAGAGCCAGTAGAATTCGATACATTGCACGCCAATTTGTATAGAAGAAGTGTTTTATGAGTTATCTAAAAAACGTGAAGGTAGAAGGGAAGCGCCTTTTAATGGAGGCTGCGCTTAAACTAGCGGTAAATACCCGTAGCTTAGACGCCTTTAGTCTAAGAGAGTTAGCAAGAAATGCAGGGCTTAACCCGAATACTTTCTACCGTCACTTTAAAGATTTTGATGAGCTAGGATTGGCCATTATTAGTGAGGTGATGGATCAGATTCGTCAGCCGTTACGAGATTTACGACGTGAAGCGGCTGAGTCAGCGGTACCAGAGGGCTCACTTTCCATCAGTTGGCAGGAAAATCCCCGGCTTAATTTTGTGCGTTCATTACAGGTGAACAATGCTACGGTGGAATTGTTTTTCAAATTTGTGGAGTCTAACCCCGAAGCGTTTATTGTCGGGGTTAGGGAATTGCATGGTTCATCACCGGTGTTACGCAAAGCCCTTAGGGCACTGATGAAAGACTTCGCTCACGATATGGCGGAAGATATAGAAGTTCTGGGGTTGTTGCCAAAATTAGATTCCGCAAGCCTATTGTCGGTTTCTGAAGCGATTAGCCGAGAGATGTTTCAATTATCGATGAACTACATCGAGGAGCCAGAGCGGCGAGATGAAATATGCCAACAGGCAGGCGCCTCCATTGTCAATTTAACGATGGGAAGTGCTGTGCTGGCAGGACATGTTGAGTTATTGGCCGACGCACTTAGGTAATGAGAGTTGTTTTGAAAAGATTATGACAACATTATGACAACATTATGAAAAGGTTAGAAAATTTATAGTCTATATTTTGGACGTGCATTCAAATAGAATATTGTGTGTTGTAACAGTTGAATTGGCTGATCAATCTAGAGATATTCAAGGCAGATAACCCCGCTAGTGCTAGACTCAAAGGAATGTCTATTTGACGCTAATGATTAGCAGTGATAGTTGTATGGGATTAAACTTGAAGCTCATTTCTCACTCGTATTTGCGGTTGATTTATGGGGTGCTGGGGATGATATTCATATTTCCCCTATATTCTTACGGCGCTGAAGTACTTGTTATCAGTACCGTTAAGCCACATTATGATTTAGGACATCGGCTTCAATATATCGAAGATAAAACCGGAGAGTTGGCTTTATCCGAGATAACCTCCCCGGTCATGAAGGCATCCTGGCAGAACAGCAAGGTTGAGACTCCAAATTTTGGCATAGCAGCAGATTCTGCGTACTGGTTTGCGATACCGTTATTTAATGATGGTCTTCATATTGCCGATTGGTTGCTAGAAATAGGAAACCCCACCATTGACGTAATTGAGCTCTATATATTACCTCAGTCAGGTTTAATGGCGGGAGAGTATAGTTATCGTTTGGATGGAGGTAATCAATATCCATTTTCTCAACGACAGCGACAAGATCCTCATTTTTTGTTTCCAATTTCACTGGAACCACAACAAACCACCTGGCTTTACCTACGTGTAAAAAACTCTAATACAATGAAATTGCCACTCACTCTTTGGCAAGAGGAGGCATATACCAGCCAGCGTCAAACAGAACTCATAATTCAGGGTGCTTATTTTGGGATGATGGCGATTATGGCTATCTACAACTTGTTTGTGTATTTTTCTTTGCGAGACAAGAGTTATCTCTATTATGTACTATTTGTAGTGACTTTTTCTGCCTGGATGTTTATCGAAAAAGGATTGGCGTTCCAATACATTTGGCCCAACGGCGTGTGGCAAAATTCACAGCTTTATCCGGTTTTGGCCTCTATCTCGATAGGCTCGACGGCACTTTTTACCAACGAATATTTGTCACTCAGGAATAACCATCCTACGTACTATCGCATACTGTATTGTTTGTCGTTAATTTGGGTTGTCATCACTTTGTGTGCTTTTGTTTTACCGGTTTCTTTTGTAATGACGCTGATCCCACTAGTTGCTCTTCCTGGTGGTGCTTTATTGTTGTTGGCAGGCCTCTTAATGTGGAAGGCAGGTCTTGTCGCTGCTCGATATTATACTATTGCCTGGACAGCCGTCATTATTGGAGCAATGACTTATACATTGTTGATACTCGGCATAGCTCCCTCCAATGCTTTCACTGAAAACGCACTTCAGGTAGGCTCCATACTAGAAGTTTTTTTACTTTCACTCGGTCTGGCAAATCGAATCAACACCGCCCGAAAAGAAAAAGAGGCAGCACTGCTAGAGAGTGTTGAGCTTAAGTCTACGATACAGGAAACTAAATTTAATTTTCAGCAAAAAATAAATAGGGAACTAGAAGGTCGGGTCCAAGAGAGAACGCAAACATTGGAAGCAACTCTCGACAAGCTTGCAGAGGTAAATAAGCAGCTGCATATATTGAGTACTACCGATGGACTTACTGGTGTGATGAACAGACGTTTTTTTGATGAAAATTACCCGGTAGAGTGGTTGCGAGCACGCCGAGAGCGGTTGCCTTTGTCAATTATCATGGTTGATATTGATTACTTTAAAAAAGTAAATGATAACTATGGTCACAGTGCGGGGGACGAATGTTTAAGAATCGTCGCTTCTGCGTTAAAAAACCTCGTAAAGAGACCCGCTGATGCCGTATCTCGCTTTGGCGGAGAGGAATTTGTGATGACCCTTCCAAATACAGACTTTCCTGGTGCAAGTCATTTAGCAGAGCATTTAAGAGAGCACATAGAGGCTCTTAGTATTGAAATTCCTGGTCACAGTTTGCAGCTGACAATTAGCCTTGGAGTGGCGACAACAATTCCCAGTGTAGAAGTAGAGCCTGAGATGTTGTTTAGTCTTGCAGATGACGCACTATACACGGCGAAAGATAATGGGCGTAATCAAGTGGTGGCTCGCCAGATGCCCTGAAGGTTTCTCTATCAATGGATCGAAAGTGAATGGTTTTTCCTGGCGATGTCTTCTAATCGATGAACAGTTTCTTACCGCTAAAAATGTTTAGTTTTCTATTTTAAATGATTCAGGTGACTGACAACATCTTTAAATTGCTCATTAAGTTCCATGGCAGGCCTGAGACACCGCAGGATTTATCAGAGATGCCAGCGCATCATTATGGCAACCTCAGTCAGCCGTGTACCTGGCATTACCGTGATAAAGACAATAGACCCGCCAATGTTAAGGTGCCAATGCGTATGCGCGCAACAAACGGCGATGCTCTGGTGGAAGCTGCCGTGGCCGGTTTGGGTATATTATGTGAACCCAGCTTTATAGTACATGGAGCGGTGGAGCGCTGCGTGTTAACACCGGTTCTAACGGATTATCAATGGTATGCGATGAACATCTATGCGGTGTATCCGCAGACTAGGCATATGCCTGCTCGATTCCGCGCCTTTATCGATTTTCTAGCCTCTCATTTTGGGGGGACACCTATGTACTACATCTTGACTAGTAAATTATCGCCCTGATTGTAGCACGTTAGTTCTAGGTGTGATAATTTGTGCTTTCATAAAAAAATAAAAATAACAGAGTGATTGTACCTCCTATGTTTGCTTTCCTTTCTTTGGTTCGTGCTAGCATAAAAATCCTTATTTTCATGGTGTTAGCGTGGGGGGTAATGGCCAATCCAGTGTATGCGGAGAATCCTAACGAAGTATCAATCGCCGCCATCAGCTTCGATGAAATTAGCTCAGGGCTAGATGATGTGCTCCATACGGTTAATGAAATCGGTCAATTTATCTTAGATTTTGCTGGGTTAATCAAAGAAGACCCGCTAAATGGCTTTTTAGAACTGCTGAATTTTATCGGCCAAAAGCTTGGTTTGCTGGATCGCGGTGACGGTATCGCAGGGCCAATGCCATTGCCCGGGCCCGGATTAGCCAATCAACACTATCCTGCGCAAGATCTGTTTCAACCCATCGGTTGGGTTAATCACGATAATGGCTTACCCGGCGTACATGCTGGCAGCAAGCCGTTTGGCACTAACTTGGGGATGATGATTGATGGATATTTCTTCACGCTGTTCGCTCCAGATAGTGGTCAAGGGCCTGGCGGCTTTCTTTTTTACGATGTGTCTGACCCCTACAACCCCTCGTTAATCAGGCGAGTGTATGAAGCCGAGGCGCGTACCACAGCGTTAAAAGAACCCCATGCCTTTGGATTGGCGCGTATTCATGAACGTCGCTACATGGCCTTTCAAAGTACTATTGGTGTAGAGTTTTGGGACTTTACGGACTTAAACGATCTACAGCGTGTTGGTGATATTGATCTACCCGGTGTGAATGGTGGCGACTATTCCAATGTGGCTTGGCAATTAACCTGGCAAGCACCCTACGTGTATGTTGCCAGCTCGGAACAGGGGATTTTTATTGTTGATGCGAGTGACCCTGCCTACCCCGTTTTGGCCGATCGTAATGGTCAGCCTAACCCGGTGCCGGTTTCAGATTTGGGCGGCTTTCGTGTTGGGCCAATTTTTACCTTTGGCAATCAGTTAGTCATTTCTAGCATGCAAAACCGCGATGGTTTTGCCAGTCTAGATATCAGTGATCCTGTTAACCCACAGATTCTTGATCGTATCCCTGACCTCGATCAGTTCTACTACGCCAGTTGTTTTAATGGCGAGCACATGGCGGTATCTGTGCGTGGTGCTAGCGCACGAATGGTATTGTATGATTTACAGGATCCCAATGAATTTACGCTTGTCGACGATCAACTGGCGGTGCCGGGTCAACTGTATTGTGCGTTTCAAGATCATTATGTGTTCCAAGGCACTGAAGATCGCGTGCATAAAATTGATATTTCAGACCCATCGAGCCCCGTTGATGTGGGCAGTGGGACAATTGCAGGGCCATTAGTGCGCTTAGTTGATCATGGGCAAGTAAGCCCACTCGGTAATCTTGTGTTCATTGGTAATGATCACGGAACCGGTAGTGCCTTTATGCCTCATTCGGCAGAACCCGATGAGTTGCCCCCAGCAGTATTAAACACAGCACCCAGAGATAATGCAGAAGGCGTTGCGACCAGTACTGCCATTGGTATTAGTTTTAGCGACGTGTTGAATTTTAATTCTGTGACTGCAGAAAACGTTCGTATCCTAGATGAAAATGGCGTGCAAATTCACGGTTTATATAGTTTGCAAAATGGCATTGTGAATTTCTCCCCGAGTGAAGTTTTGCAACCTTATACGACGTATCAGGTTGTTTTGCCTGTTAATGGTGTTGCGGATGTGATGGGTAATAAAGTGCAGCAGGCTTTCACTGCTAACTTTACTACCGGAGCCGATCAACAGTATTTAGAGGTGCATGTAGAGGTTGCGGATCATACCCTCCAAGCAGATCAACTTGGTGCTGATGTAGCGTTTGATATCTTTTTAGTAGATGAATTACCCGGCGCCACCTATAAATGGGACTTTGGTGATGGCAACAGTTCCGGAGTATTAAGCTCAGCAGCGATAAACCATGAATATTCTGAACCTGGTCATTATCAAGTGCGCTTGGAAATACGATGGAATGGTTTGGTGCGACAGGAAACCTTTATTAAAACCATTGTTCCGCCACTGTCAGAAAACCCAGGGGTGCAAACATCAACCTTAGCGCAAACAGAAAACGTGATATATGTTGTTAATCCCGATAACAACACCGTGACAGCAATTAGTAAAACTTCGTTGCAGATCTTATGGGAAACCACGGTGGGTAATGAGCCCCAAACGATTGCCCTGGTAGCTGATGAACTATTGGTAACCGATGAGTTATGGGTAACTGTTCGTGGTGATGATGCGATCGTACGCCTAAATACCACCGGTGAAATTGTTCAGCGTATCTCGTTGCCTTATGGCTCAGCGCCTTTTGCCATTGTATTTAGCGAGCAACGCCAAACGAGCTTGGTGTCGTTGTCAGGCAGCGGAAAGGTTGTTGAACTTGACACTCATGGCAAACAGCTACAAACGGCGGATGTAGAAGACCCTCGTGCTATTACTATCGCGGGTGATGGCGTTAAAGCCTATGTTTCCCGTTTGGTGTCCCCAGATGCGGGAGCACAGGTTTATGAATTCGAACTTGCAGGCAGTATGCAATGGTCTAGTACCATTATTATCGAACCAGATACCGCAACCGTAGATACACAAGATCGTGCACGAGGCGTTGCGAACTATTTATTTGATCTGGCCATTAGTCCCAGTGGGAATGAGCTGGTGGTAGTCGCTAAAAAAGACAATATATTTAGAGGTGAATTTAACGATGGGCAAACCCTTGCCCATGATAAAACAGTGCGTGCCGTAGCTCACCAAATTAATCTTTCCACGCAAGCCTCCTGGGAAGTTGATTTTGATAACCGTTCTAATCCTCGCGCGGCTGTTTACAGTCCATTGGGTGACTATCTATTTGTTGCATTGCAAGGTTCCAATAAAGTAGCCGTGATGGATGTATTTAGTGGTTCGCAGCGTGTTGAAATTGAAACACCCTTAGCGCCTCAAGGTCTAATGATTGATGCTGCTTCTGGACGTCTCTATGTGCATAATTTTATGAGTCGAAGTGTCAGTGTTTTGGATGTTAGCGGATTACTGTCTTCGTCGAACTTTTCCGTTACTGAGCTCGAAACCCTGTCGACTGTATCCAGCGAGTTGTTGACTGAAAGTACGCTACTGGGTAAACAAATTTTCTATAACGCCGATGACACCAGAATGAGCCGAGAAAGCTATATTTCCTGTGCAAGCTGTCATGTGGATGGTGGACATGATGGTCGAACCTGGGACTTTACCGAGCGCGGGGAAGGGCTCAGAAATACCATTACCTTGCAAGGTCGGGCAGGCATGGGGCATGGCAACGTACACTGGACTGCGAACTTTGATGAGATACAAGATTTCGAAAACGATATTCGAAATGGTTTTGGTGGTACTGGATTTTTATCGGATGAAGATTTTAGTCATACAAGTAATCCACTCGGTAATCCTAAAGCGGGTTTAAACGCTGAATTGGATGCGTTAGCGACTTATGTTTCATCGTTAACAGGTGTTGGCAAAAGCCCAGCTAAAAATGTAGATGGTTCATTAAGCATTTCGGCAGCAGCAGGGCGCGAACTGTTTAACGAACTGGATTGTACTAGCTGTCACGCCGGACAAGTTTTTGTCGATGAACGGCGGCATGTATTACCGCCTCTATCTGAGGGCACTGCCTTTGATACCCCAACCTTGTTAGGGCTTTGGAATACAGCACCGTATTTTCATCATGGTAAAGCAGCGACATTATATGATGTGTTATCGCAGCAGGGCCATGGTAATGCCCAGGACTTATCACAAATGCAAGCGGATCAATTGGTTAACTATCTTAAAAGTTTGGATGGGCGTGATGCTGTTATTAGTATGCAGACAACAGGATTTCAGCTACAAAATCAACGGTGGGGTTGTTTAGATTTTGAAGGCGAGAATATTGTGATTAACAACTGTGACGACACGAAAACCCATTGGTGGCTGGATGAAGAGGAACGTATCCATTTATCGGGAGAGCCAGGCCAATGTATCGAACATAACGGCAGGGCGTTGTATTGGAGTAAGGTTTATTTGGCAGAGTGTAGTGACTCCTCCAAGCAGCAATTTAGGCTCTTAGAAACCGGACAGATTCAGCTAATGTCCTCTAAGTTTTTTGCCCTGGATGCCTTTGGAGATCAAGCGGGCAGCAAGGTGGGCATCTGGTGGCGACGTAATGGTAATAACCAACGCTGGGATTTTCGCTAGAGTTTATTCCAACGTTGGTTTTTGATGCGTTTGACCCGCCAGTGACTTTGCTCAATGATATTGCTACTCTGGATGCATCGGAATCCAAAATGTTTCGTTTTCTATTTTAAATGATTCAGATGACTGACAACATCTTTAAATTGCTCATTAAGTTCCTCGTGTTTTAATATTTGTTTTTCCGAATCAAAATTGTCATAAAAACTGGGTATAGATAAACTCGCCTTAACAATGCCGTTAAAATGAGGCATTGAATTTACCGCTGTAGCTAAGATATTAGCGCCGCCATGAGATCCGGGTGACGTAGAAAAGAGAACCATCGGTTTATTTTGGTAAACTTTAGGTTCAATGCGAGAACACCAATCAAATATATTTTTATAAGCGACGGTATACGACCCATTATGTTCGGCAAAAGAAATCATAATGCCATCACTATCCGCGATTTTTGATAGAAACTCTTTTGCTAACTTAGGATGACCCAATTCCTCTTCTCTGTCTTGGCTATATAAAGGCATTTCGTAATCGTTTAAGTCTAATATTTCAACGTCGACTTTTGTTAATAAATGAGCAGCATATTCGACCAATTGCTTATTAATTGATTTTCTGTGACTCGTTGCTGCAAATGCAATAATTTTCATAATCGTTGTTCCTTATATTTATTGATATCCTCAGGCATGGCCCCATATAACCACAAAAACTCAATAATAACGAGCAAGCCTATCCTTTGGGACGTAAGCCGTCCATTGTTGTAGTTTATAAATGGGTTTGCTTTTAACGCCATACCTAATATCCTCAGTGTACGATAAAATTTACAACTTCAATATATTCCAAATAGGAATGCTTCATATGGCAACCTTCACGTTAAACGGTAAACAAGTCACGGTTGAAACACCCAGTGATACACCTTTACTCTGGGTGTTGAGAGACGAATTAGATCTGACGGGAACCAAATATGGGTGCGGTATTGCTTCATGTGGTGCCTGTACTGTCCATTTAAATGGCGTACCAACACGATCCTGTGTGTTGCCTATTAGTGCCATTGAGAATAAAGAAGTGACGACGATAGAAGCAATTAATGGAAATGTTGCAGAGGTTGTTGAGTCTGCTTGGCGTGAACTTGATGTTGTTCAATGTGGGTATTGCCAGTCAGGTCAGATCATGTCCGCTGTGGGACTACTTAGCCGTAATGAAAAGCCTTCAGATGATGCGATAGACGACGCCATGTCAGGAAACGCTTGTCGCTGTGCTACGTATCAACGTGTGCGAGCGGCAATTCATCTAGCAGCCAGTAATTT
>CAJXXT010000208.1 GCA_913063495.1 uncultured Gammaproteobacteria bacterium | reverse complement strand
GGGTTGGCTCAAACAACCCGATCCACACATTGTGTACGTCAACTAAGCTGAGGAGATAGAAAACGGTTATAAATTGTGTAGAACAGGTTGTTGAGGTCTTCATGTTAGACCGCTACGGGATCTTTTTTCAAGAGGATACAGAGTGATTCATTAGAACTTTTTATTATCAGTTGAAAAAATGCAAGTTTACCAACACCTTACAAAATCAAGTTCCCGGTGATGGGTTAAGCAGTGTTCTAAGATCACCTTTTGCCAATTCAGCCATAAACCCAGACAACGGCATACCGAGTTCATCCGCAAAGAGCAGCTCCCCCTTAGCCATTAAGGAGGCAACTTTTACTTTGTCATCGCTCGAAAGCTCTCTACCATCTCGCTGCGCCATTGCTGCGCTCTTTGTGGCCTCTCTCATATTAAGTAACAAGTTAGTCATACGCGCTTGAGAATCAGCTGACAACGGGGCTTTACCAGTGATACTCGCCTGACGGTTCAACAACCGTACAATCCATCGCTCCAACAGCGGATCAACGCTTTTACCGACTAAATCCAGTTCTTGCACCTCGCCCAGATTTTTTGAAAGATCAAACGTTTCACTTAATACATCAAATAGCGCGACCTTATTCCACTGTTCATAATCAACATCGGGCAACTCAAGCAGCTTCTCTCCCGATACACCTCGTTGCTCGCGGTATTGCTCTGCCATCTGTAACAACGGGTTAGCACGATCTAGGTACCAATAAAATGCACTAGCAGCCAGTGCGCCCCCAAGTATGGCCAAAAACAGTTTCTTAATAATGATCAATGACGTCTCTCCTGACAGTCTTATAGGCTTCTTTTCGGTGTTCATTACATTCTGCCGGCTATTGTCCCCTATCTTTGCATCCTTCGCCACACGCGAGTAACATGAGCCTCTATAAAAAGATTAGCGCCCAACCGCTTACAAAAAGGATCCAATATGCCTGGCCAGGAAAAACACTACCGAACCTGCAACTTATGCGAAGCTATGTGTGGAGTGGTCATCACCCACGAAAAAGGTAAGGTAGTATCGGTTAAGGGGGATAAGCACGACCCCTTCAGTCGAGGCCATATTTGCCCAAAAGCGGTGGCACTGCAAGACCTACACGATGACCAGGATCGTTTACGCTACCCCCTATTAAAAACACCACAAGGTTGGGAGCGCATTAGTTGGGAAAATGCCTTCAATGAAGCTGCCTCTCGATTACGAACTATTCAAGCCAAACATGGCAAAAATGCACTCGCCATGTACACCGGGAATCCAACGGTACATAACCTCGGTAGCATGTTAACCATTGCCCCGTTTATGGCGTCGTTAAAAACCCACAATCGCTATAGTGCAACGTCTGTTGATCAGTTGGCACCGATGCTTGTGGCGATGAAAATGTTCGGCAACCAGTTACTGCTACCTGTTCCCGATATTGATCGCACCGATTATTTTTTATGTATTGGGGGCAATCCAATCGCGTCCAATGGCAGCATCATGACGGCGCCAGATATCAAAACACGCATTAAGGCCATCCAACAACGTGGTGGCAAATTCATCACCATTGACCCACGTAAAACAGAAACCTCCGATGTCGCTGACCGTCACCACTTTATTACACCGGGAAGTGATGCGCTGTTATTGATGGGTATTATCCATACTCTGTTCCGTAAAGATTTAGTAAATTTAGGCCGAGCGGAAGACTTCACTCATGGGTTAAATATTCTGCGTAATATGGTGACAGGGTTCACCCCCGAAAAAGTCGCACCACATACCGGTATCAGCGCTAAAGCTATCCGACAAATAGCCTCTGAATTTGCAAAAGCCGATAGCGCTTGTTGTTATGGCCGAATGGGCACATCAACACAAGAATTTGGTGGCCTCAGCAGCTGGTTGATCATGGCGGTTAACGTCATCACAGGGAATATGGACGAAGAAGGCGGCATGATGTTCACTCAGCCCGCCATCGACCTTGTTGGCCTTTCCAATGTATTTGGTCAAACAGGCACCTTTAACAGTCGAAAAAGTCGCGTATCTCGCTTGCCAGAATTTGGCGGTGAATACCCTGCCACCACAATGGCAGAAGAGATGCTAACGCCAGGCGAAGGGCAAATCAAAGGCCTGATAACCTGTGCTGGCAATCCCGTGTTATCGGTTCCTAACGGCAAGAAACTTGAAAAGGGTCTTGAAGGCCTAGAGTTTATGGTCGCTATTGATTTCTACCTTAATGAAACGACGCAACATGCTGATATCATTTTGCCACCGACAGGTCCACTTGAGCACAGCCATTATGACTTAGGGCTTAGTATGGTGAGCGTTCGCAATACCGCTAAATATTCTCCACCATTATTCCACCCCGCTCCCGACACCCGTCACGATTGGCAAATCCTTTTAGAATTAACCAAGCGCTTCGAAAGCAAATCTCCCATTTCTTGGGCCGCTGCCGAGGTTAAGCATAAACTTCTTGAGCGACTCGGAGCCGATGGCATCTTAGACTTGTTGTTACGAACAGGGCCTTATGGCACCAAGGTTCCTCAACTTGAAAAACAACAAAAGCAATTGGTTGACCTCCTCTACAACAGACTATCCAGCAAAAATATTGCTCGGCTAGCGCTAGATCTAAGCCCGTACAATCAAACGAATAAAGATCGCGGTACGCAACTCAGTCTCAAGACCTTAAAGAAACACCCTCACGGCATTGACCTTGGCGCACTGAATTCATGTTTACCGCAACGATTAGCAACCGCCAACAAACAAATCAATCTTGTGCCAAAGATGTTCTTAAAAGATGTCTCTCGATTACAAGAACGTTTAGCTAACGTGCCCAAAAGAACCAAAGAGACCTTTTTGCTTATTGGACGACGCCATGTTCGCAGCAATAACTCGTGGCTACACAATAGTTACCGTTTAGTAAAAGGCAAAAACCGCTGTACTGCATACATTCACCCAAAGGATGCAAAACGACTGCTTATTGAGAATGGAGACATGATCACCGTTAGCTCTAGAAGTGGTGAGATTCGCTTACCTGTTGAAGTTACCGATAACATTATGCCGTCGGTTATTAGTATCCCACATGGCTGGGGACACTCAAGAAAAGGCAGTCAATTGGCTGTCGCTTCAGAGCACCCTGGGGTGAGTATTAATGACATCACTGATGAAACGTTAGTGGATAAACTAACCGGGGCAGCAGCACTTAGTGGACAACCCGTGACCGTCAGCAAAATTGAAGTGAAAGATAATGTTGTTCGCTTAAATGATGCTCGGTTGGCGATGATTACCGAGGAGTAGTTACTGACGAGGCATAACAACCTCGAAGATCACAACAAGCATCAACGATGTTTATTGTATAATTTCTTCTGCAACCGCCCAGACAGAGCCTCGATAAAAAGGTTGAGTGCTGCAGCGGTCAGAATTAGCAATAATGCCCTATCGTACCGTATATCTTCAAAGGCAGAATCAATATAAAACCCCAGCGTGGGGATTCCCAACAAACCCAAAATTGCGGTTTCCCGCATAATCACTTCCCAACGATACAACCAAAAACTCATAAATTGCGTCGAGATACGCGGCATGATTTCATAACAAAAAAGCAACAACCCTTTAGGGTGATCTTCACGTAAACGTAGTTCGTCTATTTGATGCTGTAATAGATGACTAATAACGCCACCATTGTGAATCGCTAACGCAATAATTGCCGGTAACATTGATGGCCCAACCAACAGCATTACAATAAACGCCAGCACAATCTCAGGAAGCGAACGTAAAATTAACGCTATACCCTGACCCACAAAACGCATGTTCTTTCCAGCAAACCACACTGATTGTGGCGGCAACAACATCAATACACATACACCTGTCGCAATCAGGGCCAGCATCGTAAGCACTAGTGTATTAATAACGCCAGGAAAAACCTCGTTAACCCACAATACCTGAAGCCAAGGAAACAACAAAGAAGCAAATAAAGAGAGCGTAGACTGAGATGAATCACCGCCCAGATCTACACCTCGTAATGGAGACGGCACTAATTCTTCAGTAAAAAACTGCCCCAAGTTTTGCAACGAAATACTTTCTGTAAATGGAAAAAATGCACAAGCTAATACCGTCAACCCCAACCAGGTGCGACGATTAAACCACCATTTCTTACTACCTATTAACGCCAACAAAACGTACATTAACAACCATGCCTCAGAGTAATGCCCTTCTTTAACTGCCGACTCTAAGTGATAACCCAGTGTTGGTAACCCAACAAACCCCAACACCGCACTGGAGCGTAAAGCACATTCCAAACGGTACCGTATATAACGCGCCATGCGAGGTGCCATCTGCGCTAATCGCCCATAAAAAAAACGCGATACTACGTCCGCTTTTTCTTTTAATACCAAATCAGGGCCTGGATTTGCTTGTAATAACATCTCATAAAACACTTTGGCGAATATCCCCGAATAAGGAATAGCAATAGCCAACAATCCTGCCAATGGTGACACGCCAATCACCGCAATTAACAATAACGCCCAAAACAATTCATGTATCGCACGGGTCAATGCACAAAACCAACGAACCGCTGCCCATTGATAAGCACAAGCAAAGGCAAATCCAAACAGTACCCCCACCATGACACCCACTACCGCAAACTGTACCGTTAATACAACAGCGTGAAACAACTCGGACATCGAGGGATAAGACGGAGTTAACGCCCCCAACATTAATCGCTGCAGCTCAGCCCAAGGAGAGGTCATAGCAACCTCTATATCTGCATAAAATAGACAGGCGATTGCTACCACAATCAACATCAAGGTGGTTTTTGTTGGCAACGAGAGCGGTATTTTTCTAGATAAATATTTAGAAAAAAAACCTTCCAGCGTAGAGTCTCCCTTTTGCAAACCAGGCATTACTGATCACGACACACTGCAGATAAATCCTGCAATGTTAACGTTGACGAGAGCTCGTCAAAAACAACACTGCCATGCTGAATGCCAATTACTCGATCAAATTGCTGTAACGCCAACTGTCGATCATGGATCGCAACAATCACCGTCGTGAACTGTTCTTTTAACTGGCCCAATAACAACCCACCGTGTTTTTGATCAACGGAAGATACGGGCTCATCACCTATAAACGTGGTAACGATCTTCGATTGAGCCTGGAGTAAACACCGTGCAAGTGCAACGCGCTGCTGTTGCCCTCCTGACAAACTAGCAACCGGTTGTCGAAGTAACTCTTGCACGCCCACATGTTTTGCTATCGACAGCACATTATTCCACGCAGTGGTTTGTGGCCAACACAAATTCAATAAATGCTTAAGTGGTGTTCGTTGATGTAACTGTCCCATATAAATATTATGGAATGCAGACAAGGATGGAACCAACCCCAAGGATTGCGGGCATAGGGCAATCGTTTTAGGGGAGAGTTGATATAGCTGGCGTAACAACGTGCTTTTCCCTGCACCACTCTCTCCCACAACAGCCACACTTTCGCCTTCTGTAATAGTGATATTAATATTACGTAAAACATGACGGTTTTGATAACCGGAAAAATGATCAACCAACGCCAGCATTAATCAATCAACCCTACGGATTTGGCAACATTAACAATCGGTACATAATCTTCATTGTGTGCAGGAACAAAGGATTTTCGCGGAAAAGCGTTTAATAACGCTGGCTCAGACATTTCTAACAAAGCATTAGTCACCTTTGTTGTAAACCCGTGACCAAATCGTTGATCAACACCACCCCGAATAGTCCATTGATAATCAGGATACGGGGGTGTTTTCCACACTACAGCAACTTTTTCAGTATCGACTAAACCCTGCGCGACGGCTTTTTCCCATACTTTATAATTTACCGCTCCCGCTTGAAATGCACCAGACTCAACCAAAGCAATCGTTCTAGAATGATCACCGCTATAACCAACACGACGAAACACGTCTTTTGGGGCTAATGAAAAATGTTTACGAATATAAAACTCAGGCATTAAGCGACCCGATGTTGACCCTTTCGACCCAAAACTAAAGGTAAGGCCTTTTAGCCCATCCAAACCCGATATCGATGTGGATATAATGTCTGATGAGGTCGCAAACGGGACTTGCTGTCGGTTAGCAATAAAATAGGATGTGAAAAATTGATCTTCGTACCCTTGTGCAATTGCCGCAGACCCTGGCACTCGACTACGTGCACGTACGCCAGATAAACCGCCAAACCACGCTAACTGAACCTGATCATTTTTAAAAGCCGTCACAGCCGCACCGTAAGATTTCACGGGTAGATAACGCACATCGACGCCTAACTTTTGTTGCAAATAAGACGCTACCGTAGAAAAGCGCGCTCGTAAGCGGCTTTCATCCTGATCAGGTATTGCAGTAAACACAAGCGTCTCTGCTGCCTGGCTCGTAACGGATAAAAAGCACCCAGACACAACAAGTACAACAAATACAAAAGCCCGACATTTATCGGTAAGCTTCATAAATCACCTCACTTCGAGACCACTCTAAAATCATGTCGTGGTCACCTTTAAACAATATCGGGCGCTCTTTCTGCTTATCCTGATATTCATACATAGGATCGTAATATTCCAATAACAATTCCGATACGAGTTCCCGGTAAGCTTGAACACTACCTGTCACTTTGTGCTGCTGCAATGCCTCATCGAGTATGCTATCTAGACGAGAATAACGTTCCCCCCCCAGTCGTCGCTTGATACGAGACAGGCTCCCCTTCAAGTGCTCCTCTAATGCATCAAATACTTCATCTTTCGTATCGTAAAGTACTTGAAAACGGTCAACCATATTTTCTGCATAATCCTTCACTCCACGATCAACCCGAGACTCAATTGTGGCCTCCAAGACCACCGCAGGAGATACCGACATACGCTCTTTTAGGGTTTCCGGCAACGCACAACGCCCAATTAGACGCCCTTCATCTTCCACATAAACGGGGGCGATTGGTACAGGGGTTATACCTGCGTTAGCTTCCCTGTGCCTCAACAAAGCAATCGACAGCCTATTTTCAAAATCAATTTGGCTAGGCTGACCACCCGGCAACGTCCCAAAACTTGAGCCTCGATGGTTTGCAAGCCCCTCTAAGTCAACCGCGCCGCTAAGTTCTATAATCAGCTCTGTTTTCCCTGAGCCTGTTGGCCCCGCAACAACACAATAAGGTAATGTTGACGCATTCATCTCAAGCTCATCAATGAGAAAGCGGCGCATTGCTTTGTAACCACCCAAAACCAATGGATAGTTAATACCTGCATCTTTTAAGGCTTGTTGGGTTGAGCGGGAGCGTAACCCTCCACGAAAGCAATACAGATACCCCTCAGGGTTTGCTTTAGCAAAGTCACCCCAGCTTTTCACTCTTTGGGCTTTAATATCGTCGGTTAGCAACGAATGGCCCAGCGCAATCGCCGCATCCTGGCCCTTTTCTTTGTAACAGGTACCAACCAATTCTCGTTCCTGGTCACTTAATACAGGCAGGTTAATAGCCGTAGGGAAAGCGCCCTTACTAAATTCAACGGGTGCTCTAACGTCCATTAAAGGCGTGTCTGACAAAAACAACTGGCGGTAATCTTGAATATCACCTCGATCCATAACCGATCCGTCTACTGTTGGAGGCTAAAGAGGGCGATTCTACTGTAAATAGTGAATATCAACTAAACAATTTAACTAAACAGTTCAACTAAACAATTTAACTAAACAACAGTTGCTCTGCGTCTTCAGAATAGTCGATTGGGAATTCAAGCGTAAACTCACTGCCCTTGCCCAACTGGCTTTGAACATCCAAGGTACCGTTGAGCTGTTTCATTAACTGATATACTACCGACAACCCTAACCCAGCGCCTGCACCTTGATGAACAGCCCGCTCATCCAAATCAACGAAGGGTTTAAGGAAATCTTGGGCCTCATCCATATCAAAGCCAGCCCCCGTATCCGTCACTACGACATTAAGACAGTCCCCCCTCTCTTTCTTTATTTTCTCCACCACTAAAGAGACACTTCCCTCATTGGTGTACTTCACTGCATTCGATAATAGGCTGCGTAAAATCTGCTTAAGGTGCTTAGGATCTAAAAAAACCTTGCTATCAATACCCGTGAATTTGTGGGTAAACGTTATGGATTTACTGTCTGCCCAGCGATCATAAAAATCGAGCGTATCAACAAGAAGATCCGGCACTGAAAAATTCTTCTTAATTACATGGATATTCTCAATATCGCTCAATGCCAGCAGGTCTTCAATAAGATCCGTCAACCGGTTAGCGCTCTTATCCATAAGATCGACAACCTGACCTTCTTTACTATCGCCGCTAACACGCTTTCGCCGTAACAAAGTCACACCACTCATAATCGCCCCCATCGGGGTTCTTAATTCATGGGACATGTTCTTCAGGAACCACGCCTTATTCCGCTCTGCTATGGTTGCCATTTTATCTGCATTAATTGAATATGCCCGCATGCCTGCACCTTCAATCAGGGGGAACAATGAATCCTTTAACTGCCCATGTTCTTCACTATCTACTGGAGGCATATTAGTAACGTAAACCCAAATGCTCTCGAAAAAAACCATAGTATTGTCTTCATCCTGAACGTAGCGCTCCTTGTTACGACTAGAAGCTGTTAACAACGTCGTAATTAGGTTTTCTTCACCCCTATCACCAAAATAATAAGAGCGCTTACCTATCCAAATCACACCAGCACAATCAACCCCTAGCAATTTGAACGACGCCCGCAACAACTCGCCCAATTCTGAATAACTCAGAATCTTATAACTTTGTTCTTGAAACCGAACTACCTCACCTAACTGGCTACTGGCGGACATACTTAACATTGCTACATTACGCGCATTATTAAGTTGTTGTTTCGTATTCTCTATAGTCGCCAACATGTCATACATTCGCTTCACTTGATATGACAATAAATCTAACGGATCATCGCTACGACAAATACCAACGACGCCTAAGTCCGTAAATTCGGTGACTGTTTTGATAGATTTGTCATCCGTCAACAGCAATAAAGGTGGAAACTGTATCGATTGTTCATCCTCATGAAATAATTTCACTAAGCGAGATAAATTCAAAAAGCTATTGTTTTTGATATCCAATATAGCCAAACCAAAATCATTATTTTCAAATAATGATTTTGAAATACTTTGGTGTTGATGCACAGCAACACCCACTGAACTTTCTAACGCAGGAGCTAACACATTCGACAATGTTTCATCCTGTAAAATCAGTACAATGTTTTTTGAATAACTCATTGAATTTCTTGTCTATTCCTTAACGACTAAATATAAAAACAGATAATTATTATCAGTATAGACAGGCTAGTAGAAGCTGCCACCTTCATCAAAACTTAGTACAAAACCCCGCAACTTATTAATTCATAAGGAATTTTGTGCGTACCAATTCAAGAATTAGGCAAAAAAACCTCTCAATTTCCTTAACAATGTTTACACTCTATCTCAGACTCCCGACGAATGACCTCAATTAACTGCATTCACTAACAGCTTTTATTAACAATAATAATAATTTTGGAAAAAGGGCTTACCATGTTTACACGATTCGCACGATCCTCCGCGCTGATATTCACCACCCTCATTTTGTTAACCGGTTGTACTCCGCAAGTTAACTTTGACGGTTTCTCCTTGGTCAACGATGAAGGCCTTCAATACGGCGAGTTGGAATGGCAAATCGCTGCCAGCTCCGATGGCACAACAATTCCTACTCGTGTCACAATCGAGCCCAATATTGGCGAAGTAGACTTTGTTGGCAGCATGACAGTTTACCCAGAACAAACAACAACCTACACATTAAAAGCAGAAGCTGAGCGTACCGAGGGTGGTCTTTGGAGCACCCTAATTAAAGTCACTATTTATATTGGGCCGAGAGTGGATTATTCACTATTTACCGATAACAATTTATTAGCGTGCCTAGAGGAAACGGGATTTACCCACATTGAACAATTCACAACGTTGCTATGCTTTGGCCGGAACATCGAAAATGTAGAAGGCATACAACAACTTACCGCACTAACCACAATATCATTAGATAAAAACCCGATCACCGACTTTTCTCCTTTGGGTGAACTTCCATTACTGACCACATTAAGTATGAGCAACTCTGACATCTCAGACCTGAGCAGTTTCCCTCTTATCGCCTCCTTGGTAAACCTTTCTCTTTATGACAACAATATCAATGATGTACGGCCACTACAGGTAAATTCACAATTAACTAATCTATCGTTATATAACAACTCGATCAGTGATGTGAGCCAGTTTCAACCCTTCACTAATCTCGACAGTTTATTTCTCAATAATAATGTCATAACCGATGTCAGCGCCCTTTCACAAAACACCAGCCTGCGCGCCTTAGACCTATCAGACAACCAAGTAAACGACGGCGTTATTGAACTCGAAACACTCACGCGAGTTCTAGCATTAGACTTACGAGAAAACAAACCTGCAAGCTGCATAGAATACGCTCAATTATTTCTAAAACTTGGCCCTGTTTT
>CAJXXT010000207.1 GCA_913063495.1 uncultured Gammaproteobacteria bacterium | reverse complement strand
ACATTTTGTGATCGCTAACACAGCTGCCTTTGATGCACAGTAAGCCGTTTGATAGGCTGTCATTGTTTTTGAATTCAATGATGCAAAGTTAACGATGTTACCTTTGGTTTTCTTTAGGTGAGGCATCGCTTCACGACACAGGGTAAACACACTGGTCATATTAATCGCCATAAAACGATCAAACACATCATTGGTGAGTTCATCTAAACGATAAAACCCTGCGATACCGGCAACGTTAGCTAATACATCTAACTGGCCATAGGTATCCACAGCGGTAGCAACAAGCGCTTTACAAGAAGCCTCTTCCATCGCATTAAAGGTTACCGCGGTAGCAATACCACCCGCTGCATCAATCTCTGCTGCTGTTGCTTGGTTACCTTCTTCGTTAATATCACCCAATACAACCTTGGCGCCTTCAGATGCCAAACGTATGGCTGCCGCTTTACCCATTCCTGATGCTGCACCTGTTACAATAGCAACTTTACCTTCAAATCGTTTCATTATTATTCTCCTGTTTCAATTCTTTATAAGTTCCAAATCTTTTTAATTCTAAAGCTTTATAAAATTTTAAACGCTACTGGTTCTTTAAACGCTATAGCCGCCATCAACAAATAGTAGCTGGCCGGTAACATACTTAGATCGATTAGATGCAAAAAATGCTGCAGCTTCTGCAATATCTTCCGGTTTACCAAAATGCTTAATGGGTAACCCTGCTAACACGGCATTTTTCCATTCATCATTAAATACACCCTCAGCTTCAAGGCGCTTAAATATTCCGGTTTCAATCACTCCAACAGCAACACTATTGGCACGGATGCCGTGAATACCTTCTTCTTTTGCTAAATACTTTACCAAGGCTTCATTGGCGGCTTTAGGCGCAACTGATAACACATCTTTTGGTGGAGTTCTTCCCAAACCTGCAGATGATATATGCACCAATGAGCCACCATTATTGGCACGAAAATGTGGAATAATGTTTTTCACGATACGGAAAAAACCATTCAAATCACTTTCAATTACTTCATCCCATTGCTCGTCGGTAACGTCCGCCAAGTAAGGTTGCTTAATATCAGAACCCGCGGCAACGACAACACTGTGCAAACGACCATGATTTTCTGCTGCATCAGCGATAGCTGCAATGATTTGTTTTTTGTTAGATATATCAACTTGGTGAATCGTACACTTCACACCAAGTTCAGCAATTTCTGCTGCGGCAACTTCGGCTTTATCTTTATTTGAACAATACGTAATGGCAACATCGCTGCCACCTTGTGCTACACGTGCAGCTATCGCCGCACCAATACCACCACTACCACCAAAGACTAAACATGCACCACTATCAAATTCTTGCATCATTGTACCTGTCCTTTTCGCTATTTTTCTCGTTATGCTGGCTCAACAGTAGAAGAAGACTGCTTAGAAGCCGCTTGCTTTAACCCATCAGAAACGCGGTCGCCACTGGTCATATGTTTTGCAGCCAAATAACCAAAGGTCATCGCTGGCCCAATGGTTGACCCTGCACCAGGATACTTACTTCCCATTACCGACGCTGCAGTATTACCAATAACATACAATCCTGAGATTACACTACCATCTTCACGCAATGCACTACCATTCACGTCGGTGCATACGCCACCTTTAGTGCCAATATCACCGGGGTGAATAGGGATGGCATAAAATGGCGGTTTGGCAATCGGGGCAATACAAGGGTTAGGGGTATTATTCGCGTCACCATAATAACGATCATAATAACTTTCACCGCGGTGAAAATCTAAATCAACACCGGTTTTGGCATAATCATTATTCTTACTCACAGTTTCTGCTAATGCCGAGGCATCAACGTCAATAAGCCCAGCCAATTCTTCAATAGTATCGGCTTTCTTTAGTACTTTCCAAATACGCTTTGATAACCTGCCATCAGGCATTGTATAACCAGGAACAATAGGGCCGAATGGGAATTTGTGTCTAAAGGTCGCATCAAACACAACGTGTGAGGGAACCGTAGGTGCCTCTGGTGTATTGGCTGTATAAAATGCTAAACCAGACTCCAAATAAGGAGCAGCTTCATTGGCGAATCGTTTCCCTGCTTTGTTAACAATCACTAAACCCGGTAAAGATCGTTCTGCAAAAATAATAAATGGGCGTTCCCAACCAGGAATTCGAACGGAAGGTGCCCACCAGGCATGTTCCATCAAGGCTTTATCGGCACCGACTTTTTCAGATGCCAAGATTCCATCACCGGTATTATTCTCTTGAGACCCACTCCACTCAGAACTGGTTGGCTGTGGTAAATATTGCTCACGCATTACTTGGTTGTGTTCAAAACCACCAGCACCAATAATGACTCCGCGTTTCGCTTTAATGCGAACAGGTGATCCATCGTGATCAACAATGGCTCCCACCACCACACCATTCTCTTCAATTAATTCTGTCATCGGAGATTTTAACCAAAGGTCGATATTGCGCTCTAACATCGACCAACGTAGTTGACCCGATAGCGCATTACCCATTGTCAGACGACGTGAACGAGAACCTTTTAATCGCCCCGGGATATCCGCGTAATAACGTAATACCATTAAGAATAACGTAAACATCCAGCCTTTTGCTTGCGTAAGAAACGCTCGGCCTTCTTTCATCGTCATCGTAAACTTGCCCATCACTTTTACTTGTGAAGGCTGCTCACGTAACAAATCAAATTCTTTCCCCAACTTTCCTGCGTTCATTGGAGCAGGCTGATGAGTTCGATGACCTTCTTTGCCACCCGGTTTTTCAGGGTAGTAATCTGAATAAGGTACTGTTTCAAACTTCACTTTTGAATTATTGGCCATGTACTCCAGCATCTCTGGAGCTTTATCAACATAGGCTTTGAGTCGCTCTTCAGAAACTTCATCACCAATAACGGCTTTAAGGTAGGTCAGCGCTTCTTCTGCAGAGTCATTGACACCCTCTGCACGAGCATAATGGCTATTGGGAATCCAAATACCACCACCTGACATTGCTGATGTGCCGCCATACACGTCACTTTTCTCAACCACCAATACATTAGCAGCCCCTTCCGCTTTCGCAGCAACCGCAGCGGTCATTGCTCCTGCCCCAGAACCTACGACTAATACATCAACTTCTTGATCAAATTTTGCTGTGGATTGCATTGATTGCTACCTCTCCATTGGGTACCCGATGCAATTCATTATATGGGGCTTATATATTTATGCAACAATATTGCAAAATAAGTGGTTAAATTCAATTCAACCCAAAATTGACGGTTTAATCAGCGCTATCTACAATCTGCAGGCAAAAAAAAACGGTACCCCGGGAGAGTACCGCAAAAGCTCACAAACGAACCCCTTTTATCCGTTATTCCTGTTTAAAAACATGCACATCGCGCTGTGGAAACGGAATACTAATACCTGCTGTATCCAATGTAGACTTAATGGCTTTGTTGTTGTCAAAAAACACATCCCAGTAATCTTCTGTCTTACACCAAAGTCGAATGGTTAAATCCATTGAGTTATCCCCGTATCCTGTCACCCCAACAAAGGGGGCAGGATCGCCCAACACACGATGATCAGCTTTGCCCATAGCAATCAACGCGTCTTGAGCAACGTCAATACTGTCGGCGTAACTAATACCAACGGCCAAATCAACGCGACGAATCGGCTCATTTGTTACATTAACCAATTTCTCACTGGCTAACGGGCCATTTGGTAAAATTACTCGCTGATTATCTAATGTCTTTAAAAACGTACAAAACACATCAATGGCCTCAACAACCCCCTCTTCTCCTTGAGCTTGGATGTAGTCACCCACTTGATAGGGCTTAAATATAAGAATTAGCACGCCCCCCGCAAAGTTAGAAAGGCTACCTTGAAGCGCCAAACCTACGGCTAAACCCGCAGCACCCAAAATGGCAATAAATGAGGTGGTTTGTACTCCCACCATCGAAATAACCGAAATAAATAAGCAGGCTTTTAACATCACCCTTAATATACTGGTAAGCCACTTACGCAGAGATAAATCAAAATCGCGTTTTTCTAAAACAAACTCTAGCGCTTTAGCAGCCAAACCAATAACCCAAAGGCCCACCAATAACGTAATAATGGCCAACAGCACTTTGGGGGCATATAACAACACCATTTCCGTTGCTTTCTCGGTTAACGAAGTAATATCAATATTTTCAAATTCCATAACTCTCTCCTCACGTCTTTAGGCAATCAATATTACCGACGGAGCAATGAGGTAACTATTCAACAATTGTAAAATCATTAAGAGCAAGTGCATTAGATATGCCTGCTTTCCAAGTCCATTCAATAAGGTCTACAATGATAAAGAGCGGCCCCTAGTTAAGGATAACTTACCTTTCATTTTCTTGAGGTAATCCATGCCAAACGACTCTTGTTTCGACCTTAACGAAATCGACCCAGAATTATTAGACGACTTTATGTGCTCTCTCTATGAGAGCCTCGACTTATTAGAACATGACCTCGTCGTCCTTGAACGTGACCCCCAAAACGAAAAGGCTATTCATAGCTTATTTCGTACTGTTCACACCCTAAAGGGTAATGCACGAATGTGTATGCTCGATCCTCTCTCTGAATATATGCATTGTATTGAAGATGTGATGTCAGAAGTGCGAGCTCAACGCCTGACCTTTACCAGTCTAATAAAAGAAGCGGTGCTGCTTAGTCTAGATCAAATGCGTACCGAGTCCGAATCAATGATCCAAACGCTGGAGCTTCAATTAGACTCTATTCTAGAAGTACAACAGTCATTTGTTCGCATGAGGAGCGCCACACCCATGGACGTCGAAGTGCTGGCTGCGGAGGTAATAAAACACCTCGGTGGTGAATTTGCCCAAGAACTACCCATTCTTGAGAGCCAGTCCGACAGCAAGCACCACATAGAAACACCTGACCAAATCCCAGCACCACCAATCAACGAACCCATTGACGCCGATGCAATTAAAAGAGATTTGATCTTTTTTCGCGATATCAGCGTGCGAGTTGATGCAATCTGCCCCTATTGGGAATCTCGATCAGGCCGATTATTAGATTTTTGTCTACGAATGAATCACTATCTCGATACGCCTATTGATGCCATGCAGCTTTCTGCTGCCGTGCTACTTCATGATTTAGGCATGAGTTTTATTTCTCGAGATATCATCAATAAAAACAGCAAGTTGTCTCCTATCGAAGAAAAAGAAGTAAAACGCCACGTAAAAGTAGGTTACGAATGGATAAGCCGTATTCCTCGCTGGCCAGAAGCAGCGCTTATGATACAACAACATCACGAACGACCTGACGGACAAGGGTACCCAAAAAAGTTAACAAATGATCAAATATGCGCAGGTGCCAAGATACTGGCTATCGCCGACACCTTCTTTGCGATCACCAACGAACGAGCCGACAGAAACCACAAACGGTCACTACTAAGAGCAGCGAAAGAAATCAACTCTCACGCCAACAGTCAATTTGACGCCAGTACGGTATTGGCATTTAACCAAATGCTTAAAGATCAATACCGCCGAAAACCGGCATCGGAAGCAACTTAGGGTAAGTTTTTTCACCCCGAGCCCTACCACATCGCTAAAAATAGTAACGCTATCGAAGGCCACTTACAGATATATCCGGAAGCCGTCTTAATTGCTCAGTGAATAACTCCGGCTCACCTTTGTAAGCGTTACTTATATGTACGTTAATTGAGGCGCCGAAAAAACCATCATCTGGCAAGGTGTGGATCGTATACCCTGCGTTTGGAAGCTGTCCAGGAAAACGCTCAGGAAGATCAACAACATCCTTTTCATCATTATAGAAAAAGGAGATCTCCTGCGTCTCTTTGCTGGTGTAAGTAAAAAATGCCACAAAATCAAGGTTGCGTTTGGTGGTTGCCCATATCCAATTCTTGTCAATAGATATGCCGCTATCAATATGCTCCCGCTCATTAACATCCATTTTTCCATCAGTAATAGCGGGCGTTTTTGGCCCCGCTTCCGTCCTCACTTCAGTGCCGTATAACGCATTACCTTCCAATGATATATGTATCTTTGGGTCTGCAAGCATTTTTCGCCGAGCGCTGGGTATATTCACCCGCACATCATAAAGCAGTGAATTAGGAGAATGGTGAAGCTGAATACTTAATCGCATAAAAGGTATTTTTAAGAACCACGCCACCAATTCTAATTGGGTCGTTGATCGTACTGGACCAGAGTGCACGCCTTTGGGTGTTGCAACCATATTTTCGTTGTTAAGTTGAACTTTTGCTAACGTGGTAATAATCCCGGTTTGTAATCGAATCTTAAACGCATCAAAGGGGTTTTCCTCTCCCTCATAATTGGCAATTGAAAAGTCATCCCAATTAATATGGTTATGCTTATTGTAAGTGATTGAATAAAGGTCTGTTTCAACCAGCGCCTCATCAGCGCTATAACGAATGTAATGCTCATCCGAACGCAGCCTAGAGTTTCTTACGACATAAGCATATCGAACATGTCCATAACTATCGGTGAGCGAAATTTCCTGAACGATTTCACCATCATATCGATGATGGGCCTCTCTGCGATCCCCTGTATCCTTATAAATAAACAACAGTTTATCTGCAGGATCAACAATATCTTTCGAACCTGAAATCGGAACATCCCACCCTTCAAAGTAAACCGCCCCACCGATATTGTATTCATCTATCTGATAGGGAATCGGTTCCATCTCACCATCAATGATAGCGGCCAAAGAGAACTGTTCGATAGGCCTACCCACAAGATAGGGCATATCGGAACCATCAATCATGATGGTTTTTAGCGCATCAATAACACTCAGTTGTGCCGACGCAATAGCAGATTGATTACAGACGATGAGGAGCAGGAGGAAACGCTTCCCCCAATATGCGATCACGTTTTCCATAGGGTTTCCTTATTATTGTTATGTACCTATTGATGGTGGTCAATTGATCATGACCAACTGATCATAGCACCTTGTATCGAAACGCGGGAAGCGAGAAAAAGCATTGATTATAAAAAACACAACTCAGCACAGCTAACGGCATTAACATTGAAATAGGCCTAAGCATTTATACTTATGCCAACGACAAACACAATGGTACATAAGACTTTGCCTGGTTTTCCCTAGCTGAGTTATGGTGGCCAGAAATGACCAGTATTTGGCCACCTATCATCTTCCTAAAAATATGAAGCTACGTAGAGTTCCCTATTCATTAGGATGGGTGATAGACATATGTGGCCAAAAAATTTCTTACTCTCTGTATTTTTCTTAACACACCTTTCAATATCAGGTTGTAGCCTTTTACATAAACCTGTGGGTGCCACGCTAATCTCTTACGCAGAGATCGAGGCGCTACCCTTTTTTCTTGCTGAGACTGACCCAGACCTGCTCTGCCTTTCAGGCACCAGCCTGCTCCCTCTACTTGAAAGCTTCAAAAGAGTTGAGGTTGAAACATCGAAGATAGGAATTAGTCTATTTCTACTGAGTGGATTTTGTGCTGAGCAAGACGCGCATACTCTGGACATTTCAGAATTACTGTCAGATAAAAATGAAAGGTATGTTGATGCAATATCCTACGCATCACTTAAAAAACGTACCTTAGCGTTAGCGGCTAAACGTCAGTATAGAAGTTACCAGAATACCCTGCTTGCATTCTCTGGCAATCCACCGGAAAAATGCCCCTCCTTTTCTGATGACATCGATACCTTACAATTCTTATTAGGATATTTACAGGGTCTTGAGGCGTTGTTGAATAATGGAAAATCTGGCTCTATGGCAAACATACCACTCAATATTAGCAATGATATTTACCGAGCAATGAATTGTGTCGAGAACAAAAAATGGTGGGGTGTTCCAACCGCTGTGCAAGCTGCATTGTTAGTCTTTTTACCTGAGCTAAATCGCAATGACAGCGAACGCATCGACGATATATTGCAGGAGTCTATCAAAGAAGGTTGGAAGTCTGGGGTTCCTTTAGCAGAAACAGTGGCACTAGCGGCTTGGGAAGGACAGGGAAAGCATAAAAAAATTGAAACATTACTACAAAATCATTATCAGAATAATATTGAAAGTAATTACGATCAACGGTGGCTAGCAATAACAAGAATAAGTAATCGTCATCTCGATAACTATAGCGACCACCAGCAATTATCGAAGGGTAACTCGTTAACCCCAGAACAAGCTGAACCATTTTTAATCGAAGCAACGCCTTCCTATGACCTTGATCTTGACGATCTGTAAACCTTGACGACCTATAAACCTTGACGAAATATAAATTGTCCCCAGACATTAATGAGATAAACCAATGAGAAAAACAAATTTTCAATTTATGTTATGCACGCTTACCTTTCTCCTGATTTTAACGATACAGACAACAGCACAGGCGACGACACAGGAAAAAACAATAGAAAATCGTACTCTATGTGTGTTTGATCCTATGGGCGCATACGGAGATACCTATGGATTGGTAAAAGAGTATGCGCAGAAAATGAAAATTGAAGGCGTTGATTTTACGCTAAAAGCCTACACTGACGAGTCTGTTGCAGCTAATGACTTTATAGGCCCTGTTTGTGATGCCGCTGTACTAACAGGCACAAGGGCTAGAGATTTTAACAATTTCACAGGCACCATTGAGGCAATGGGGGCGCTGCCTACCTATCAGAATCTACGGGTGCTACTGAATATATTGGGTAACAAAAAACTCAGTAAATATATGAAGAAAGACGAATTCGAAGTTTCTGGTGTATACCCAGTTGGGGCAGTTTTTCTATTTGTTAATGATAAAAATATTAATTCTGTAGGTAAATTAGCAGGCAAGCGCCTAGCAACCATGAATTATGATGACGCCGCAAACACAATGGTTACCCAAATAGGCGCCGCACCCGTTAACTCACATATAACGAATTTTGGTGGCAAGTTCAACAATGGAGCCGTAGATGTCTGTTACTCACCATCACTTGGTTATAATGCATTTGAGCTATACAAAGGGCTAGATCCCAATGGCGGAATCATTCGCTTCCCACTGGCACAAATGAACGCACAGATTATTGTAAAAAGAAATCGTTTCCCTGAAGATTTTGGAGATACCTCAAGAAAACTTGTCATCTCACAACTAACAAAAGCGTTTGATATTATCGACAAGAAGGATCAGTCAATCGATGAAAAATGGTGGATAGAGCTTCCCTCTGATGACAAAGAAAAATACCTTGAAATGTTTAGAGACGTCAGAATAACCTTAGAAAAAAACAACATTTATCATACTTCAATGTTAAAACTCATGAAAAAAATTCGCTGTAAAGAAAACCCAGCAAGCACTGAATGCTCTATGAAAGGGGGATAACATTCGTCACCTATCAATTATCGTTTATCTCGATAGCTGATAGGTGATTGACCGCTCCATTTTTTAAATGCTCGTCCAAAATTTGAAGGGTCTGAGTACCCTAATAAATAGCCAATTTCTTGAACTGACAAACTTGATGTTTCAAGATATTGAATTGCCAACTGATACTTAACGCCATCTAACAAGGTGGCAAAACTCGTATTACACTCTAATAAACGACGCCGTAAAGTACGAGGTGACAACGCCAACTCACTTGCAACATGCTCAAAACTTGGAAACCCTCCCTTAAAACGAAGTAAGATTTGTTCTATACGTTTTTCCAATGAAGGCGACTTGGCAACAACTTCCAATTCATCTTCACATTGCCTAGTGGAAAAATCACGAACATTCTTATCCGCCATTGCTAGAGGTGTTTCAAAAATTGATAATGGCAATATTATGCGTGTTTCTTTCGCGTCAAAAACAACAGGGCATTCAAATATCGCGGTATAAAGATCACTATTAGGTGGTGCACTGCATGCAAACTCTACACGCTTTACCCGAAGCCTACCTGACGTTAAAAAACGAACAACTGCCGTCAATCCAGAAACCGTTGCATCAAGAATCGTCCTTCGAATTGGCCCTAGCAAATAACGTTCTTCAAAAAAAATACACACACCATCGGCGCTTTTTTCTGACCGCAGACTAACTAATGGTGTTCTCGTTTCAAAATAACGTATTGCCAAATCTAGCGCCTGACGGACATCGTCACTGCTTAACACTGCGTGTCCTAAATTTCCATGGGTCATAACAGATAGTTGATTGCCCAAATACAAACCCAATGCGGGATCCTGAATTTCATCAACACTGTTTTGAACAAATTGAGACCACTGTGCAAAACAAACCTTAGCTTCAGGATCATCAACAACGTCTGAGCCGATGCCAGCATCTGTCAAAGCGCCATGACCATCACCGCCTCTCGCATCTACAAGATCCAATATATTACGAACGTAATTCATTGAAATAAATAGTTTTTCTGTATCTTTCGGTTTAATCATTCTAAAAATTTACTCACCTTAAAAGCATCCATCTTAATAACGTAGCACAGCCGACATAACCATTAGAATAATGTTTATAACCACACTTGGCCAGAAATGACTGAAACATGGCCCATTGAAGATCTGCCCATACGCCGTCATTCCCCTGATACTGAACTTACGCAAAAACATAAGTACGGAGGGCTCTCTATGTTTTCAATGTTTAAAAAGAAAGATCGCGAGGTCAGCATT
>CAJXXT010000206.1 GCA_913063495.1 uncultured Gammaproteobacteria bacterium | reverse complement strand
CAGCCATTTTTTGAAAACACAACAGTGAAGGGAAAACCTGCCTATCGATATATTTTGCCGGAATACTATTCCAAGTCCTGCTTAGGGTGCCACGGAATGCCGAAAGGTGATATTGACATTACCGGAGGAAAAAAAGAGGGGGGAGTGTTAGGAGAGCTCGGAGGGGCAATAAGTCTATCAATATTTGAGTAATTATTGAGTTATTGTTGAGGGATAAATGAAAAAAATATCGATTACGATTGCCAACAAAATCAAGGTTGCTAGTGTCTGTTTTGCAGCCTTGGTTACGTTTGCACTTCTATATCTCACCCTTTCTATCGAAAATAATTCCGAAATCAGTGTTCAGCAGCAGGAATTGGTGAGCAACCAAATAAGCACCATTGACAATCAATCAACTTTCCTAGAGAAACAATCGAAAAGCCTTTTACAATTAAAACTGATTAATGATATCAATATGCAATTTTCAGAAATGCGATTCTGGCTGTATGACCTTGCTGTAAGTTGGCTAAATGAATCTGAAGCTAACGCGGAACAGGCCAATGAAAAGTTGCAAGTATTACTAAACGAATTGGATAGTAGTAATCTTGAGATAGCTAAAAGTGTTCGATCCTCTAGCGAAGTATTTTATGACAAGATGATTGAGGCGGTTGACGCCTACGTTGAAGAAAATAGAGTTTTGGGGAATTCACTGGTGTCAAAGGCTCGATCATCAGCTCTGGAGGTCGACTCTGATCTCAGGATGTTGCTTGCCAGCGCGCAAGAATCTGTCAACAGTGTTAATGTAGAAGTAGACACGGCCGGGCAAAAGGTTACTCAGTCAGCTAACGATGTCAATGCATCTGCAGATCAAATCGTTAGCAACAATTCAACGTTAACAATAGCTGCAATTACTGCTTTATGTGCCGTCATCTTATCAAGTATTATTTTCTGCTTTTCTTTGTTAAAAGCCATTATTCCGCCTATCCAGCAACTAAGAAATACTCTTTTATCGATAGAGTCTGAAGCTGACTTAACATTACGGGCGTCCATTTCAAGCAATGATGAATTAGGTATCACAAGCAACGCCCTAAATAACATGCTCGACAAATTCCAGCATACCATCAAAAAATTGGCGCAGGTTTCATTGCAACTGCAACAGGCAGCAGCGCGTACGTCTGAAGTAATGCAAAAAACCAGTCAAGATGTCAATGCACAACAGGGCGCAACTGACCAAGTAGCGGCAGCGATAAACGAAATGTCTCATACGGTACAAGAGGTTGCAGAAAATACCGCACATGCAACCAACTCAGCAAATATTGCTAATGATTCGGCGCAACAAGGCTATGGCATTGTTATTGAGACTATTAATATTATGGAAAAACTCACTAACAAAATGGGTGAAGCCAACGATGTTATCTCTAGTGTTTCGCAAGAAAGCAGTAGTATTGGTGGAGTGTTGGATGTGATTCGTGGCATTTCAGAACAAACCAATCTGCTTGCGCTTAATGCCGCAATAGAAGCTGCGCGAGCTGGGGAAGCCGGTAGGGGTTTTGCTGTGGTAGCTGACGAAGTTAGAACATTGGCTCAGCGAACCCATGAATCAACGGCAGAAATTCAATCCGTAATTGAGCGCTTGCAAAGTGGCACTAGTGCTGCGGTAGAGACCATTGATGAAGGTCAGAAAATTACCGAAGCAGCATTAGGACAAGCCGAGAGCGCGGGCAATGCGTTAAAAGAAATAACCCAGTCGGTTTCAGATATTACCGATGTTAATTTTCAAATCGCCAGCGCGGCAGAAGAGCAAAGCGCTGCGACGGATGAGATCAATCGAAATGTACATGATATAAGCCAAATTGCGGAAAAGACCACAAGCGCAGTTGAAAATACAGTAAGTGCTTGTAATGATCAGCGATACCTTTCAGTGCAACTTGAAAAACTGGTTCAGCAATTTAAGATTTAACTGCCGTTACAACCCCGATCATATTGTTGGTGGAACAGGCCGAGTCATCGAATACCTATAGCATTTAAATGCCATAAATCAGCGGCGCGAATGCCACGATTAATAACGTAGTTCCCATCACTAACAAGGGCAATAAATATTTTTCATGACGATAGTAGAAGTTATCGCCCTCCCGGGATGCAAGCAAGCACTCTTCTTCACCTACCACCTGTCGTGTAAAAATGTGACTTAACGCCACCGGAGGGCTTAAATATCCTAACTCTAACGCAACCAAACATGTCATCCAAAAATGGATAGGGTCAATGCCTTGTTGATAGGCTATTGGGGCAATCATTAGGGACACTATACCTACCGCCGCCATAGATTCTATAAACATACCAATAAAAACAAACATAACGACCAGTGCTGCCATAGTGGCAAACGTGGTATTAAAATCTGTTAGGAAGGTTGCAGAAACCATCTTTCCGCCCATGCCAATCATTATCATAAAAGTCGACATTAACATTAACAATGCACCAATATGAATCGATGCATCACTCATTGATTTTGTCAGAGAGCCCCTGATAGAATTTATTCGCTCTGGATCATCGTAGATGGGCTCAGCGTTGCTAATCCGGCGCTCATACACGATCACGGCTAAAATAAGCACTGGCAGCATAATCGGTGCAGAGAACTGATCCATATAGGCATCAAGTACTACGGCATATATAACCATCATGAAAATAAACACTGAAATATAAGGTAGCAATGACTTAAGATTTTCTAACGATGGTGATAAAGCCCTACTGGGTTTTTCCACACGAAATGGCTCTTGTTTGGTAATTAACGCATAAAAGAAAAAAACCAACGCCGTTAGCGTAAATACTCGAATTCCACATAAAAACAAATCGTCCGTTACGACCTCCTTGTTAAGAATAGAGATAATCACCACCAACAAACAAGGGCGCAATACAATACCGGAGCTACCACTCATTGCTGTTGTGGCTAGCGCTAACTGTCGACGGGTACCAACCTTTCGTAACTCTCGGTAAACGACCGTTCCCATTGCCAAAATAATAATTGAGGAGGCTCCGGTATACGCTGTTGGCACGGCCATTACCACCACCGCTACAAAGGCCAACAATTCTGGTGGTAACTTCCATGGTGTAAACAAACTAAATACCCGCTCACCCAATTGACTCAAGCGCGCATCGATATTGGGACTTTGATTACAGGATGGAGAAGGAATATCGTCACGCAATGAGAAGTAGTCTGCCCAGACGTACTCGCCCACTTTGGTAAGTTGGCTGTGAAGGCTTTCTCCTGTTCGTGCAAAAATCAAGAATATCAACAATAATAAGATTAATATTATCGGCGCCTGATCCGTTAATAACCTTTTATGCATTTGATTTACCACGCCAGGTAAAAGGCCAAAACGAAGGCGACCAAGAATGTAGGAATAATAAGACCACCTACTTTCATTACGGTTTCAGCCGATTTCATACCCGCCAAATCTGAAGATAGAGCGAACTTTCGGCGTTTAAAAACGGCGTACACACAGATTAGGTTAAACATAATGGCCAGTAATGCGAAAATAATTTTGTACAGAAATACGCCTGAAAGATGGCTTTCATTAACCATTAGCATTCCGGATACCAAAACCGTTGTGAATGCCGGAATTTCTACCCAAATGTCTGTAATGTAGTGCAACTTAGATGCTCTAATATACGATTCATCATCCTTCATACCGTCAAATTCGATCGCAGCTTCAGCTCCGACCACACCAATCCATATGCCAAGCGCAATAAGGTGAATAATTAAAATTAGGCTCATTAGTTTAGCTCTCTAGTGGGTGTATAACAGATGTTCCTGTACATCTACGGGTTCATGCTTAGGATCGAACTGCTGGCGCTTCATTTGAAACAGGTGGTTATGCAGTATTTCTATACAGCCATTTACGGTCCAGACCACTGACGTGGAGCTGTATTTTTCCATCATTTTTAATTTCCATTATAATTTTTATTTTTTTAACAATTACTTATCGATTATTTGCCAATAAAATCACCAATAATTGCCTTGGATATTTCATGATATAAGTACGATCTACGCGAAAGACCTATCGGCTTAAAAATCTTGGCTGTAGCTTATTTCAAACAGAATCACATCCAAGGTTGCCGTGATATCCTGGCCTTGAAATGGGTTGTATATAGCTTTGCTTGGGTTGGTACTATTGCCCAAGTCACTTGATCCACCAGGCATTTCCACTTCAGTGTGAAAATAAGCGAGGCCCACATCCAAATCAGCCCCTGATTCCATTCGATAACCAAAACCAAGGCCGTAGAACTTACCCGATGCAATCGGTAACAAAGGGCTACGTGACGCCTTTGGGATCGAAGTAGGTCTATCTTCCAAACCAAAGCGCAATGCAAGACGATCCGAATACTGGTATTCAAAACCAATCGCCCAATTCCATGTATCCTCCAAACCCAATGGGAATTTAACGGAATCCGGGCTCGCCAATTCGCTTTGCACTAAACTTCCTAACGCTAAGACATCGATGGTTTGTGAAAAATCCACCGGAAGAGTTTCCCAGGCCGACCAACCGGTAAATTTATAATCTACATTAACCTTAACGGTAGGTGTTACCTGCAGGCTCACCCCAAACGCATAATGTTCCGGCGTTTTTGTATCTACGCTTGCCTTCCCTTCTGTTACCCCGGTCTGGCCCTTGACGCCAACGGCCCCCAAACCTGCGGCCAAGAGTTTCTCACTTGATAGTTCACCAATAAAGTTTAGCCAGCGATCACTGTTTACCCACTGAAAGTCTCCTTCCAAGTCCATGGACACCGGGGATTGATACACTACCCCAAATGATACCCATGGCGTAGGTTCCCATAACATGCCCATGTTAAAACCAATGGCCATCTCCTTCTCTACCGCAAACGTTAACGTCCCTAATACATCGTAAGGAAACAAGTCCTGACAAATGGGAATAGCAGCACCGTCGTTCCCCTCGGCCGTATCGCAGTCTCCTGCTTGTAAAAACGGCAATGCTAATAACCCCAGATGATCACTTCGAAACGGCACCTCAAATCCAATACTGGTATAATTGAAGTTAATTGACGCGCCAAATGAAAACTCATCGGTGACTCTCACTGCGATCGACGGAGAAAAATAGGTCAACATTAGCAATGAGAAACGTTGACCTATAAATCGGCCAGGATCATCGTCAGCCCGATAAAAACCAGCGGCCAACGGCGTATACACATTAGTACCAAAAGTAATATTGCTATCAGGTGGTGAGTAGGATACTCCTCCCAATGGAAAAAGCAGGGCCGGTAAATCTGTCTGGCCAACACCAAAGGGTAACACCATCGTGGCCCCTTCTGTTTTACTTGTTGATTGGAAAGATTCGTTATAAAACCATTCATCGGGATTGGCTATGATAGGAAGGCCATCGGCTCCTAACTTTTCCCCCTCAATACGCGCCTCTTCAAGCAACGCTTTTCGATCATCGTTATAATCACCCAGCTCCATTGTGATATCAAAGCTGCCGGCGATCAGTTTAAAGTGTTTCTTACGCCCAGACAGTTTGACTAAACCTGCAGGATTATAGTGAATAGAATCAATGCCCGGTGGATCAGCTGTTACAGCATGAGCCAAACCCAATGCTTTGGCGTTACCAATACCTAAATTATCCGTTAGCACGGCGTTGGCATGTGTTGACAACAGGATTAAGAATGCGGTTATTAGCGATAAGAAAATTTTATTATTTTTATCCAATTCGTAAGCGAACATAACTTTCTCTTCTCCTTTCGACGATATTAAGAACGCCCTATTTTTTATGATTATTTCCGTGCAAGCGATGCCATTACATTATGGAAAACTTTGTTTACGATCGGGCGAAAAGGAGTAAGTAAGATTCGCACCCTCTTTAAAGCCACTTGCATTTCATTTATGTAGTCTGAGAAATAATGCGTTTGGTATTGGAGAATACGTTGACTTTCTTCTGTCTTCATCCAATGTGTATAAAATGCCTCTTGACCAAACACATCGGCGTCTAACGTTAGGCCGCATGCATTCATTGCTACCCCAAGAAATTGCTTTTGCGTTACCTGGCAATCCCGTCCACCACCAATCAACAGTACTTTCTTTGATGCTTCCTGGGCGGTAAGCGCTTGACACATCGCAAATGCAACATCCTTTGGGTGGACATATTCCAAGGGGTTATCTGCGTGTACTTGTAGTAATTTTTTAAAAGTAGCCCAGTCAGTGCGCAAGGTTCGCGAGTCGACAGAAACGCCAACACGTAGAACACACCACTCAAGTTGAGATTCTTTTAATATTTCTTCGCACATGAGTTTGTGATGAGTGTAATTATCGGTTGGCTCCACTGAATCCAGCTCTGTACGCGGAGCCTCGTTCAGGGATGGCAAACCAAAAACCGTTACCGATGAAGGGAAAATAAACCGCATTGATGGATTTTCTTCTTCAGCACATGAGATCAGAGATCGCGTACCTTCCACGTTCACATCTTTCGCAAACTTAGGGTTTAACTCTGTTAACGGTGGCAATATGGACGCGTTGTGAATAATTCCTACGACACCTTTTACCGCATGTTTCATTCTATGGCGGTCGCGAATATCACCAAAGAATGTTTCAATTTGGCCGCCATTTTTATCTTCATACTGTTGCGCTATTTGTTGATTCTTTTTGGTATATAAATCAAAGCAACGAACGTCGAAACCTAACACTAATGCCCGTTCAACACACATCAAACCAAGATTACCAAAAGCACCTGTGATCAGTATTTTCATCGATATCCTCAACCCTTTCGTAGATTCCCCGGCATATCATGTGTAACCATGCTATGTAACATTGCTACATATGATATGTATCATGATTACATATCATTCGGTCAGTTACCATGAAAAGTTGAATCATTGGACGGTTTAGAGTCTGAAGGCGGCGTTAGCTCTTATATACAGCGTCCATTTCAACAATTGGACTCGACTTTTTCTAGCTACTAAAAATATTATGCAATATAGTTACATAATATTTTTAGTAGCTAGCGATAAGCAGATGAAAAAACCCGTTAAATCACAAAGTGAACGTAGGACAGAGACTCAAGCGGCAGTTCTCAGGAGTGCCTGTAAACTATTCGGCAGCAATGGTTATGATCGTACGTCGCTGCAAGATATCGCCGCAGATTGCGGTACGACCATACGACCGATTTACCATTACTTTAAAAACAAAAAAATCCTTTTCGAAGCAGTCACAGAAACCTATGAAAATCAGCTAGTTGAAGCGCTATCTCTAGTCGATAGTAAGCCGGAATTTGACTCAAGCCCTGACGAATATTGGTTGGCGTTCTCCCAACTTGCTACTGACGCATCCTTTCGGCAAGTCGTATTAGTCGACTCTCCTCACATATTGGGGCGTGAACGTTGGGCCAATACGGCTGTTGTCAAAAAAGCCTCGGAAATTATCCAGCAGCGCTTTCCTGCATTACAAGGGATAAATAGAACGCTCTTCACGCGGATGTTAATTGGTGCTTTATCAGAGGCTGTTATGGTATTTGCAGAAGCAGGGGATGGTGAAGGCGAGGAATTGCTAAATCATGTATCCACTCTAATCAGAGCGCTTACGTAATAGAGGACTTAGTAATGAGGACTTACTGTTAATAGCGGGGTGTAGTCTTTACTCTTTCTTATTAAGCGGTTTCTTTAAGCGTCTGCAGTTGTTCGAAACTAACCTCCGCTGTGTGATTTCTACCGCTATTTTTAGCGCGGTAAAGTGACTCATCAACAGTGTTGATGAGTTGGTTGATGGTGCTCTTTGCGTTAGGTATAACACGGCAATAACCCGCGGATAAGGTTACCAGTGGCGCGGTTTCTGAGGCTTCATGTGGAATTGCTAAGACGGCAATAGCATCATGTACGTAGCGGGATAATTTGCTTTCCTCTTCTGGTGTTGAATCAAACCACACCAGTAGAAACTCTTCCCCTCCCATCCTGGCGGCAAAGTCGAGAGGGCGTTTACAGCAACTGTTTAGTGCCCCTCCAATATCTCTTAAGCAATCGTCTCCTTTTAAATGACCGTAGTGATCATTGTAAAGTTTAAAGTGGTCCACATCGGCAAGAAGCAGCGAAATCGGCTTTTGTTCACGACGGGCATATTCCAATAAAAAATCGAGTTTTTTAATGGCTTCTGAGCGATTAAATAAACCCGTTAAGCCATCTTTAATTGCCATATGCTGCACGATAGCATGTTGGATAAAGCTATTTCTAAACTGATATTCAATGGTATATGCCCCAACCATGCCACAGAACGAAATGGCCGTTACGTAAAATACCTTGAGTGATGTATGGCGAGAATCTGGTAAAAAATAAGCACTGGCAATCCACATGGCAAGCATTGTTACCAGAGGGCCAACGCAGGCAATTTGAAAGCGTAATCCTGCCATAAATAGGCTGATCATAATGACAATAAAGACCCCCTCGTAAGCAAAATTAAAACCTACGTTGTTACTGGCAATGTCCAGAGCAATATTGCCTAACGCAATCCATAAGATAACCAGCACGGAGGTTGGTTGAATAAACCGAGTCATGGCGGGGATAAAGTGAAAGCTAAAAACGAGTAACAGCAACGGAATCGACATGCCAACACGAATGAAATAATACAAACTTTGAATTTCATTTGGCATCCCCTTTATGTCCATGGGAATGAGCAATACGATGGTAATCATTCCTATGGCAATAGATGCCCATTGACGAACCTTGTTATTGGCTCGATGCAAGTCGCGATACTCTTCTTCTAATGCAGGGGAAAATCGTAGGAATCGAAACCCTGCCTTAAGTTGTTGTTGGTACGCGCTGATGTCGTGATGGTAGGTAGTCATTGGCTAAAGTATAATCGTCATTAATTTTTTATTTTGTGTATTTTTCACATTGTCATGTATTACTAGGGATTGCGATGTAGCATCGTTATAATCTCTGAACGGTTCCAAAGAGCCTTCACTGAAAGAACGGATTTTTTTGAGTTCATGTTTAAAAAATATCTGCATCATCATGCTGTTGTTGCAACCCGCAGCCGCGCGGAAATACGTAACCCGCTATTAAGAATTGTACTGTCGTTGTTACTTGCGACGGCAGGTGGTTATATTGAATTTCGTGTTGTTGATAAAGTATGGTTGAATCCGGTTGGTAACGGGAGTATAGCTGGCCAGTCTTTTGATGGTTATGGATTGTTTTTGTTGTCACCCCTATGGATTGGGGCTATCTATTTGATATATATGGCCTATTTATTATTGTTTGCACCTGCTCGAAGGGCCCGTAAAGGTTTTTTACACCCCATTGCACTAAAAGTTTCGGGTGTATTGATTGTTATGTTGGGTATTTATGTGCTCATTAGGGGTAACATCTATGGCGCTTTTGTTGTCGCAGCAGGTGGGGCCTGTTTTGGCTTGGCCCGAGATCGAAAAGACTTTATTGCAAGTGATAACGAGTGGCTTTGATTTTGTGACTTCATGGTCATTTTCATGGGAAGGATACGTGAATCATTTTAACGGGTAAAGCTGGCGTAACTTGATCTATGAAAATACCCCTAGCCAAATTAGGTTTATTTTTCCAATATTGTCCAGTGGCCTAACAGAACCCTTCTCCTTGCTGGTACATTCGTGCCATATTTGGTATTCGCAGTAAACATACTTGGCTTGCATGTTTATTGTGGACAAGAAGTGCGCAGACCTAAGATTTTAATCGTTCAGGGGTGGCCTTCTCATAAAAATAAAAAAGCAGGAGTTTGTATCATGTTTGATCCTTTGTTTAATGTAACGTTTAAACCCGCACTTAAGTCGGTGTCAGCGGGGCTTGTGATCCTGTCGCTTGTGGGTTGTGGCGGCGACAAAATCTCTATTTCTTCACCCGATGATAATGCTGTTTACAGTACATCTACTTCCGATACACAGGTAACAATTACCTATAAAGATATTGTTACTACAGACCTTATATTAATGTTGAATGACACTGACGTGACCAGCTATTTCACCATATCGGATACTGAGGCTGTAGCAACCTTAGGTGACCTCAGCGCCTTATTGGTGGACGGTGGTAACGATATTGCTGTGACGGCACCAGAGGAACACAGTGTTGATTTTATCTGGGATATTAGTGGCCCTATCATTCATATCACATCAGTAGAAACCTGTGCGGGGTGTGGGCCTTCTGTTGTCAGTTATAGCGGTTATGTGGAAGATTATTCTGCGGTGACTGAAGTAACATTAAATGGAACTGAGGTAATACCGGTTGCAGAAGATGGAACGTTCTCCTGGGGATCAAATGCAAATACGTCAGACTTTTCTGAAACAGCACAGTTAACCTTTAGCGCGCAAGATTCGTTTGGTTTTAATTCAATAACGCCTTATGAAGTGAGTGATGATATCAATGATGTGGTGTTAGGGGATAGCAGTTCGTTGAAGTCGCCAATTGGTGCTCGCATTAATAGTAGTGGTATTAGTTTTATCGAAACTGAAGCCTTGGAATTGATAGAAGGTATCGACCTTCAATCCGCGCTGTTGGCGCAAAACCCGCTGGTATATGAAAGCAAGGAGCTAAAAGAATGCGTTTGGGGCATTTGTGTTAGCTTGGGTTCTGTGTGGGTTAGGGTGAATGCTGAATGGCTGTCATTGGGAACCATCGGTTTGGATAT
>CAJXXT010000205.1 GCA_913063495.1 uncultured Gammaproteobacteria bacterium | reverse complement strand
AGTGTATTTCTGATACAGTGATGGGTACAGATCCAAAAAAAACTATATAATAGTGCACAGAGGCTTGGATTCTGATCTGTGCACTACGTTTTTGAAGCATCTGTACCGGTGACAACAATATTGGTGGCAGCAATCCTATGGCCCGTGACTTATGAAAAAGCAGGTATGAAAGAGCACCTATGACTGAGTATCTTTATCACCATCTTGAGCAGGCTTTTCGTGAAGAGATTCGAACGGGGCAGCGTTCTGCTGGCGATCGTTTGCCTTCAGTGCGTCAACTCTGCGTGGACAGAAAACTGTCCAAATCGACGGTGCTTACCGCATACCGCAGGTTAGAGGCTGAGGGGCTAATTGAGGCGCGGCCTCGTTCTGGATATTTTGTTTGTGCCAGCAACGTAGCTTCAAATAACCTATTAAAAACTCCTGAGCCTAGTGAGCCTCATTTGGCACCTGCTCCGGTGTCTGCAGCTCAAGTGTTGGTTGATATTATGGAGAAGGGGGCTGCATTTGATCTGTTGCCCTCGGTTGAACGGGCACCAGGGAACGAGCAGTTACGCCGCTGCTTGTCGCGGGCAATACGTGGACAGTCTAGCGAGCAACAGCTTTATTACGATGAGCCTATGGGGGTGTTACCGCTCAGAAGGCAATTGGCGTCGAGATTGGTGCAGGGCGGGAGAAAAGTTGATGCCAAAGAATTGTTGATTACGGCCGGCTGTCAACATGCCCTGTTGCTGGCGCTGATGGCGACAACGGAACCCGGGGATGTAGTAGCGGTCGAGTCACCAGGATTTTACGGGGCGTTTCAACTATTGGAGGCGTTAGGGTTACAAGCGTTGGAATTGCCTAGCTCTGCTGAAAACGGTGTTAGCCCAAACGCGTTAGAGCTTGCATTGCAGCACTGGGATGTAAAAGTGCTGATGGTGTCACCGAACTTTGCCACACCAACGGGAGCCTGTATGCCTGAGTCAAACAAGCAGCGTATCTTGGCGTTGACGCAGGCTCGTGGTATTGCCGTAATCGAAGATGATATTTACGGTGATTTACATTTTGGTTTACAGCGACCCCGCACCCTTTATTCATACGACAATACCGGGTCAGTATTATTATGTTCGTCCTTTTCTAAGTCTCTATCACGGGATTTACGTATTGGCTGGATAGCACCGGGTCGATATCTGGAGCGTGTGAAACGTCTTAAAGTTGTTACCTCGTTAGCGACCAGTGTGACGCTGCAACAAGGTGTTAGTCAGTTTTTGGAAGAAGGGGGGTTAGACCGTCACTTACGACATAAGCGGCAACAGTATCAGCGACAGTGCGCACAATTACAAAGTGTATTACCTCAGTATTTGCCGATGGCCGTCAGCGCGAGTCAACCAGAAGGCGGATTAGTATTATGGTTGGAGCTGCCGGAATCGGTGAATACCTTGGCACTTTATGCTAGAGCTCGGGATAAGGGTATTGTCGTGACTCCAGGCAACTTGTTTAGTGGTCAGGATCGTTATCAAAATTTCTTACGTTTAAGTTTTGCGCATCCTTTGACGGTTGAGCGTAAAGACGCGTTAATGTTGTTAGGGCAATTAATAAAGGAATTGCAATAATATGATTGCTGATTTATTTAATGTTTTTGCTTTGTGCCCTGTTTATTTTTCGATAGTCTTGTGGGGTATGCCCCGTCCATCTCTTAAAGGCTTTGCGAAAATTTGATATTTGGGAGAAATGTAATTTTTCAGCAATCAACGAGATGGGTATCTCCTCCTTTGTAAGATAGGTGCAGGCCAAATCTTTTCTTACTTCATTCAGTATTTCTTGGTAGTTGGTATTGTGTTGGGATAACGTGCGCTTTAATGTGCTTGCGCTGGTATTTAACTTTTCAGCAATATTGTCCAAAGTAGGAAGTTTGGTTTCTTGCTCTTTTAGGTGCTGCCTAATAACAGTAAGCAAGCCCTTTTTGTCTTGAATATCTGCAAACTGTTGTTGTATATCCTCTTGTGACGCATCCTCGATGGATGAATTAAAGATAGGCATTGCTGCTTCTAGTGAAGACCGCTTGTAACGAAACTCTGTCCTGGTCGAGTTGAATGTAAGATTATCGTTTAAGTACTTTTCATACTTTTTGATATAGGATGGTTCAGGGTAACTAAAAAAGAAATTTACCGGTAGGTAATTAGTTTTCGTTATTTTTTTTCCGCAATAGTACAGACAGGAAAGTATGGTTTCTTGAAAAAAGGTGAGTAGTTCTCCGGAATCAAGCGACGGTTCAACCGTTAAAATGACTTCATTTTTTTCGTTGTTAGATTGCAATGTGAGATGTGTAACTGGTGAGATAACGGGTTTGTATTTCGTGATAAAAGAAAGTGCTTCATAAATGCTTGTGCTGGTAAGCGCTCCGCTGCCGAGAATTCCGTGAAGATTTAGCCCCAAAATCACACCGAACTCTAATCCCAATGCGGGATTATTACTAAGTTTTTTTGCGTTTAGTATTAGCCTTGAGTATTGAGAATACGATATTTTTTCTGAATCATTGAGAACCATTTTTGTAGATATTTCGGTGTTTTTAAGAAGATCAGAGCGTGTCACACCGATTTTATCCATATGATGTATTAATGCCAAAGGATGGTGGGTTAGGGGAATTATTTTTTCGCTATGTTTAATAATTCTTATCACGTCTGGTTCTGCCGCGCTTGTCGTTTGTTGGAGGCTAAGTAAGTACTTTAAATCATGCTTTATAAAAAACCCACAAAAAGCTGCCGAATGTAACTCTTGTATGTTTTCTATAACTAATTTAGCGATAAAGGTGAAGTGAGCTGATTTGAGCCCCCTCTGTTTGATATAAATTTTCTGAAAGATTAAAAAAATCACTAAGAATAATAAGAAAGGCTCATTATGGTTAAAATATCCTTTAAATTCATGCGTATAGCATTGTATCTGTTTGTTGTTTTATGGCCTCTTAGTGTGGAGGTTGCATTTGCCAAAACGAATAATGTTCAAGAGTGCCGATACACACAAAAAAATCCAACCTACGTTACTGATGAGTTAGGACGAGCGCTGATGCTTCATGGTGTAAACGTTAGCCATGACACCAAGTTTGACCCGCTTAATGTGGGTTCTACAACAGAGCAAGATATTCAGCGGCTCTCTAAGGATTGGGGCTTTAATTTCACCCGATTTCTACTTCAGTGGGATGGAATAGAGCCAATGAAAGGGTTTTATGATGACGCCTATTTTGAGCGCGTTGAAGAGCGTCTAGACTGGTACGCAGACGCTGGGATACATGTTTTATTGGATATGCATCAAGACCTGTTTCTCGACAATGGAATACCCGAATGGGCCCAACGAACCGACGGTTGGATAAAAATTAAATTTCCCATCTGGCCTTTAAATGCTCTTTCGCCAGACGCGGTGAGAGCTATTGATAATTTCTATAACCCAACAGGCCGACATGCCGATGTACAGGAACATTTTGTTTTAGCATGGCAAGAAGTTGTCCGTCGTTTTAAAGACCATCCGGCGGTGATTGGTTATGATTTATTGAATGAACCCTCCAATGGCTCAGCAAATATTTTTACTTTTGAGCGCAAAAAGCTTGGAGTACTCTACAGTAGGGTAATAACAGCCATTAGAGAAATTGATAATGACGCCTGGATATTTGTTGCGCCTCAATCAGCGACAACGAATAGCGGTTTACCCTCATTCATGGGGCCCATTAGTGATACCCGCGAAGGAGAGTCACGCATTGGTTATGCCCCTCATTATTATCAAATTTTTGGTGGTTATAAAGAGAGAAAGCTCTTTCAGCGTTTCTGGACTTATTTTCGAAGTAAAGAACTCCAAAAACAACAAGGCCCGTTAATCATTGGAGAATTCGGGGGGCAAGCATCGCTCGCTGAAGATGGGGAGAAATTAATGGCAAGCATAGCTGATATGGCCGATTGTATGGCAGCGGGGTGGGCATTTTGGAACTATCACCTGGGAAGCCAAATGATTGATGAAAACGGTGAAGAAACCAAGGTTATGGATGTTCTGGTACGTACCTATGCACCGCGAATTGCAGGGGCTCCTGTACGTCATATCTATAATCCTGAAACACGGGTATTTACGTTGGAGTATACTAATAAGGAAGGTGTTAGCGGCAGCACGCAGATATCAATCCCACCTCGGCACTACCCGAATGGTTGGGAGATAGAAGTCAGTGATGATGCTGGAACCTGGTCTAGCAACTGGGATGATCAAAAAAATGTATTATCTGTTACCACGAACTCGCAACAAGCTTGGCACCAAATTCGTGTTATTCCCAATGACTAATAAATAGAAGGCCAAACAAAAGGCCCACTGAGAAGCGGGCCTTTTGTTTGTTATAACTACATGGTTTGTTGTTTACAAATCACGCCCCGCCAATACCTTACGAGCTCGTGCAGTAGCTGCCTTTACTTGCGCAGGTGCTGTCCCGCCAAGGTGATCACGAGCATTTACCGAACCTTCCAGCGTCAGTACATCAAAAACACTGTCATCAATCACATCGCTAAACACTTGCAGCTCTTCTAATGTCATCTCAGATAGGTCTTTGTTGGTATCTAAACCATAACGCACCGCTTTACCGACAACTTCATGGGAGTCTCTAAATGCCACACCTTTCTTAACAAGGTAGTCTGCAAGGTCAGTTGCAGTAGAGAAACCTCGGCGTGCTGCCTCACGCATGCTGTCATGTTTGATCTCAATTGCAGGAACCATATCAGCGTAGGCACGCAAGCAGTTGAAGACGGTTTCAATGGTATCAAACAAAGGTTCTTTGTCTTCTTGGTTGTCCTTGTTATAGGCAAGAGGCTGGCCTTTCATGAGAGTCAGTAGACAAATCAGGTGACCGTTAACACGACCGGTTTTGCCACGAACTAACTCAGGAACATCCGGATTTTTCTTCTGCGGCATAATGGATGAGCCGGTACAGAAACGATCCGGTAGATCGATAAAGTTAAACTGTGCCGATGTCCACAACACTAACTCTTCAGAGAAACGCGATAGGTGGGTCATGATCAAGCTACTGGCAGAGATAAACTCAATGGCGAAGTCACGATCGCTCACACCATCAAGAGAGTTTTCAGAGATACCCTCAAAACCCAATAACTTGGCGGTGATTTCACGATTGATCGGGTACGTTGTACCTGCAAGAGCGGCCGAGCCCAAAGGCATACGGTTAACACGCTTTCGACAATCTACCAAACGCTCATAATCCCGCGTTAGCATTTCATACCATGCCATCATATGGTGGCCAAAGGTAACGGGTTGTGCCGTTTGTAGGTGAGTGAAACCGGGCATAATAGCGTCCGCTTCACGCTCAGCCAAACCAACAAGGCCTGTTTGCAGACGGGTGATCTCACCCAAAATATTGTCAATGGCTTCCCGTAGATACAAACGAATATCCGTGGCAACCTGATCGTTACGAGAACGTCCGGTGTGTAGTTTCTTGCCAGTAATACCAATTTTGTCCGTGAGGCGAGCTTCGATGTTCATATGAACATCTTCTAAACTGATGGACCAATCGAAGTTGCCATCTTTGATGTCTTGGCGAATCTCTTCCAGCCCATCAATGATTTGTTGTTTCTCATCGTGTGTGAGTACACCAACTTCAGCTAACATCGTAGCGTGAGCAATGGAACCATCAATGTCCTGGTTGGCCATTTTCTGGTCAAAGGTAACAGAGGCGGTAAAGGCTTCTACGAAGGCATCGGTGGCTTCGCTAAAACGTCCACCCCAAGGTTTGTCTTGTGATTGGTCTGCCATAATATTCCTGATTCTGTGATGTTGGCTGCTAATATTGTTAAGGGTGCCAGGGTATTTTTCGCTATAATTTGTACAGCAAGCAAAACTGGTTAGGCACAAAGGCGAAGATTATACCATTGATGGCGCTGATATAGCACCGCGAGATAGCCGTACGAGATAGCAACGATGAACAAGCCCAAACACGCTAAACACACAAGGCATTCAACACCGCGCCATAAAACCGATGTGAAGGGTGCTGTAGATGTTGTGGATGCCGGTTTTTTCTTGCCAGATTTATGTGAAAAAGAAGCCGTATTTTTTCTGGTGATTGTCTCAGAACTGTTTTCGTTAGTATTAATCTTAGCGTCTAGTTCGCTGGCGGCGTTTGATTGGAATGGGTTAGCGTTAGTGTCATTGTTTGTGCAATGGGTGGCGTTAAGCAGTGCGGCGATTTTATGCAAGCTTCGTCCTTATCTAGCGAAGATGCCTGCTAGTCGAGCGGTTGTATTGTCCTACTTGGTTATCCCTGTGGATGCTTGGGTGTTTAGTTTTTTGAGTCAGTGGGTGTTAGCAAGATCGGTGATGGATGAAATTTCCTTTTTTTCTCCTGATATCCTCACCAACGTGGTGATTGCGGCCATTATGGGAGGTTTGGTGATTCGTTATTTCTATCTCCAGGCCCAGCTTATAGCGCGTCGTCAGTCAGAGTTAATACACAAGATCCAGGCGCTACAGTCTCGGATTCGCCCACATTTCCTTTTTAACAGCATGAATAGCATTGTGAGCTTGATAGGCTCTGATCCAGATAAAGCGGAGGAAGCCGTACTGGATCTATCAGAGTTGTTTCGGGCCAGTCTTAATGAAGTGGGTAATCAGGTGCCTTTTCAACAAGAAGTACAGCTGTGTAAGCGATACGTGGGTATAGAAACACTGCGTTTTGGGGATCGATTACACGTAGAGTGGGATATGCCGGATATACCGGATGGCGTGCAAATTCCGCTATTGACCCTGCAGCCGTTGCTAGAGAATGCCATCTTGCATGGCATTCAGCCATTGTCCGAAGGGGGTATTATCCGAGTAAAGGCAATCTATCACTATGGGCTGTTTGAGTTGCAGGTGTCGAACCCTTGGGTGGAGCAAGAGTCTGAGGCGCAGACCAAAGGTAACCAGATGGCATTGGAAAATACCCGCAACCGGCTGAGTGTTTTGTACGGTGATCGGGCTAAGTTGACCTCTTATCAGGAAAAGGGTCGCTATATCACGGTTTTTTCATATCCTTATGAGCTTTGACTTTGTTGAATGCAACGTGAGTACAGCGTAAATGAAAGTGATGATTTGTGATGATGAACCCCTTGCGCGAGACCGTTTATCGCGAATGTTATCTCGTATTGATGGTATTACCCTGGTAGGTGAAGCCAGCAATGGTCGAGAGCTGTTGGATGTTATTCCGCAATGTAGTCCTGATGTGGTGTTAACCGATATTCGTATGCCGACCATGGATGGTCTAGAGGCCGCTGCACACATGACCTCATTGGATGAACCCCCTGCGGTGGTGTTTTGTACGGCTTATGATGAGTATGCGATAAAGGCGTTTCAGGTGAATGCGATTGGTTACCTGTTAAAGCCAATTCGCCAAGAAGACCTGCAAGCTGTGATTGAAAAGGCAAGCAAGGTAAATAAGGCCCAATTGGTGTCTGTGCGCAAGGAGTTGGAGGGAGAGCAGGTTGAGGAGCCTGTATCTGCACGTCAATGTATCAGTGTTAAAAGCCACCGGGGTTTAGAGCTAATCCCTATTACGGATATCCGTTATTTTAAAGCTGATCAGAAGTACGTCACGGTACGTTACAGTGAGGGAGAGGTGTTGGTGGATGAAACCCTTAAAGAGCTAGAAGATGAGTTAGCAGGGCGGTTTGTTCGTGTGCATCGTAATGCATTGGTGTCTTTGGCGCATCTTGAAGCGGTTGAAAGTGTTGAGGGTGGGTTTCAAGTTCGCTTAAAAGGCATTGATGAGCGTGTGGTAATTAGTCGTCGCCATGTGCCGGTATTAAAGAAGCGTTTGCAAACAATGTAAGTTAGGGGTTAGTAAGATTGATGCACCTCATTAGCGAATCCGCTGCTCCTATGGTAGGTTAGCCGACTATATATGACACCATTTACGACCTAGTTGGAATTGCCCTCTATGACTCAGACCCCTACTCGAAAAACCCTTCGTATCGCTACCCGTAAAAGCCCCCTCGCCATGTGGCAGGCACTGCATATTCAAGCACGTTTAGAGGCAATGCATGAAGGGTTGGTGGTTGAGATTTTAGGTATGACTACTCGAGGTGACAAAATTCTTGATACTCCTCTGGCGAAAGTGGGAGGTAAAGGTCTTTTTGTGAAAGAGCTGGAAGTGGCGATGTTGGAGGATCGTGCTGACTTAGCGGTGCACTCGATGAAAGATGTTCCAGTTGAGTTTCCTGAAAATTTAGGATTGCACGCGATATGTGAGCGTGAAGACCCACGGGATGCCTTTGTTTCTAACCACTATAAAAGCTTAGCGGAGTTACCTGAAGGTGCGCGAGTGGGCACTTGTTCATTGCGTCGTCAGTGTCAGATCAAAGAAAAACGTCCTGATTTGAAGATTCTTGAGCTTCGCGGCAATGTGAATTCTCGCTTAGCCAAGTTAGATGATGGGCAGTTTGATGCGATTATTTTGGCCGCTTCGGGCTTAAAACGCCTGGATATGCATCATCGTATTGCTTCAGAAATTGAGCCAGAAATTAGTTTGCCAGCAGTGGGTCAGGGAGCGTTAGGTATCGAGTGTCGAAATGACGACACAGAAACCCAATCGCTTATTGCTGGGCTTAATGATGCTGATACCTGGACACGGGTTCAGGCTGAACGTTCGATGAATAACCGCTTAGAAGGTGGTTGTCAGGTGCCGATTGCAGGGTATGCGGTGTTAAAAGGTGATCAGATTTGGCTCAGAGGTTTAGTCGGTGAGCCGGATGGAACCCAGGTTGTGCGGGATGAGGTCAGTGGCTCCAGAGAGAATGCTGTGGCGCTAGGCAAGCAGCTTGGGGAAAAGCTACTAGAACAAGGGGCAAAATCAATCCTTGAACGGCTTTATGCCGACCAGCCTTAGGAGTTTGTGTTGGCGAAATTGTCGGTATTAGTTACTCGTCCAGAGGGTCAAGGGCAGGCATTAGCAGGCAGGTTACAAGCGACGGGTCTAGACGTGTTGCTGTATCCAACGCTGAAGATTCAGCCCAAGGCATTAACACCTTCTGAGCGGCAGTGTGTTGAATGCTTAGATCGTTACAGTCATGTGATTTGTGTATCCGCCAACGCCGCTAAAATGGGGGTGGAATTACTGGCAGACTATTGGCCTCAATGGCCCGTAGAACAGCAATGGATTGCTGTAGGCCCTGCAACCTATGATGCAATGCAAGGCTGGGGGTTAGGAGATGTTCTTTTGCCGCTAGGTGCTAGCCATTCAGAGGGTGTGTTGGCATTGGATGGCCTGCAAAACTTCGACGATCAGAAAGTGTTAATACTGCGGGGAGTGAGTGGTCGAGAGTTGCTTGCTGATACGTTGCGCGAAAGAGGTGCTGATGTAGATTATTTGGAGCTTTATGAGCGAAACGTGCCAGAAATCACCCAGTTAGGGCTATCAAATAAATTACCCCAATGGTTGTACTCCGATGCCAAAAAAGTCATTGTAGTCACCAGTGGCGATGGCCTAAAGAACTTAATAACAATGGCTGAGGGTCAAGAGCGAGAGCTTTTTGCTATTTCCTTAGTTGTGGTAAGTCAGCGATTGGCTGATTTTGCAAAACAACAAGGTTTTGCTGCCGTGCGGGTAGCAAACGGGGCGTCAGATGATGCCATTATGTTATGCATTAGTGAAAATGACCGAATTTAGATAACAATGTTTAGATAATAAAGCTCAGATAATAAAAGTTTAGATAATAAGTAGAACTAAATAATGGAAACTGAAGAATTGGAAACGCAACGATTAAACAGTGATTTGCCAGAAGGGAACCCCCCCGTCAGTCATATTGCTTCAGCGCCTGTTTTACAAAGGAAAGGTATGAGTACTCTTAGTAAACTTGTTGTTACCTTATCGTTATTGTGTGCCTTGGGGGCTGGTGGTGCTGTTGCCTGGTTATGGGTTGCCGATCAGCAACAACAAATGCAACAGCAGCTAGCACAGCAAAATATTGAAAATACGCTGAAAGATCAGAACCGACAAATTACCGCGCTAACCACACAATTAACGCAATTAAGCGCAAGTAATACAAAACGTCAGAATTTACTGGGTGGTGTTACAAAATCCACGTCTATGTTACAAGGCCGATTGGCTTCTGTTGAAAGCCAGATGACAGAGCTAACCGGAGCGCATCGTGTTGATTGGATGTTAAAGGAAGCGGAGCATTTTGTGGTGGTCGCCGAGCGACGTTTAAGTTTGCTCAGTGATATTAATGGATCGCTTGCACTGTTAACGGAAGCCGATAACTTGGTTAGAGAGATGCAAGAGCCGTCAACGCGCAAGTTAAGAGAGGCACTAACTAAAGATCTGATGGGGTTGCGTGAGGCGTCATCAAAACATGTTGATAGTGAGGGTATTTTTACTCGAATAGAATTGCTAATGGGTAAAATTTTAGGGTTAGAAAAAGCGGCATTAACATTTAGGGCTGGAGAAGAGGCCTTGGTTTCTACGGGGGTGGTGGAAACTACTGTTGATGAGGAACGTAGTGGTTGGAATCGTTTTGTTGGGCGCTTGGCCGGGTTTGTTGAATCTTTGGTAAGGGTTCGAGTGAATGATGAAACAACGATCAAACCAATGCTACTTGCGGATCAACAAGAGTACTTGCAACAGAATATTTTTGTATTGCTAGAGCAGGCTCAATT
>CAJXXT010000204.1 GCA_913063495.1 uncultured Gammaproteobacteria bacterium | reverse complement strand
GTGGCTTCACGAAGACCTTCCGTTGTTGCTGTATCCATTGGTGAATGGATATTGGTGTCTTCGATAAAATCACCCAAGTGCGAATCTTCATCATCGCCGATCGGGGTTTCCATAGAGATAGGCTCTTTGGCAATTTTAAGTACCTTGCGAACCTTATCTTCTGGCATCTCTAAACGTATGCCGAGCTCTTCAGGCGTGGGTTCGCGACCCATTTCTTGAAGCATCTGTCGAGAAACTCGGTTTAGTTTGTTGATGGTCTCAATCATGTGTACTGGAATTCGGATGGTTCGCGCCTGATCCGCTATAGATCGGGTGATTGCCTGTCGAATCCACCAGGTTGCATAAGTAGAGAATTTGTAACCACGACGGTATTCAAACTTATCAACCGCTTTCATCAGACCAATGTTACCTTCCTGGATAAGATCCAAGAACTGTAGGCCTCGGTTGGTGTACTTTTTGGCGATAGAGATAACCAAACGTAAGTTAGCTTCAACCATTTCTTTCTTGGCGCGGCGAGCTTTAGCTTCACCGATAGACATGCGACGGTTGATTTCTTTGATTTCAGGCGTTGTTAGCGTGAACTCTTCTTCAATAGCAAGCAGTCTGCGTTGTGCACGTAAGATCTCAGGGCGAAGCTCCATAAGGCCTTCTGCGTAGGCTTCACCTTTTTTGATTTCTGCATCAATCCATTCAAGCTTTACTTCATTGCCTGGGAATGATTTCAAAAAGGTTGGGCGGGGCATTTTTGCAATACGAATACAGCTATTCATGATAAAGCGTTCGTGCTTGCGAATCGTGGCGAGAGTGGTTCTAACCTTGTGTACCAGCGTATCAAACATACGAGGTACAAGCTTGAAGGTGATAAAGATATCACCAAGGGCTTGGAAGGCTTTTTCTGCTTGCTTGGAGTTACGGCCGTGCTTTTCTACAACGGCGTTGGCTTTTGCTAGTAGTGCGGCAAGCTCCCCGAAGCGCTCTTTAGCTTCTTCAGGACAAAGAGAGTTATCAATCTCTTCTTCCTCTTCAGCAGCTTTCTTTTCTTCTTCCGTCTTTGGCTGGTGTGGTGCAGGAATGGCAACCGCATCGGTTTCATTCGGGTCAACATAGCCATTGATGATGTCAGTTAAGCGACGCTCTTCGAGTTCAACTTTGTCGTATTCTGTAAGAATGTGTTGCACAGCGCCAGGCCAGTACGCTAACGAGTGAAGAACTTGGCGTACACCTTCTTCAATGCGTTTGGCGATAACGATTTCGCCTTCACGTGTTAGCAGTTCAACAGTACCCATTTCACGCATGTACATGCGAACAGGGTCGGTAGTTCTGCCGGGTTCAGTTTCTACTGATACAAGTGCCGCTGCGGCTTCTTCAACGGCATCTTCATCTGCGCCGTCAGAGCCGTCTTTCATAAGAAGGTCGTCTGCTTCAGGGGCTGTCTCGTGTACAGGGATGCCCATATCGTTGATCATGCCAACAATATCTTCAATCTGATCGGGATCAGTGATATCTGATGGCAGGTGGTCATTAACTTCAGCGTAGGTTAAAAAGCCTTGCTCCTTTCCATGTGCAATAAGTTGTTTTAACAGTGATTTTTGCTTCTCTTTATTGCTCATGCAGTGCCGTTTCCTAAGTCAGGGGTCGCGTCGAACGCGGGATTATACAAGTGTCGACGCAAATATGCTAGAACCCTTGTGGATTGGGGGGTAAGTGCCGTTTATGGGGGTGATTGAATGGAATTCAACCGATAGAGTGATAATTTATTCTGTTTTGATGATGACTGGTGCTAATGCAAGCTTTAATTTTAGTAGTTCTCTGAGTTTTGTCTTGTCTTTTGCACCATCTTTAATCAAATCGTCAAGATCTGACTCAACTTTTGCTCTTTCAAGGTTGCGCAGTGCATCGCTAAGCTCTGGAGCGCTGTTTTCTTGGGGTATTAAAAACTCTTTGGCGGCAAGTTGAGCAAGGTGTTCGCCTTCTTCGGTGGCGTGCCAGCGGCCAAGAATGGCGGCTGTTGATGCTTCTGGTCGCTCTCTAAGTAGGGCAAGTAAATCCCTTAACAGTTCCATGTAGGGGGATTGGAAGTGCTGCAAGTCTGTAGGCAGCTCCGTATTGGCGGCATCTTTTGGTGTGTGCAGAATAATGCGTATTACGGAATCAATAATGGGGGTGACGGTGGCTGGTGGCTGAATGGGTTCATCGTCCCAATCGTTTTGGTAGCCCTTTTTAAACCCCTTTTTGCCTTTCCATGCTTTGTTCTTTTTGAATGACTTCTTTTTGCCTGGTTGGGAGTTGGCGTACTGGGATGGGTCAAAGTTGTCGTTGGGTGGGGGGGCTTGAGAGTAGTCTTGTTGCGAGCGCCCTTGCTGAGAATGGTCTTGTTGTGAATAGTCAGGCTGTGAATGATTGGCGTAATCTTGTGGGGGGTAATAACCGTCGGTATTGTTGGTTGTACCATCGCCCATGTTGCCCATCATGTTCGCGTAATCAGGCTGGTCCTGGTGGTTTTGTGGTGATTGAATGTGTTGGTTTTGTTGGGGTTGTTGATTGCTGTTAGGGGGTGTTGCTTTGGGAGCAGGCTTCGGTACGCTGGATACCGAGATTGCTTTTTCTAAATTTTCAGTAGAAAGTTCGGTGAGCGTTGCAAGCCTGCCGATCATCAGTTGTCGAAATACACCCTGGGGCAATTTGTCTAGCAAAGGAGCTGCTTGGTTGGCGAGTCGTGCTTTGCCATCCATTGTGTTGACGTCAATATCCATTGATAAGGCGTCAAAGAAGTGCTCGGACAGAGGGGTTGCAGTGCGAAATTGCTCTTCTAGCAGCTCGGGGCCATCTTTATTGACCAGTGTGTCGGGGTCTTCGCCCTCGGGTAAATATAAAAAACGGATTTGCCGTCCATCTTTCATGCAGGGTAGGGCGTTTTCTAGCGCTCTGTTGGATGCTTTTCTGCCTGCTGCATCGCCGTCAAAGCAAAATACCACTTCGCTGACGTAACGAAAAAGTTTTTCGATATGATCTTGATTGGATGCGGTGCCAAGGGTGGCGACGGAATAGTGGATGCCGTGATGGGTGAGTGCAATAACATCCATGTAACCTTCAACAACAACAAGTCGTTCAAGTTTTTGGGGGTGTTTGCGGGCATCATAAAGGCCGTAAAGCTCTCGGCTTTTGTGAAAGACGTCGGTTTCTGGAGAGTTTAGATATTTTGGCTTGTCGTTGCCCAGTACTCGCCCACCAAAGGCGATAGTTCTGCCTCGCATGTCCCGAATAGGGTACATGATGCGGTCACGAAAGCGGTCATATTCACGGCCATTGTCGTTGCGAACTGTTAGGCCAGCATCAATTAATAGCTGGCGCTTAAGATCTGTGTCGCCAAATTCTGATATTAGGTTGTCCCAGCCAGGTGGGGCGTAACCTACTTGGAAGTGTTTGGCGGTTTCCCCGGAGAGGCCGCGACGCTTTAGGTAGCTAACTGCTTTTTCGCGAACGCGGGGGTTCTTAAGCTGAGATTGGAAAAAGTTATTGGCTTTTTCCAATATGCTGTAGAGCTCGGTGTGATCTTTTTTCTTAAACCCTGTGCCACCTTCTCGGGGCACGTCCATGCCTAGCTTTTTGGCGAGTCCTTCGATGGCTTCAACAAAACCTTCGCGAACATAATCCATCTGAAAACCGATGGCGTTGCCACTGGCACCACAACCAAAGCAATAATAGAACTGCTTGTCGGGGCTGACGGTAAAGGAGGGGGTTTTTTCATCGTGAAACGGGCAGCAGGCTGAGTAGTTTTTGCCTGTTTTTTTGAGCCGAACCTGGCTGCCGATTAGGTCAACTAGGTCCGTTCTGGCGAGGACATCATCAATAAAATGTTCAGGGATTTTTCCTGTCATAGTAGTGTGCGCGCCGTTTGTTTTGGTTGGGTCGATTAACTAAGTCGAGCTTTAATTTGTTTGCTGACTTCGCCCATGTCTGCTTTGCCTTGAAGCTGAGGTTTTAGCATGCCCATTACCTTGCCCATGTCTTTCATGCCTTCGGCGCCAGTACTGCTGATGGCGGAGTCGATCAGTGTGTTGATCTCATCTTCGGTTAGGGCTTTTGGCATAAATTCTTGCAATACAGTGATTTCAAAGCGCTCAATGGTCGCTAGGTCTTCACGGTTACCTGCCTCGTATTGCTGGGCAGAGTCTTTGCGTTGTTTAATCATTTTGTCGAGAACGGCGAGAATGCGTACTTCGTCAGGTTCTATACGTTCATCAACTTCAATTTGCTTAAGGGCCGCAGTAGCCATGCGAAGGGTGGTGAGTCGGCCTTTATCTTTGGCTTTCATTGCTGTGATAACGGCTTTATTTAACTGGTCTCTTAGCGCAGGCATGGGGCTTCCTTAATAAATAATGACAAACACAAATACGCCGAACAGGTAGTCCTGTACAGCGTAAGAGTGATCGAGGATCTGTGAAGTGTTAGCTTAACAGGCTTGACAGATTCTAGTAGAGACGCTTGCGACGAATAGTTTCGCGAGAAACTTTCTTGGCGTGACGCTTAACAGCTGCAGCGGCTTTGCGCTTGCGAACTTGAGTTGGCTTTTCGTAGTATTCGCGACGACGTACTTCAGCTAGTACACCTGCTTTTTCACAAGAACGCTTAAAACGACGTAGTGCTACGTCAAATGGCTCGTTATCTTTTACCTTTACCTGAGGCATTAATCGTACCTTTGTATTTAATGGGTTAACTTCATTCTAGATGTCTTTTTTGTCGTCGCCATTGTAATAATTACGTAGCAACTACCAAGAAAACACCTAAATCAGATCCTGTATCCATATTCATAGAGCCGAAACGATAGGGCTCCAGATTTGGGGCGTGAATTGTAATCCTAATGCAGGAGAATTGCAAAACCTGTTTGGCAGGTTATGATGATGGGCTTAAAATGTTGAGATGTAACGCATTTAAATATGATTGGAGATAAAGGTAGCCTGTGAAAGTACTTGGAATTGAGACGTCGTGTGATGAAACAGGTATTGCTCTGTATGATAGTGATACCGGGCTCTTGGGCCATGTTCTGTATAGCCAGATCGAGCTGCATCAGGATTATGGCGGTGTTGTGCCAGAGCTGGCATCTCGGGATCATGTGCGAAAAATTATTCCTCTGATTCGTCAGGTATTGGAAGAATCTGGGGTCACAAAGCAAGATATTGATGCCGTAGCCTATACCGCAGGCCCTGGATTAGTGGGTGCATTGTTGGTTGGGGCCTCTGTTGGTAAAAGTATTGCTTACGGCTGGGGAGTGCCAGCTATTCCTGTTCATCACATGGAAGGTCACCTTTTAGCGCCAATGCTTGAAGATAATCCACCAGAAATGCCTTTTTTGGCATTGTTGGTTAGCGGTGGACATACCCAGTTGATTGGTGTTGATAATTACAGTGAATATACCATTTTGGGCGAGTCCTTGGATGATGCTGCAGGAGAGGCTTTTGATAAAGCGGCCAAAATGCTGGGGTTGGACTATCCTGGTGGCCCGGCGATTGCGAAAGCTGCGCAGCAGGGTGATGACAGTAGGTTTACCTTCCCACGACCAATGATAGGCAAGCCTGGGCTAAATTTCAGCTTCAGTGGGCTTAAAACATACTGTATGAATACGATCGATGATTGTGTTGAGTCAGAGGGTGAGCTTACAGAAAAGACGCGTAGCGATATAGCTTGTGCGTTTCAGACGGCTGTTGTTGATACGCTGACGATGAAATGTAAGCGTGCGATCAAGCAAACAGACTATAAACGTTTGGTGATAGCGGGTGGTGTGAGTGCAAATACTCTGCTGCGAGAGAAGTTGAAGAACGTTATGGGGGGTATGGGTGTTGAGGTTTATTACCCGCGATTAGAGTTTTGTACCGATAATGGGGCAATGATAGCGTTTGCGGGTTGTCAGCGTTTACTGGCGGGGGAGTCGTCTGATTATTCAATTCAGGTAAAGGCTCGTTGGCCATTAGACCAGTTAAAAAGTGGTTAATGATGTTTTTTGTCGTCGTTGCTGTTGTCGGGGCTGCCTTCATCAAAGCTACGTTCATTACCTCGATAAAGGCTAAGCATATTTTGTCGGTGGCTAAGAATGAGCAGCAGTGAAATGGCGGCGATAACAGGCAAATAGCTGCTGAGAAGGGCTGTTGGTACAGTTAGATTGAAATAAATAGGCGCTGCCGCCCAGCTCACCAAAGCGGCGATGGACGCTGTTCGAGTCATGGCAATGGTACCAATCCAAGTGCCGATTACCAGTAAGCCTGCAGGCCAATGTAAAGCCAGAGCAACCCCCATGGCCGTCGCGACACCTTTTCCGCCTCTAAAATCAAAATATACGGGAAAGAGGTGCCCTAGAAACGCACAAAACCCACACAAGGCAAGCACAATGGGTGGTGCATTTAGCTCCGCGGCGATCAAAATGGGGATGATTCCTTTAGCAATATCTCCCAGAAGTGTCGCAATCGCCGCAAGTTTTCCGGCGACACGTAATACATTGGTGGTACCGGGGTTCTGTGAGCCTGTTGATCTAGGGTCTTCAAGCCCTAATACGCGGCAAATTAATATTGCAGAGGAAATAGATCCCATTAAGTAGGATAATAGCCACAATACAATAACTAATACGGTATTCAGAATTCGTTTCCTTTCAAGGTTCGCGTCTAGCGGCGTTTTCTAGGATAATTACGTTTTATTAAAACAAATGGTTTGATGAATGGATATAGTTTATATACGCGAGTTAAATATTAAGACGGTTATCGGGATCTTTGATTGGGAGCGCAGCATTAAGCAAACGGTTAGCCTGGATCTAGAGATGGGGACGGATATCGCTAAAGCAGCGGCTACGGATTCTATTAATGACACGTTAGATTATAAAGCGGTGTCTAAGCGGCTTATTTCTTTTATTGAAGCCAGTGAGTTTCAATTGGTAGAAACAATGGCTGAGCGAGTCACTGAAATTGTGCGGGAAGAATTCTCTGTACCTTGGGTTCGATTGCGCTTAAGTAAGCCTGGCGCTGTTCGCGGGGCAAAAGATGTCGGTGTTGTGATTGAGCGAGGAGAAAAGGTCTAAATGGCTCGGGTGTACCTTAGTTTAGGCAGTAATATTGATCGAGAAAACCATATAAAGGCGGGCCTGGATGCGTTGGCCCGTGAGTTTGGCTTGTTGACGTTGTCCCCTGTGTACGAAAGTGAGTCGGTGGGGTTTGATGGTGATGCGTTTTATAATCTTGTGGTTGCTATCGAATCCAATCTTTCTGTTGGTGAGTTAAATGCGATCATGAAGCGCATTGAAGATGCTAATGGGCGTTCTCGCCAGGGGCCGCGTTTTAGTGCACGCACATTGGATATTGATATATTGTTGGTAGGAGATTTGTGCGGTGAGTTTGATGGCGTACAGTTACCGAGAGATGAGATAGAAAAAAATGCGTTTGTGTTATTACCTTTGGTGGATATTGCTGCCGAAGAAAAACATCCGCTGTTAGCAGTGTCCTATAGTGATATGTGGAAGGCTTATAAAAAAGAACAGAAATTGTGGCAGGTGGTATTTGAGTGGGTGGCAAGCTAGGTGCTTTTAATATAGCAGCTTGCTAATGACTCGCTATATTGATCGCCCACCGTCCACTGCAATAATTTGTCCTGTTATATAGGACGATGTCGCTAAAAATACGATGGTTTTTGCAATATCTTCCAGTGTTCCGAGTCGCTCCAATGGGATGCCTGATAATATTCCATTTTTCTCTCCGGTCGTCATCTCTGCTTCAGGTTTAGGCCAAAGAATGGCGCCGGGTGCAACACCGTTAACACGGATGTTAGGGGCAAGCTCTTTTGCCAGCGATAATGTCATCATTTGTAGTGCACTTTTGGCCATGCAATAAACGGTATGGTTTTTTAGTGGTGCGCTCGCATGAATGTCGATCATATTAATAATGTTGCCCTGATGCTTCGCTAACGTTGGCGCAAGTTCCTGGCTAAGAAAAAAAGGTGCTTTGCAGTTACTCGCAAAAAGGTCGTCCCAATGTTCGGTTGAGGTTTCACCTATTGATGTGGGGAAAAAGCTAGACGCATTATTGACGAGCAAATCCAAGCGCTGCCAATGTTGTACGCTCTGCTGGCAAAGTTGATGTATATCGTCTGGCTTATTTAAATCAGCTTGTAAGCAGATGCAGGAGCTTTCTCTTATCTCATTGAGTTGATCCGCTAGGGCCTGGGCCTCATTGGATGAGTGGCGATAATGGATGACAATATTGTAGCCTTGATGGTGCAGATGTTTTGCGGTGGCGGCACCAAGGCGCTGTGATGATCCGGTGATGAGTGCTACAGATGGGGGTGCAGCGGCTGATGTACTCATTGGTTATTACCAATAAATGCAACTACATCATTTACCGTGCGTTTTGGTGCTTCTTCCATCGGGACGTGTCCAAGATCAGGGTATATAATGACCCTTGAGTTGGGGATTCGCTCCTTCAATAAGTTGGCGTACTTAGGAAGAATCCATGTGTCTTTTTCCCCCCAAAGTATTAGTGTTGGGATATTAAGTTCTGATAGCTTTGGTAGAAGAGAGTAATCGCCGGGCTGGCTAAGGCGATAGTTATTTGCTCCACGATTACCTTCTCGTAACGTCATGTCAAAATATAACTGGACTTTTTCTTCTGTGACTTTACTTGTGTCGCCATACACCTGTTCTACGGTATTGGTGACCACCCATTTCGGCGTAATGTATTCAGTGATGGTATTGATGCCGGGGGTGGCTTGAAGCTGGAGAATAAAGGGTAGGGATTCTTGCCAAGGAATGCCTGCTGAATCTACCAATATTAGATGACTTACATCGTGAGGGTATAAAACGGCATAGTTCCAGGCAATAGCGCCTCCTCGTGAGTTGCCCGCTATTACAAATTGATTGAGTTCAAGCTTTTCAGTGAGAGACTTTAAAAACGTTGCTGTGTATGGCCAGTCATATTGTTTGTTAGGGTGAGGGCCGGTAAGTCCGTGGCCAGGAAAATCGAGGCTGATAATGCGGTATTGATCCTTTAATTCTTTAACCCACCCTTCCCATGTATGAAGAGATGCGTTGGAGCCATGAATTAATACCATAGTTGGCGAACCGGCCGGAAGCCCCTCATCTCGATAGTGTACCGACATGCCATCAATGTCGATAAAGTGCGAGTATTGATTGGTATAGATGGGTTTGAGTTCTTCTAGTGATTTGTCGAGATTAATGCTAAAAAAAAGTCCTATGCCGATGGCTAGTGCAGCGATAGCGAGTATGGTTTTTTTCATGGGGTGTACCTGTTGGGTGATTTTGGTTGTTCGCGGATCTTTGAGAGCGTGCCGTGATTGTAATACCCTTTCAGAAATCGCTAAAGACCGCATCCCTGCGAGCTCGGCTTCGGCGTCCCTGCCTCAGACGTTTCTGAAAGGGTATTACAATCACGGCACTTATGGATAAGCGACGGTTTCTCTGGAGTAGCAAAGTTTTTCTATAACGCTTGAGTATAATTATTTTTAAGTACCTTAAGCGCTTTTATTCGTCGTTGTCGAATTTCACTCCCAAGGGCCTCACCTCTAAACCCAAGGTCAAGGATGGTTTTCGGGTCAACCTGTTTAAGAGTGGCTGCTGCATCGGTTAGGTAATCCGATTGTGCATAATCTCTATCCTCAAATCCAGTGCGACCTTTTGCATCCGCCTCACAGGCGGCCAAAAATAGCGGCAGTGTCTCTGGGCGGCGTAATACATCAAGGGCTTCCAGCAAACGCATTACTGTTGACGGCTTTAACTCAAAGGCAATGTGGCACTGCGTATGATAACGGGATACCAATGTAGCAATACGTGCTGCGTGACTCGGCACTTTGTATTGCTTGCATAATGCTTTTGTTAAAAACTCACTGATATCTTCATGGCCATGGTGAGAAGGTAGGATGTCTTGCGGTGTCCTTCCTTTTCCCAGATCATGCGTAAGCGCTGCAAAGCGAATGGCGAGTTGCTCTTGTTTTTCGAAGCCTCGACTCGAGATAACGGCTTGATCTAGCACCATTAGTGTGTGTAAACCCGTGTCAATTTCGGGGTGGTGTTTTGCTGGTTGGGGAACACCAAACAGCGCGTCGACATCGGGGAATAATGCGACAAGGGCTTTGCACTGTCGCAAGGTCTCAAAATAGAGTCGCGGGTTAGGTTCCAATAAAGCCTTTTCAGTTTCTGCCCACACACGTTCAACGGTGAGGTTTTCTAGTTCACCGGATTGACTTATTTCTGTCATTAGCTGAAGGGTTTCTTCTGCGATGCTAAAACCTAGGTTGCCATAACGTGCATGGAAGCGTGCTACACGAAGAACTCGCAGGGGGTCTTCGGTGAAGGCTTCTGATACGTGCCTTAGTATTTTTTTATCGAGATCTAGTCGACCGTTGAATGGGTCAATGATATCTCCCGATGGAGATTCTGCCATTGCATTAATGGTGAGGTCACGACGGGATAAATCCTCCTCAAGAGAAACATCTTTGCCGGCGTAACATTCAAAGCCACCGTAACCAACGCCGGTCTTTCTTTCGGTGCGGGCAAGGGCGTATTCCTCACCGCTGGTAGGGTGAATAAACACAGGAAAATCGTTACCCACCTGTTGATATTTTTTGGATAACATTTCATCTGGGGAGCTACCGACTACAACCCAGTCTCTGTCTTTGATCGACAGGTTTAATAATTT
>CAJXXT010000203.1 GCA_913063495.1 uncultured Gammaproteobacteria bacterium | reverse complement strand
ACTTATAGGAAATTAGGATTATATTTCTACATTAACCATTGTGAATAATGACGTCTTTGGCATGGGAAATGGCCCAACTTACCTTGCTTCAACATGGGCCAAAGACGTTGTAATCATGGTTTTTATCTTGATGTTCACAGTTAGGGTGCACAGATAACAACTAAAACCAGTATGGAGTTTTGCTCAGATGAGAAAACGAAACCCTTTTAAAATAACCTCACTCGCGGTTGCCGTCTCGCTCGGCAGCCTGATGAGCGGGGGAGCTCAAGCCGTTGAGTTTAGCGATGGCGATTTTAGTATACAACTAGATACCACCCTTTCCGTTGGTGCAGGCTGGCGAACATCGGATATTGATTATGATGGGGTTAGTGAATCTAACGCCACCGCTGCTGGAGAGACTGATCACCATGATACAGGCTCCCAAGACAACAGTAACTTACGATATGAACAAGGTGAGACCTACACCGAAATCGTAAAATTGCTTTTTGATATTGAAATGAATTATAAAAACTTTGGCGCTTTTGTCCGTGTCAAGGGTTGGTACGATAACAAGTTATCCAATAATGATGGTGGGTCAGATTTACCTGCTTTTTATCCAACAACTGACAGCGGTCACCCAGCCGAACCAAGACAGTCAGACACAAGTGCTACTGAGATACTAGATGCCTTTATCTGGGGTGACTGGTGGATTGGAGAGATGCCTCTTAACGTACGTTATGGGCGCCAAGTTATCAGCTGGGGGGAGGGAGTATTTTTCCCTAACGGTATCAATACCATAAACGCCATCGACGTGAATGCATTGTTAGCACCTGGCTCAGAATTAAAAGAAGCACTGCTTCCTACAGAGTCCTTGTTTGCTTCCATTGGTGTTACAGAAAACTTATCACTAGAAGCTTTTGTTCAGTTTGATTGGGAAGAAATACGATTACCCTCGTGTGGTACTTTTTTCTCTACCACTGATCTGATTGGCGATGGTTGTGTCAATGGCTTTTATGTTGGCTTTGAAGCCGGTGAAGCTGCAGCACCACTTACTCGCTTACCTCGTGGTGAAGACAGAGATGCAGATGACAATGGTCAATGGGGGTTTGCAGTTCGATACTTTATTGAACCAATAGAAACTGAAGTTGCGGGTTATTTTATAAACTACCACTCAAAACTTCCATTGCTTAGTGGTGTAACTCCAACACTTAACGACTCAACATTTCCTGCTGCACTAAATGCACTTTCAGCTGGAGCAAATGCAGCATCTCTTGCGGCAGGCGGGCCTGCAGTCCCACCTTTCGGTACTATAATTCAAAATAATAGTACCCTAGATCAGGCCCTCACTAACAACGATTTATCCGGTATAAGGGATACGCTAATTGGCGCTGCCGGAGCCAGCGGAGCCAGATTAATGGCAGCTATGCTGCCCTATGCGGAATATGTTGTTGAATATCCAGAAGACATCCAGCTTTTTGGTGTTTCGTTTAGTACTACTCTCAACTTTGGTTTACCAGGTGGCGCATCTTCATTCTCTGGCGAGTTCAGTGTTCGGAAAGATCAACCTTTCCAAATCGAAGATGGAGTATTACTATCTGGGATCCTAGGGCTACCAAGTCAGATCTGTGCCGATGCTCCCACCGAGTTTGATTGTTACTCTCAATATGGTGGCGGTGAATTTATCCAGGGGTTTATTGAAGAGGATTATTATCAGGGAGAACTTTCTGTAATTCACTTCTTCGACCGATTCCTTGGGGCTGAACGATGGACTGCAATATTTGATATTGCTTATGGTTATGCTGATATCCCAGATAACGACGAAATACTGCTGAATAGTGGTTTCAACGCCGCATTGGTTACCCCATGGTACCCAGAAAATGCGCAAGGTTGGAACATTACCATTCCAACAATTGCTGAACTAAGAGCATCATTAGGTCAGTTCGAGGAAGACTATTACCCCACAAAGTCAGCTTGGGGATATAAGTTCCGCTTCACAGGAGAATACAGTAACGTCTTCGCAGGGATTAACTTAAAGCCAAGCATCAGCTTTAGCCATGATGTGAACGGTGTATCACCCGGTCCCATCTCGAACTTCCTAGAAGACAGAATGTCCTTCAGTGCAAATCTTGAAGCCATTTATCAGAACACATACAGCGTTGCCGTTGGTTATACCGACTTCTTCGGCGCCGAACCCTACAACCAGTTAGCCGATAGGGATTTCTTCACCCTTAGTGCAAGCGTATCATTCTAAGTTAGGGGGGCAAAGGACATGAAAATGCGAAATAAATTATTCAAAAAAACATTGATTGCTTCTGGTTTACTAGCGGCATCACTCGCAGCATCGCCAATAATGGCAAAGGTAGACGCTGGCCAAGCAGCAAAATTAGGAGCGGAGTTAACAGCACTTGGGGCAGAAAAAGCCGCAAACGCTGATGGCAGTATTCCTGAGTATACCGGCGGTCTTAAAGACAGCCCGGCCTGTTATGACGGTACGAGCTTCTTATGTAATCCATTCCCAGACGATAAGGTGTTGTTTGAAATTACTGCGGCCAATGTGGATCAGTATAAAGACAAACTTTCTCCGGGTCAGATTGCTATGTTTGCGACCTACCCAGACACGTACAAAATGCCGATATATCAATCACGACGTACCGCAGCATTGCCAGACAGTGTTTATGAAGCAACAAAAATCAATGCTACTACTACAAGTCTAGCAAAAGGTGGCAACGGTCTAGTTGATTACACGGTACGGGGATATCCTTTCCCAATTCCAAGCGAAGGTGTTGAAGTCATTTGGAACCATATCGTACGGTATCGTGGTGAGTCAGCAACCCGTATCACGGGCCAAGCAACACCTCAGGTTAACGGTGCCTTTAACGTGGTTATCTTTGAGGATGAAGTCGCATTTCGCTTCGGCCTAAAAGATATCAAACCCGGTGAAGACGAAAACGTGCTGTTTTACTTTAAACAAAAGGTAAAATCTCCCGCTCGTCTAGCGGGTAACGTGTTGTTGGTACATGAAACCATTGACCAAGTAAAAGAACCTCGTAAAGCGTGGATCTATAACGCCGGTCAACGTCGTGTACGTCGTGCTCCCCAGGTCGCCTATGACGGCCCAGGTACAGCAGCGGATGGTTTACGTACTGCCGATAACTTTGATATGTATAACGGTACTCCTGATCGCTATGACTGGAAACTGGTAGGCAAAAAGGAAATGTATATCCCTTATAACAACTACAAACTCGATGAAAAGGGTTTGAAGTATAAGGATATTATTAAGCCTGGACACCTTAACCCAATATACACTCGTCATGAGTTGCATCGCGTATGGGTAGTGGAGTCAAAGCTTAAGCCTAGAACTCGTCACGTATACGGCGCTAGAACCTTTTACATTGATGAGGATTCTTGGCAGGCAACCATTATCGATCACTATGACGGTCGTGGAAACATGTGGCGTGTGGCCCAGGCCTATGAGATGCAGTACTATCACTCAAAAGTGCCATGGTATGCTATGGAAGTATTATATGACTTAAACGCTAAACGTTATCTAGCCCTTGGTTTAGAAAACGAAGAAGACGAAGGCGTTGATTTCACTAAGAAATACTCCAAAGTTGAATACAAACCTGCCGCATTACGTCAGGCTGGTATTCGATAATACCGTCGATATCGGTGTGCTAACCTAACCATTAGCACACCGTTAACTCAGGCTGTTATGTAGAAGGTCAGACACAAAAAAGGAGCTTATTAGCTCCTTTTTTGTGTCTGACCTTTACCGAGCAATACCACTCAACGCACTCTCGCCCCTATCAAATTGGGTTATCCAGAAAGGATGTTTTTTGTACAACAAAGTACATTTATTGAACATTTTGTAACATGAATCTATGGGATCATTAACACTTCGCTAACCCCCGTGTTACCTCGTAAACACAGGAGTTTAACCAACCTTTGTGCTAATTCCATTGAGAGCTTGAACTGTACTGTATTGCCATTTATGCTCTTTCATTGGATACTCAATTAAAGGGCTCATGTAGACAACGGTTTCAGCAAGGATATTGAAACCATACAACGTATCAAATACCAGGCTATACTTAATTTGAACGTTACCTTTTAGCCCTGCTATACAAGATAATTAACAAATAACGGCACCACAAAGTCGCCTAGGTAAACTAGGATTATAATTCTAATAACGATTGAATATTGCCATGTATAAATTTGATAAACCGTATCGCTCACAAAAGAATGTTGGATCTGTTCCTGTGAAAACACCACGAACGCTTAGTTTAGCGGGCTGGATATTTGCCGGGCTGTTATCCACCGCTTCAATGGTCACTCACGCCGCACCTAATTTAGCGTCCTACGATAAACAGCTGAATAAGATTAGCGCAAGCCTTACTGCCGACAATGATCAAATCAAGAAGATTGAGCGCACGCTCTGGTCACTGGATCGCACAATTCTCGAACAGCGAAAATCCCTACGCAAAGAGCGAACCAACAACCGAACGGCTTATCACGACGCTAAACGCGAAGTAAAACGTCAAACCTTTGAAGTTCAGCGTATTCAAAATGCCATTCGTTTATTGGACAAAGACATTCAGCTCACCTTAAGAGACACTCAGCGCTCAACGGATTATCATAATTCACTTAACCCTTTTAAGCGTCAGTTAGAATCAGAAGCCCACGAAGCAAAAATTGCTCAAAACAACCAGAAAACGAGCCAACTACAGGCTGAAAAATCCAAACAAGAAACTGAACTAGCAACAATCACAGTAAACTCAGAGATTGCTCAACAACAGTTGCTTGCTCTTCAAACACAGCGGCAAGACTCTACTCTTGATTTGGATCCTCGCTTACAGTCTATTCTTGCGCAACGAGAGACCAAAGCCACACTAATCATTAGCTTACGAAAACAGGTTAAGCGTAACCGTAGCTTATTAACAAAAACTCAAGGCCGTCGATTAGAATTAGCTAATCATATTAAATTTGCCAATAGTGCACCTGCACCTGCGGCTATTGCTCCTTCAAAGTCACAAAAAGAACGTAACACAACAGCAGCAAAACCAGCATTCTCATCCTATGTGTTTGCTGTCTCCGGAGAATATGATCAAGATATAGAAGAGACATTACAATTAAAAGAATGGGTAGAATCTTACGAAGCCAAGTATATACAAGCAAACTGGAATGGTTTTGAAGGCAACGATGACTCAACGTCTACCACCTTATTCAAAAAGCAATTTGAAAAACACCTAAACAAAATCCATCAGGATGCCAATATCATTCTAATAGGCCACGGCCGTGGTGGTGGCGCAGCCATAGAAGCGGCCACCGAGGTTGCATCAAAGCTAAATCGTACAATAGAGTTTCTTGCTGTAATCGATCCTATCGGTGATGGTAATCTTCGAGCAAACATTGTCTTTAATAACCAACATGCTCAATGTGCAACCCCTAGGGATGATGATCGCATTGTTAATACAGAATACGTTGATTGTATTAAAGACGCGAAACGGCGTGAAATCACCTCCAACATAAAACATTTTTATAATCGCTGGCAAAAAGACAATGAGGGACCTTTGGATTTCCAAAGACGCATTTCCATTGTTGATGCTGACGGGGAAAACGTTAACTCCCCAACAGCAACTGGACGCTTTAGCACCTCGGCAACGATTGAAGCTGATCAAAAACGTGTATTTATTGGTAAAGGGAAAGACGCCCATAAAACGCTGTTAGCACAAGCCTCCAGAACGCTTCCAAAGCTACTCGTCAAACACTTACGTTAAGGAGAACGCACAGTGGCAGCAGACGCTACCCGTTGCAGGCAGTCTTTAGTTCAAAAGTTAGTAGGTCCTTTTATTGCATTTATCAGTCTAGGCGTAAATGCAAATACTGATACTGTTGTTAATATCCCAAGGGAAAATGGTGCACTACACCAAGAATTTAAAAATCTATTGCATGAACAAATTTCACAATTTGAAAATGGTATTGGACGGATTGAGCTAACGGGTTCTTCAGGTTCAAAAAAGTGTTTTGCAAATTTTTACACCAATGAAGAAAGCACCTTTCTTACTATTGATGTTCCTAAAAACAAATCCTACAAAGAGTTTTATATCGACCACCCCACGCAGTCGTTTAAACCGATACTTTTTCAAAAACTTATTTTAAGCGATGACGGTGTTGAGATTAAAGTGGTTAAACGACGCTTTACCTTCTCCATTAAATCTAACGGACAAACATTGGCAATAAACACAAAAAGCAAGAGTAAAAAAGATAAGTCCCCCTCTTGCAGCTTTGAACTTTCAGATATTAACTTATATGAAGGGGAAACAGAGTAATAGTGTTCCCCTTCATATAAACCTATTTCAATATCTTTCTGACAACAACCTCAGGCATCGTTCGCATAGATCGCGTAAAGTCCTCGGGCTCTCCCTTAAAGCCGTTACTTATATATAAGCTTGTTACAAATCCAAAAAAACCAGTATCAGGCAAATTCTCTATTTTATAACCCATGTTTGGTAACTGGCCAACAAAACGTTCTGGCTGATCTTCCAAAAACTTATCATCTACGTATACAGTAGAAATTGGCTCATCGGTATCACCCAAGAAATCAAAAAATGCCACAATGTCCAAATTACGATGGGTAGACGCCCATATCCAGTTCTCTGTTGCCGTTAGGCCCGCCTCTATTAGTTGTTGCTCTACTTCTCCTATTTCACCATCAACCACACCTGGCTGCTTTGGCCCTAATGCTGTTCTCACTGTTGTACCTAATAGATTATTCGCATCTAAACTCATTGATAATGTAGGATCTACTAACAATTTACGGCGCACCTCAGGGATCACCATTCTTACATCATATACGATAGATTTTGGGTAGTGGTGAATTTGCAAACTCACTTGTAACATGGGTATTTTAAATAACCACAACGTTAAATCCATCTGCGTTGTCGTTCGTATTGGCCCAATATGTTCTCCTGCAGGGATTGCAACAATCTGATTATTATTTAATGTTGTTTTTGAAAATGATGTAATTAACCCAGCATCCATACGTAACTTTAAGGCATCCAGTGGGTTTTCATCACCAATGTAATTAACCAACGTAAAATCATCCCAAACAACATGGTTTTCTGGGTTATAGGTCAATGAGTAAAAGTCTGTCTCCACCAATGCATCTTCTGCGCTGTAACGAACATACTGCTCTTCTGAACGTAGGCGGGAGCCCTTTGTCACGTAGACATAACGTGTAATACCATCTTCCCCGGTAAGAGCCACTTCCGCTAAAAATTTTCCATCAAATCGATGGTACGACTTACGACGAGATCCCGCGTCCTTTTGAAGAAAAAGCAACTTATCTGCTTTATCAAAGCGGTTCTGTACACCAGCAATCGGCACCGACCAGTTTTCAAAAAATACAGCGCCGCCACTGTTATATTCATCTATTTGGTAAGGAACAGGCTCCATCTCATCATCAATAACCGCCGCCAGCGATATTTTATCAATTGGCTCCCCCAACACTGCAGCCAAATCACCACCTTCGACCATAATAGTTTGAAACGCTGCTATTTCAGATAATGGTCTCAACGTTGCCATACTTGGCATTGATATGAGGCACGACATGGCCACAAACAACATAAGTCGAAACGGCTTTATCTTTTGCGATGTAATAAGAGTGACATTATCTGACTTATGATTCATATTTCTCTTCTTATTATATTGATGCACTATTTAACCTGAATGGTTATTTTGTTACTCTTTCGATTAGGTAACAAGGGCTTATCCGTTCTCATAACCATTATTTTCTGTTCTAATCCGGTAACCGACCTTTTTGAGGATCGTATTAACTACCTAAACAGCACGGAAAAGGAATTTTAATCATTTGTAGGACGCAGTTTCCACTCATAGATTAAAACAGGATGACGTAAAACTTGCAGCTATATTTTAATAAAAATGGGGGATTTGACATGAAAGTACGATTTTTACTTGTTAGCGTGTGTTTCTCCCTGCTATCTACAATTACCTTTTCTTCCCCTACCCTAGCGGCAAACGTTACTAGCTGGGGCGGTAACGCCAAACAAAGCTATGCCACTCAACTTATGGGGCGCTGGGCGCTAGTTGCAATATTTGAACAGGGTCAGAATATTTCGGGAGCAACATCTTTATCAGATTATTGGATTTTTAAACGCAATGGCTTTGTAGATCACAATGAAATGCCGAAAGGCCTACAACGCTCCTATTATTCTTTATCTGACAGAAAACTCACTATAAAAGACAAAAAAACACGGAATAAACGCTATTTCACGATCAAATATATTGATCAGCGCCGCTTGATTTTAATTCATAAAAAGGAAGGCCATACGTTTACCTACAACTTAGAACGTTATTAGTCTTTCAGTAGTTAATTGAATTTTACGTCCTATTTAGCCTATCAACATAAGCCATACCTAACGCAGAAATAACAAATGTCAGGTGTACGATGACATACCACATCAACTTATCATCTGCGATATTCTCTGCGGCCATAAACTTCTTTAGTAGGTGAATGGAAGAGATAGCAACAATAGAGGCGGCAACTTTTTGTTTTAAAGACCCTGAATCTAGCTTCCCAAGCCAATCTAATTTGTCAGTTTCATTATCTAGGTCGATTTTGGATACAAAGTTCTCATAACCTGAAAACATAACCATAACGATCAAACCGCCCACCAGCGCTAGATCTACAAGTGACAATATCAATAAAACCAAATCAGTTTCTTGCATTTCCAGAATCACTGGAAATGCAAGAAACAACTCTTCAAAGAATTTAATACCCAGTAATAATAATGCAATGCTCAGCCCCAGATATAGCGGAGCTGACATCCATCGACTAGCATAAAATAGTTTTTCTACTGTCTTTTCTAACATTTCTAATTACTTCTCTCTAACACCGCGCATTACTCGACCGTTACGGATTTTGCGAGATTCCGTGGTTGGTCAACATCCGTACCCTTAATAATGGCTACATGATAAGACAATAGCTGTAATGGAATTGTGTACAAGATAGGTGCTAACACTTCATCTATTTGTGGGAGATCCATTACGTGAACATCATCATCTCGCTCAACACCAGCCTTCGCATCTTGGAAAATAAACAACTCACCACCACGGGCCCGTACTTCCTGTAAATTCGACTTAAGTTTTTCTAGCAAACTATCCGAAGGTGCCACCGCAATGATTGGCATATCTTTGTCTACCAATGCCAGAGGTCCGTGTTTAAGCTCTCCCGCTGGATAAGCTTCTGCATGAATATAAGAAATCTCTTTCAGCTTTAATGCACCTTCCATTGCTATTGGGTATTGAATACCTCGACCCAAAAACAACGCATGATTTTTTTCACTGAACATAGGAGCCATAGCTTCAATGTCTTTATCCAAACGTAATGCACTTTGAATAATATCTGGTAGTTGATTCAATTTTACCAGCAACTCTTTTTCTTGAGTCTCTGTAACTTTATTGAACCGCCCTACCGCAAGCATAAACAGGAAGAGGGAGACTAACTGTGTAGTAAAAGCTTTGGTTGAAGCCACACCAATCTCTGTTCCAGCTTTGGTCATAAATGCCATATCTGATTCACGCACCAATGAACTATCTGGTACGTTACAGATGGTTAGTGAACCAATATAATCCTTTGCATCTCGTAACGCCGCTAAGGTATCTGCTGTTTCACCAGACTGAGAGATGGTGACAAACAGAGTGTTATCCCTTACCACGGTTTCACGATAACGAAACTCGGATGCAACTTCTACATTACATTGAATACCAGCGATGGCTTCCAACCAATACTTTGCCACCATGCCAGCATGAAAACTGGTGCCACAAGCAATAATTTGTATCGACTCAAGTTTGCTAAATAGCGACTCTGCATCTGGACCAAATTCATCAAGATTTACTTTGCCATCAACAATACGGCCATCAAGCGTTCCCCGAACCGATGTCGGTTGCTCAAAAATTTCCTTCATCATAAAGTGACGATATTCACCTTTATCAGCTGTTCCAGCACTTCCAACATTTTCTCGAATAGGACGTTCTACAACATTGCCATTTGTGTCCTCAATTACCACAGATTCTAAACGAAGATCGGCAAAATCCCCTTCTTCGAGAAAAACAAAACGTGTGGTCACCGGTAGTAATGCAAGCTGATCGGAGGCGATAAAATTTTCACCAATACCAATGCCTAATACCAATGGACTCCCAGCTCGGCTGCAAACTAATCGAGAAGGTTCATCTTTATGCATAACACCAAGCGCATAGGCTCCTTCAAGCTGTGCAACAGTAATACGTAGCGCTTTTAGAAGGTCTGGTGTTTTTTGGTATTCACGATGAAATAGATGAGCAACAACTTCAGTATCCGTTTCAGAAGTAAACTCATAACCCTGAGCTTGTAACTCTTTTCTTAGGATTTCATGATTTTCTATAATACCGTTGTGCACAACCGCAACATCATCCTTAGACATATGTGGGTGAGCATTTTCTATACTAGGAACACCATGGGTCGCCCATCGTGTGTGTGCAATACCAACAACGCCTGGATAGGTGCTTGCCGAAACGGCTTCATCTAGCCCTTTTACTTTACCTTGGCATCGAATACGTTCAATGTCTTGCCCTTCGGCAAGTTGCGCTATACCGGCAGAATCGTAACCACGATATTCTAAGCGCTTAAGCCCTTCTAATAAAATAGGAGCGATTTGACGAGTTGATACAGCACCAACAATTCCACACAT
>CAJXXT010000202.1 GCA_913063495.1 uncultured Gammaproteobacteria bacterium | reverse complement strand
AATTGAGCTTCCGGTGCTGAATTAAAGCACCAGTTATACTTTTTATCGAATAGTGTTTGCGTAAAACCAGCGGGCATGGAGAATACGGGGTTTCGACTCAAATTGCCTGCTTCGACAAGTAGAACCTTTACGTGTTCATCGCGGGATAATTTTTCTGCCAAAAAACAACCGCTAGTACCCGCGCCTAGAATGATGAAGTCATACGCTTGATCAATCATAATTTGTAGGTAACCGATTTAGGTCGTTTGTCCCCGGTAGGGCGTTTTTCAAAAAAACGTCGGTAGATACTGAACATCCAGATTGCAGGAACATCAGCATTTCTCAATTCTTGATAACGTCCACCAAGTGTTCTATATGAATGCGATTGTCCTTCTATTGCAGCAACATCCTCTGCAATAATGACCGGTGTTAACCAACGTAAAATGAAAGCAGCTAAACCAGAGAAAATTCCCGCTTGCACACCGGTTCTTGTAAATACCCGAGTTGTATCTTCATCTTCGGGGCTACAGGTAAGAATAATTCTGTGTTTACCTAAACCAAAGTGATAATTCACATAAGCAGTAAAAGGCTTAAAATATTCATCAGTGTGAAATACCTCTTTTGCTTTCCATGGAAGGTACTTTGTAATTCTTACCTTTCGACCATCTTCTTCTGTGGTTTTGACTCGCATACCGTAATCAGTCTCTTCCAATTCGGCATTGGCCATCTGAACAGGTCCATCTCTAAAGAAAGTTTTATGTACAAAACAGGCGTGGGTACAGTCAAATGAGTTTTCGAGGATAAAATGTGGCTGGGCTTTTATTTGTTTTTCAAGCTCAAACCAACGAAACTTCTTATCTTGTGGAAAACTTGGTGGCCCCTCAGCAAGCACTTCTTGATCATTGCCCCAGAAAAACCAAACCCATCCGTCCTGTTCTTTAACGGTATAGGAATCGACTTTAGTAGAAGGACACGTTTCGTCAGTGGATAAACATGGGGCATTAACGCAAGATCCAGAACCATTAAAAGACATGCCGTGATAGCCACAAACGATATTGCCATCACGCATTTTCCCTTGTGACAAAGGCAAACCTTTATGAGGGCATTGATCCTTTAATGCAGAAACGACGCCATCATTATTTCGAAAAAGTACGATTTCTTTTTTCATCAATTTACGTTTATATACTTTTTTCTTTGTCACTTGATTTGATCGCGCTGCGATAATCCAAGCGGAAAAATCTTTATCCCAAATCGAATATTCCATCTAAAACAACTCCTAATATATAAATAGCTAAATCCAACCAGGTCTACATGACTTGAGGGGGATAATAATTTTTGTGACATACTTTATTTGGTGTATCTTAGAAACTAAAGCTCACCAAATAGTCTTTTCTCTAAATTTGAATCAGAAAGCATTAAGTAGTTTTGCTTCATATCCCCTAATGATTTTCCACTTTCTAAGGAATGATCCGATATAACACTCTCAATATCTGGCACAGACACAACCTTCGCAGCAGATAATTGACCTAGTGCGCGCGCGTGGCGATAATGGTAGGATTTCTGCAGCCCTTCCTCTAGCGTCTTTTCAATGCCAGAAATGTCATCTACCTCGCGGTCTAACACCAATAAATATTTATCGATAGGGTTTCTTGTTGCCATTAAGCTTTGAAAGCTAGCATTTTTTATGGGCAAAGACTGGATCACATCCCGAACGAAACTCTCATTTAGTTTTTCACCCACCAAATCACTTGTTCTGTTATTTCTACCAACAAACCGTAGCGTTGGTGTGTTATGTATTTTTCCAACCACTTCTACTTGGTCGCCCATGCGATACCGATACAGGCCACCGCGTTGACTAACAACGATCTCATACCGTTGTCCGTCTTTCAGATCCGCTAGCGTGATTAGGTCACTTGCACCGTGATTTTCGTTTTCACCATCATCTTTTAAAAATTCGAAATAAGTGTCAGAAATTAGAGGAACTCCGCCCTCAATATTCACCATAGGAATAGTCATAGGTGCTTCAGTAGCCAGCAGCCCTTTCCCTTGTATGATAATGTCAGGAAAACTTTCCCTTAACTTTTCGGCAAGTGGCTTAGCATTTGCGTCAGCCCAACAAGAAATAAGTTTCAATTGCGGCCAAACTCGCTGCCAATCAATAATTTCTGTTTCAAGCGCAAGCTTTCGATCATGATCTAGCGAATCACCAATTTGGCTTAACACACGCTCTCGGTTATCCGTTATCCATTGCAAGACCAACGTTAAGAATGAAGGGTTCCAAACGGAGATCGTCTCCAATTCGGCGCAACGTAACAACGAAAGACACAATGCCTGCTTGAATGCATCAGGGTCGCGTATTTTTCCTAGGCTCTGATCAGCCAACATAAAGGGAGATAACACCCACCGCCATACTGTCCCCAGGTAATCTGCATCATTCTCTAATCCGACGGGAACGCCTTTCTCTGTTAATCGCTCTTCATCAAAATTGGGGGATACAGAAAAATACAACTTACCGTTTCCAAGGCCATCAACGTTCGCGATTAAATTATGCGCCCATAGCAAGAACATACGAGTAAAGCTACGACGCAGCTCCGTAGTATAAGGGATATACTTATGTGGCCCGGTGCTTCCAGAGGTCTTTTCATACAAAGCAACATCAGATGCGACCATTATATTGCCTTCCTCCTCACGCTGACGTTGCATCCAATGGCTAATATCATCGTAATTAACCAATGGTATCGATTTTCTAAAATCACGAGCGCTATTTACATTATAGAAAGCGCCGTATTCGGTTTTTTTTAGGTCTTGAACGATATTTTCAAGAACCTGCTGCTGGGCTAGCATCGGATCTTTCAACGCACGATCGAACCGCCTAGCCAATGGTGATGTATAAGCTTTAACAGCATGATAAAGAATACGTCTCACATCAACTCCGAGCTTTCTTCACTGACTTGCGTTGGTTTCACTTTTTTCTTTCTTCCCTCTACCACTGTATCTGGATAAAGAGAACTTTGAGCAGGAACCAATGCGTTTTCTTCTACGACAACGCCAGGAGCCATTCCAGTCAAAGCACCAATAAGTGAGTTATTCCCAATGGATATACGTTTCACGTAGACAGCCATTCCGTATTTAGAGCTAAGCTTAACTACATGGCTTGAAATCTTAACGTTGTATCCAAAAACACAATTATCACCAATTTTTAGTAAACTTCTGTCGGCCAATTCAAGCTGTGTTGTCCAATGGATATTTTTCCCGACCTCGCTCCCCCACAGCCGCAGCCACGTGGAGAACACACCAGGAATCAGTCGTAAGACCCGTTCAAACATAGGAAACGTGATATGCATATTTTGAATCATATGTGTTCCGTACCAAGCGGAATAGCCTGAACCAATACCAGATTCCCCCTCATTTAGCGGACAAATAATTTGATGCAAATGAAAACAAATCAAAGGAAACAGATAGATAAAAAACAGTGTTTCCAAACCGTAGAATAAGCTCGGATCAACGATAAATCCTATTAATGCCGATAGAACAAGAGTGACATTAAGGATTGGGAAAAGAGAAATTAATTTACCGTAAAATGTCATCGGAAAGGCCACCATAATTTAGAAACAACAGACATATCGAGAACCAACCCAATTTTAGCTGGTTCCGATTCGTTCACATACCAACTACCATGCATTTTATCCCATACATTAAGGTTCGCACCAAAGTTAACGTCATATACGTCTTGGGAATGATGCCAAGCATGGTCATTTGGCAATACCAACACTGACCCTAAAATAGTTTTAAGAGCCCCTGTCGGCTGTAATTTTGAATGGCGCCACAGATCAAGAACAGCCGTTAACGTCACTGCAAGTAGGTAGGCGACAGGGTCAGCCAATAGATAGAGCATTATCCCATTAACCCACAGGTATACGATAAAGATGCTTGTCCACAAGGTGTTACGTGACGTTGTTATTACGTCCATTTGTGAAGCTGTATGATGCACCTGATGTATTGCCCACAATTTCTTATTGTGGAACAAACGATGATTCCAGTAGTACCCGTAATCCACAACGACAAAACAAAATACAAACGCGGCTAACGGGTGCCATGATAAGCTCCCTGCTAAATCAGGAAGCACTGTTGCCATCAACGCAATAACAATAACAATTTGAAGCCAGGGAATAACCATACCCTGAACAATCAAACCTGAAATATCCAAAATCCAGTCATCCTTTTTACGCCTTTTAAGCAGTGAGAAACCGCCGCGACGACAAAATGTTGCTATTAATAGAATGTCGAATCCCACTACAAGTAGTATTGTATTTGGTTCAAAATACTCAAGTAGAGAGAATAGCGTATTCATTATTTCCATGATGCTACACTAACATCGTTGTACGTTTATTTCGTTCTGGTAATAGGCGTGGATCTTGTCCCTTTTCCAGTTCTTTTTGGATAGACTCAACCCAAACATGAATAACATCATTCGATGTATTGGAGAAGTCATCACCGTATTTCTTTATGACTTTCATTTGGTTTGCTAGCGCGTCGATATCTTGATCGATAATTGCCTGACCTTGCCGGCGTATGATAGGTGCAGCCAACGTGTTCCAAATACCATAGTTATACGTCAAATCGGTATAAACCAAGGTTTCGTCATTTTCTAACGGAATGCATTGTGAGGTAATAATAAAGTGTCTTTTTGGACCAAAAATATATTCAACACAGCTGACGTTAGGCATAAAAAATTCATCAGAATGCTGGATATTTCCACCGTTTGGATTCAGAGCTTTGGAAAACCATCCAAAATTATCGGTCTCGTTAAGATAGGACGCTTTAACGGCACCATTGATACGTTGCACGTCAACGTCAATCTTCTGCTTTCTAGGATTTCTGAAAATTCCGGGATGCACATATACCGTATGAGGTATATCAATAAAATTCTCTACGCAATTGGTGACATTGTTATCAAAGTGATTAACTAACCGAATGGTCTTCCATCCTTTTTCTTTGTAATGGCGCATCACAAAGGGCTTTTCTTCAGTCGTCCCGCTTTCTGCCAAACAAACGTAAATGTAGTCATCAACTTCACACGTTATATAGGTATGTCCTTTACGCGTGGCCGTTTGCTTAAAGTTGTCACCTTCTGATGGAACGGCAACAACGTGACCCTCTTTACCGTAGACCCAGCCATGATAAGGACATTCCAGTTTTCCATGACATACTTTGCCGCGAGATAGCTGAGCTGCACGATGCTTACAGCGATCCTGCATAACAACGACTTTCCCATTTTCATCACGGAAAACGGCTAACCATTCTCCCATAACTTTACGAGCAAGTACCTGATCTTTCTTCAAGTCACGGCTTTCGGCAACAACATACCAAAAATCTTTAACGTCCATTATCTAACACCCTACCTATAATAACTTTGTATACAGATTATTCGAAATTCAATGGTCGAACACGAAGATCACTGTTTAATTCAATCTGACAAGCCAAACGAGCTTTCGGATTATCTGGCGCATAAATTTCCAAAAGTTCTTTTTCTTCGTCATCTGCCTCTGGCAATTCACCTTCAACTTCGATAACGCAAGTGCCACAGATTCCTGTTCTACACCCGAAAAGTAACGGTGAGTTGGAGGCATCTAGCACCTCAGACAACATTTCACCACGATCGATGGAAAGCGGCTCGAAGGCCGGGTCGAAGAACGACACTACATGTTTGTTATTTTCACTACCCATGGTTATTTCCACGCTACTTACGTTAATTACTGCTTTGGTTGATTACTACTTAGGTAAAATATTACGACAAGATTATCGGCGAATTACGGTGACGCGTTAACGTTGTCGGAGGAGTGAAATTCCGCATTTCCTTTCTATTGGTATTCAAATATTTTTGAATATTCATTTTTTTCATAACAGAAAGATTCTTGTTCGATTGATTTACGTAACTCAATGGTTCTAGGTATTTTTTGTAAGATTCGATGGCTAAATTCGTCGTGTCAAACGAATCATGAACTGCCTGGTTTTCTTCACAGAAACAGCTCTTCATCATGTGTAGCGCTTCTTTATCCGACATATTAAAGATATCGCTGCGCAATATTTTATAAATAGGCTCAAAAAGAGCCGGTTCATACCAAAATAGGCCGTTAACTACCGTTGAGAAATTACTGTGGTCACGCTGGCATCCTACAATGCTCATATTACCCACCATTTTTTCGAACGGTGTAGGTTCAGGCAAGGATCGAATAACATCGTGTCCGATGATACAGGAGCTATTAAAGTGGTAAGACTCATCCATAAAATGGTAATAGCTTATTAAGGAAGGAACCGGTGCATTGGCCTGGTCAGGGTGTTTCTGATAATACTGGCTCAAGCGTTGCTGAACCATTTTCCCATTCAATGTACGTAATCCACGAACGGTAAAATATTGAGAAGCAATAAATGCACTACCTGAAGACAGTAATGCATATGAACGAAGTTGCATTGAACGCCATAGATTTTTCAGGTGATTGGTATCCGGAAAAATCATTGTTTGCGCATAGGGGTTACGCATATCATAAGAAAATACACGTTCACCAAAGAGTTCTTCTTCCACTTTTTCTGATACTGTGAAAAAAGCGTTTATATGAGCTCGCTCTTGAGCGGACTCTAAATCAAGCATATCGCACACGCCGCGAAAGTCATTCAGACCGTATAAGCCTGCTGCGCTGGTTTGATTATAAAATATCGTCGCAATCTCTGCGGATATTATCTGAGAATAATAGGCAACCCAATACAACTGATTGAGAATTACTCGCTGAGAGGCAGTAGATTGATCCCATAGCGGTGTATTAAACAGGAGTGAGAACTTTTCTGGATTCCAATTCTCACCTTTGCAATCGGCATAGTTAAAGGTTTTTGCACACGCATCAAGCAGTTGAGTATGATCATCTTCCGTATTCCGGCGATGATTAATCTCAATTTTTTTTGAGGTTTTTAAGTCCAAACTTAATGGGGATGGATCTCTAGGTAATTGTGTGCTCACAAGCAATCCTCTGCTAAATAGGGAGTAAAACAATGGAGGACATCTAATCGTGATACGATATCTTCTCCACCATTAAGTATCATTAACGAACGCAATTTTTGAAGTGTTTCTGCGCTATCCTTTACACTATCCAGTTGTTCTAATAGTGTGATTTTTTGTTCTTTTTTCAATTCGCCAAGCACGCTTAGTACAGCGCCAAGAACCGCTTGCGACCCGAGCTGAATCATCTGTAAAAATTCAACCAACACCTTCACCGAGTACTCAATACTCTCAATACCAAATGTTCGTTCCCTGGAAAGGATTACGCCAGTACCGTGGTGTCGTGACTCATCTTTTAATATCTCTTTTAATTCAATACTAAATTTTTGACTTAACGTATTTTCGGCAAGCGTTTTGTAGTGGCTAATTCCCCACCCTTCGAGTACAACTTGAATAATAAAACCCAAACTATCCCGGTCACCATTTTCAATCAGTCGTGCTAGAAGGTGATGAAATGCGTTTGGGGCAACATCCTCTCCGTTATTGGGTACAAATTGACGTACTTGATGATAGTGAACGGCTTCTTCACCAGCCATCAAGTTATAGAACATTCGCTCCTCAGTACTTTCCGACAGAGCTGACATTTTTGCACCAAATGCCATGCCACACTTTTCTATCAACAGCGCCTCTTCAACAAGAGAGCGACTACATAACATCAATATCTCGTCACGCTCACTGACACTAGCCGCTAGAAATAAATCCGTTTGTGCCAATTTGAAAAATTCAGCAGTCCATAAAGGTGGCTCCACCTCAAGTGCTAACCGTTCTCCTAATTGCTTCTTGGCTGCTCCGTTTAGCATTGCTTGCAGCCTGTGCTCAGAGGCAAGGCCAGGCATCGTTAAACCGGCATTTATTTGCATTGTAGGTGCAGTCACTGTTTTCTCCGTTAGACTCTGAGTCACTATATTCAGCGTATTAATTAAATAATCGTTTAAACAAGAGGCTCATTACTTTAAGGCGTACTTCGTTAGGAAGCGCCTTTTGTATAACATTCGAAACCCATGCGTCGCGACCTACATGGTTGCGCAGCGTTCCATTACCACCATTTGCTAAAGTAAGGACTCGTTCTACTACTGGGCTAGGATCTTTTCCTTTACCAGTACCTAACTTATTCTGCAATTGATGGAAGCGAGAAGTTCGCTCCATATACGCCTCGTTATTTTTATTTCCCCACTGACTATTGTCTGCAAAGCCCGTTCTAAACCCACCTGGTTCTACCGAATGAACTCGTAACCCTAGAGGTTCTAGCTCGTGCTTCAGGGATTCAGATACCATGCTCAAGCCTGCTTTGCTACTGCAGTAAGCTGAAGACATTGGAAAACCGACAAAACTCATGATTGATGAAATATTGATAACCGAGCCTTTTGAAGCGCGCAGAAAAGGCAGCATTGCTCTAGTAAGTAATACAGGCGCTACCAAGTTAACTTCATACTGTTCACGCAACTGGGTTTCACTACAATCCTCTAAAGCACCAAGTAGTGCGTAACCCGCGTTATTAATCAAACAATCCAAGGTTTGGTTTCCGATATTCGCGATTTTCTTTGTGATGTTATCCCTGTCTTCACTAGAGGTTACATCTAGGGTTTCTACGATAAGATTGTTGCCATATCGCTGAATTTCGTCAGAAAACAATTCAATACGAGTATCAGCCTGACGCATGGTTGCTACCACACGCCAGCCATCCTGTAAAAAAGCACGCACTAGGAGCTTTCCAAATCCTGACGAACACCCTGTGATAAGCACGGTTTTTTGTTCATCACCAATGCGATCAGTTGATTGAGTCAACCTCACGACTGATGCTCCAACTTGCTATCGACAGACGCCTGCGGACTTGTCGGTTGTTTAACCAATGGTGCAGCTACTAGCTTCCACCAAGATTTTGCTAAGTATGAAACAGGCATGGACCAACTCATGCGAGCCAGACAAACTAATTCTTCACCGTCAATCCAACCTGGATTGTTTTCCAAGAAGAATTGAATGCGTGAATTGCCATCAACTTCTTCCTTTTCCAGAGGCGCCACGCCTTCACGAAGCTGCCCTAAAGATTCGGGGAATCGGCAGCACCCAGACTCTTCGCAATAACTCTTACCAAATAACTGCGTCGCAAAACCATCGATGAGCTTCTGCTTGTTCTTAGGCGTCGGCTTCTCATGTCGTGGGTAGTGTTCGATAAAGTTATTTGCCATTAGCAAATAGGTCTTATAGCCCTTACTGATTAACAACCAATAAAGAGGTAAAAGAGGGTGCTTTATCTTCTGTGTAAACAGATAACTTAAGAACATACGACCTAGGATTCTCTGTCCCCAGTAAGCTTCGTCAACTACGGTATCACCACTGAAAATAGCCCTAGATTTTCGGCCATTAACAACCGTTTCAACGTGCATTAAGGTAGAAAAACCCTTTATGTCTTCGCCTTTCCCGGCTAGCAATAAGATGACATCTTTCTTTTCATCTAGATCACTGTTAAAACGTTCCCACTCAATATTGTCGTAGTAACATTCCATCAAACCATACATAGCGGAACGATCGGATGAATTCAGCGATGAAACCGGTACGATTTTTCCTTTTAAGATATCGTGCATGCTTCGTCCTCTGTTTCTTTACTCTTAGAAGCAGGCGACAAATCAACGCTGTTTATTTTATTTGGCTTACTAAAACCCCAATCAGCTACAGGTAACCCTTCAACATGACTCATAAACGTTAGAATGGTTTTATCGTCTTTAATCGGCGTTTTAAAATCAAATTTAATGGAATCAAACTGAGGCGTGTCTCCGTTTGCGAAGTAATCCGACACGATGCGGGTTGCACCAAGAAGAGCCTTTCCATAAATTCTTCCAAGCGCATTCTTACTTCTCTTGGTTAATAGAATGACTTGCCCTTCTGAAACGCCATTATCCCCTAAACGGTTGGCGTAGATTATATGATATCGTTGAAAATCAGGCCCTACTGTTACCGAACCAGCACACCCTCCCCAATAACACAAAGAGTATGTAAGTTGTTTTTTATAAAACGGTGCTAATAAGCGGCCAATGACGGTGTCTGTAGGCATAGCTGCCACGTTGTCATAACGTAACGTGTTGTCATTAATTTTTCTGCCTTCGATATGTAGAATGTTTCCTGGGATTCGGTGTACTGATCGAAAGTGTTGAACATCAATAGCATCACTCATCACAATATTAGGATGACAGTTCTTGACGTACGGTTTGGCAAAAGTTACATCAACATCATGACCTTCAAGATCAGGAACAATCGGTAATTCATGTGGCTGCCCTTGACCGACCCATACCCAAATCAAGCCATAGTGATCTTCAGTAGGGTAGGTTGAAACCTCAGCTTTTGGCGCTTTTTTCAAACAAGGAACATCAACACACTTGCCATCTTCATTGAACTTCCAGTGGTGGTAGTAACAACGTAGCGCTTCACCTTCAACGGTGCCGCCAGCCAAATGTGCGCCGCGATGAGGGCAGTAAGCATCCATCGCAACAACCTTTCCACTTTCAGTGCGAAATATCGCTAAATCTTTTCCACTTAAACGAACAGCCTTCGCCTTGCCTATTTTCAATTCCCTTGATTGTAATGCCCAATACCAACCTTCAGTAACGACAGTATCGTTATTGAAAACCTGTAGATTTTTATTTCTGTATTTTGAATCAATCATCATTATCTCTCTGTTTAAAAGCACCGAGTATTTCTACTT
>CAJXXT010000201.1 GCA_913063495.1 uncultured Gammaproteobacteria bacterium | reverse complement strand
TATTTTTTAAAAGCCCGATCAAACTTATCAAAATATTTTTCATCTTTTACGAGACAGATTTTTGATAACGCATAAAATCCATCAATGTCGGCGTACACGACCTTTTCTTTCAAGGCTCTTAACAAATCAAGAAATTCCCTGATAGTTACAGGGACTTTGCCATCATGTAGTTCGAAGAAAAAATTAATTAGCATAACCCACTCACTTTAACGTTCGCGTCGATTCATAAAAGCTAAACGTTCAAGCAAATGCACATCCTGCTCATTCTTAACTAGCGCCCCATACAAAGGAGGAATAGCCTTGGTCGTATCGCGGTCACGTAATATGTCATCAGGGATTTCATCCGCCAACAACAATTTCAGCCAATCGATCAGTTCAGACGTCGACGGTTTCTTCTTAAGACCCGGCACCTTTCTAACATCAAAAAAGATATCCATTGCCTCTTTAACCATATCTTTTTTCAGATTCGGGTAATGAACATCAATAATAGCTTTCATCGTATCAAAATCAGGAAAGTCTATATAATGGAAGAAACAACGACGTAGAAAAGCATCTGGCAGTTCTTTTTCATTGTTGCTTGTAATGATAATAATTGGGCGTTTTACTGCCTTGATTGTCTCTTGAGTTTCATAAACATAAAACTCCATTTTATCGAGTTCTTGCAACAAATCGTTAGGAAACTCGATATCTGCTTTATCAATCTCATCAATCAGTAATACAACTTGCTCTTCGCTTTCAAAAGCGTCCCACATCTTACCCTTTTTAATGTAATTCTTTATGTCGTGAACACGGTCATCGCCAAGCTGAGAATCGCGTAAACGCGATACCGCATCATACTCATAAAGCCCTTGATGAGCCTTTGTGGTGGATTTGATGTGCCATTGAATAAGTTTGAGCCCCAGGCCAGCCGCAACCTGCTCCGCAAGCATAGTTTTACCTGTACCCGGCTCCCCCTTTATCAACAAAGGGCGCTGCAACGTGATCGCTGCGTTTACCGCCAATTTAAGCTCGTCTGTTGTTACGTAAGCATCAGTACCCTGAAATTGCATTGTATTCCAATCCTGCCAGTTATGAGTGTATAGGCAGAAGTATACAAAATACTGATCATATTAGGCAGTGCAAAAAGTGCCAAACATCTAGAAAAAAGAGTCAATAGAAGAAAACCCCTAACTATAACCCCCCTACCAGGCCTCACTTACCTGAACAACGTCAGTCCTCCCCTTACTAGATTTCCCTGCCCTAACCCACACACTTAGACTCTTCTCGCTCACGGGAGTAGCACCCATAGGTTTGACCAAATTGACGGTTTGTACATTTACATTGGTATCAACAGGTAAAGGCTCGTGAGTATCAGCCACCACCTGCTCAGCCAACGGCGCAGATGCCCTAATGGCAGCAAGCGCCTCCTTTTTGGCCTCTGCCACAGCAATCGCCACGGCTTCCTGTATCTGCTGCCTTTCTCGTATTTTCGACAACTCCTCTTGACGATTGACTGATTGTGTCGCTGCATCAATAATCGCAACTAACTCATCCCGACAAATCAAAAATGTATTTGTCAACCGCTGTATCTGCTTTGAAGAGAGGTATCCTGGGTAATTCGAAGCTCTTTTGAATGCATCCTCATGCAATTGTGTCTCATTAAAATAACGCTCGGCATGATCCAACATACTTCGAGTAGTATCAAGATTAACCCTACTTTCACCCGACTTGGTTGCCATACGTTGTGCAACCAAACAGCTATCTTCAACTCTTTGCAGCAAAGATATTAGTTCATCGGCTTTTTGTTCGTCATTCACCACCCTAGTTTGAGCGGCCATAAGACTGCTTTCCAACTTATCACAACGCCTCACTTTACTTGAATTCGATGCAACTTTTAAAACACTATCAGTTAGTGCTACAGCTTGATTCCGTAAATTCAAATATTCTTTATACTTAACCCTAGCTTTAGAAAGGTAATCCCCCTTAGCAAAGGCTTTTGCCTTCTTGCATGCCAAAACTCCTTTCTCTAACAAGGGTAAAGCTTGTATTCGCGCAATATCAGTTCCTATTTGAGAACACTGCTGCACTTGTCGCGACAACGTTCTATTGTGCTCAGAAATTTCTGGATAAATTGCCTTAGCTCGATTCAGCGCTGTTACATACATTTCATATTCTTTCATCGCAGCTAACTGATTGGTTCTTGTCGAACGTGTCGCTTTTGTACAATGAGCTAAACCTTGTGCTAGCAGGCTTAACGCCACATCATTATCTGGCCTATCGATGACTACATCAGCAGCCCCCTCCTTTGCAACAGAGCCGCTAGCGACGGCAACTTGTCCAAACGCTTGCCCCAACAATACAAAACATAGTCCAACAACATTTAGCTGAAACAACTTCATAACAACACCTTGTGTATTTTCCAGAATAAACAGCTTTAATCAAAGGTTAGCACTACATTATCAATCCATAGATTCGAAACCATGACGCCGTTAACAATGCTCATGGGCACAGTTAACAGAACTAATCTAAAGTTACAGAAGGCTCAAAAACATGCATTATTTCAAGCGGTTGAAAAATACGAGTTAGGCTGTAGAATCAATAGCGTATTACGAGATTTGAGCAACAGTCCACAGATCTATACACAGACCAACCACCTCCAGGAAACCCTCATGGGAACAATTTACGAAAATAACGCATTAACAATAGGTCGAACCCCTCTCGTGAGGATCAAACACATAACCAACCACAATATCCTGGTCAAAATAGAGAGCCGCAACCCCGCTGCATCCGTCAAATGTCGAATAGGGGCAAACATGATATGGCAGGCAGAAAAAGATGGAACGCTAAAACCGGGGATGGAGCTGGTAGAGCCGACTAGTGGCAATACAGGTATTGCCCTTGCCTTTGTTGCTGCCGCACAAGGATACCCTATAACACTGACAATGCCCGAAACCATGAGTATCGAACGGCGAAAAATAATGCAGGCACTCGGGGCTAAAGTGCTATTAACAGAGGGTGCCAAAGGAATGAAAGGAGCCATTGATAAAGCCCAACAAGTCGCCGATGAAAGCAACGGCAACACCTTGATTTTGCAACAATTTGAGAATCCCGCCAACCCTGCTATTCACGAAAAAACCACAGGGCCTGAAATATGGGAAGATACTGACGGTGAGATTGATATTCTAATATCAGGTGTTGGCACAGGAGGCACCATCACGGGGATTAGTCGCTATATCAAGCATACACAAGGGAAGAACATTGTATCTGTTGCTGTCGAGCCAAAAACATCCCCTGTAATTTCACAAACAATGAATGGAGTCCCACTACAACCATCCCCTCATAAAATTCAAGGTATCGGGGCTGGGTTCATCCCCAAAAACCTTGACCTAGAGCTTATTGACCAAACCCAAGCTGTCACTAATGAAGAAGCGATAGAGCACGCCCACTTGCTAATGGAGAAGGAAGGTATTTTAGCGGGCATATCTTCGGGGGCTGCATTATGCGCCGCACTTAAGGTGGCTGAAGCACCTGAAAACAAAGGGAAAACCATTGTTGCAATACTTCCAGACTCCGGTGAGCGCTACCTAAGTTCAATATTGTTTGATGGTATGTTTACCAATGTAGAGCCGCCGCAATAAAGCTTTAAAGACAAGCGCCTCCTCCCAGTGTTCAAAGCCACAAAATAGCTTGCGGATAAGCAAACATAAGAAGCCCCTCAATCTATTAATACCCATCTTAAAGATGGGTATTAATAGATGTCAATTTCCACACTCTAAGCTACTCTTACTTGTATAAATATTTTTTTATCGCCATTATTTTCGAACGATAATTATATGCAGACAACCTTCCCCAAAAGTCTAGCATCCAAACTTTTAAGGATAGTGCTAGGCTTTTATTTTATCATTGCCATAACACTTACCCTTGGGCAGCTTGCGCTAGAATTTAGAAATGAAAAACAGCGTCTAGAAGAAGAGATAAACAGTAAAGTGAATCTTTTCACCCCTGTCCTCACTCAGGCCTTATGGAATTTTGATGACGATCAGATGGTCATTACTGTTAATAGCATTCTAAAAACAGGCCTTATTGTTGGTGTTGATATTTTTGATGATCAAGGGGAAAAAATATTATCGGAATGGCATGACACTTCAATTCAGCAAACTCAACCAAATTCAATAGAAACACAAACGGAAGAGAAAAGTGATTTATATTTCTATAAACACGCCTTAAAAGACCTTTCGTTAAAAGACGACCCACTGGGTCATGTTGTTGTTTTTACCAACTCGTCCATTGTTATCGAACGCGCAGCATACACATTCACGATAACCATTATTAATGCCATGATAAAAACCATTTGTCTATGGCTCATTTTCTATTTGGTTCTCAAGCACCTACTTGCCAAACCTCTTGGAAAACTTACCGAGAAAATAAACCTACTTAACCCCAACATCAATACAGGTGACCTTGAAGGAGAGATTGAACTTACGAATTTCGACGACAAAACTATCAGGCAAAACAATGAACTTGGAAACCTCATTCAAAGCTTTTTTTCTATGCAAGAGGCCCTGAAAGAAAAGAATAATGCAATTTCAAACTACCAGCAACATCTAGAAGAAATGGTGGACAAACGCACTGAGGCGATAAGACGTCTCAACAACCAGTTAACAACCGCCTCCCAAGCAAAAACTGATTTTTTGGCCAACATGAGCCATGAAATTAGGACACCGATGAACGGGGTATTTGGTGTTGCCGAGCTACTTAAAGATACAAACCTTGATGACAGCCAGCATGAATACGTCCAAACAATACAAAACTCATGTCAAGCACTCATCACTGTTATCAATGACATATTAGATTTTTCAAAAATCGAATCGGGAAACCTTGATTTAGAAAGCATCCCGTTCAATTTAGAGCAACTGATTTTCGAGTGTGGATCTATATTTTCATTGAAGGCTAGCGACCAAAACCTCAAGTTCACAATAACAATTGAAAAAGACACACCTACCACTATTTATGGTGATCCAACGCGCCTACGGCAAATCATTTTAAACTTACTGGGAAATGCGTTTAAATTCACAGCCACAGGAGCTGTGGACATTAGAGTAAGAAAAATCATTTTAGAAGACAAAAGCGAATCATTAAAAATTGAAATTAAAGATACAGGGATAGGAGTTTCTGAAGATGCTCAAAACAAATTATTCAAAACCTTTTCTCAAGCAGACAGCTCAACCACACGAAAATATGGCGGCACGGGATTGGGCCTAGCCATAAGCAAAAAATTAGTAACACTAATGGGTGGTATTATTGGTATCGAAAGCCAGTTTGGATTAGGCTCAGTGTTTTGGTTCACTATCACATTAAAAGAAGCCCCTCTACCCTCAACAACAAACAACATCGCCCTCCTTATCAACAAAAAATCAATCACCCTTTGCTTTGAAGATAGAGAGTTTGAAGAAATAGTTAAAACCTCAGTATTGCCTTACGAAACAGATGTCGATAGCATAGACCTCGACACTCTGTACAGCGTCGCAAACTCGCCCTCGCCTCCTACCAATAAACCTAACATTCTTATTATTGAGGAAGGCATCCTATCAGAAAGCCTTATCGACAAACTAACTAGTAACAAGTTAATTTCCGACTCGTTGCTAATTTATTGTCACAGTCTTGACACGGCATCAAGACTAAGCAAGCTTTCACTCGCGATTCCACACAGAGTAATCCAGCCCCCTCTCAGCGGATACGCTATCAAACAAGGGTTATCATCAATACTAAACGACAACAAAAGCAAAAAAAGCAAAAAAGCAAACGTATCTGCGGTTCATTTAAACGTACTAGTGGCAGAAGATAACCCAGTAAATCAAATCGTAATAAAAGGTGCACTTAAAAAACTAGGTATTTATCCAGACATCAAAAATAATGGCATAGAAGCATTGCATCAATACACCGACAGCAAAGACTCGTACGACTTAATTCTTATGGATTGCGAAATGCCAGAATTAGACGGCTGGAATGCTTCACAAAAAATAAGAAACATTGAAAGAGCAGCTCCTCACCTTGAAAAACTTATTATCATTGCGGTCTCAGCACACGCCATCGAATCCCAGAAACAAAAAGCCTTTGACTATGGAATGGATGACTTTTTAACCAAGCCTTTTTCTCAAGCAGAGCTAAAAGCAATCCTTAAAAAACATAAAGTCCTTGGTTAGGAAAAAATCACAAACCCTTTACACAAGCTCCCCACCTCTCATAGTCGGTATTTTCTCCTTCATAAACCTCAAACCCTGCAAAGAACCAACCCTCATCAACCAAAGGTTTTATCCACCTCAGTTCTGCCGTAAGAAAAAACTCTTCACCCGTTGAAAACCGCACACACAAATCCATCACAGTCCCCTCAGCAATTTGTTCACTTACATACAGTTTCATTCCAAGTTTTGACAAGTCTACAGTCTCACAACTGATGATTTTATCGATGTACTCACCGTCAGCATTTTGTATTGTCAGCTCGATCAGCACATCTTCACGCTTTGCTTTACGTCTCACCAAGCGCTTATCGTCTTCACTGTCACTCATAATATCACCTGTGTTCTTTTTGTATGGTACGCACAACTTTCTCTAAGGCGCTACTAAACTGTATACCATTATCAACAATACTCATTTCACCCAGTGCCACAGCATTCACAAACTGCGAACGAGCAAGTTCCAATTGTTTTATTCCCAGTCGATTCACAAAAATGAACTTATCACCGCCCTTAACAACAACCGCGAGCTTTAGGCGTACATCCACATCCGATGACACATCAAAAACACCAGGAATCAAAACAACCCAACCACCGACTTGCAAATCATTCAAAGCTCTTACTGCTGCCTGTAGCTCATCTTGTGAAGGTTCAACTGCTGGCTCCTCCCCCCCCAGAGCACATTGCTCATCCTCGATCGTTGGCAGACCATCTTCTATGGCATCCAGGGCTTCTTGTGTTGATTCAACACCACTAACAATGGCATCTGGCGCCTGATCGACGGTACTTTCCTTCTGAACTCCATCGTAATCATCCAACACATTATCTTCTACTCGGCTCTCAACTACAGCCTCAACTACAGCCTCAACTACTTTTTCTTTATCATTCTCTCGCTTAACTTCCTTTTCAGGCAGAGGCTCTTTAGGGGTAACAGATAGGTCATGAAATGCATGAGAGAGAAAATCATCAACCCACAACCCTTTACCAATCAATTTTAACGTCCCTTGAGAAAAGCCCATCTCTAGTTCTTCTCGTGTTTTTTTAGCTATCCTTTGACCTGATTGATTAATGAAAATCCACGGCGCATCACCATCAGACTTAACCGTAAGCCGACATGCTTCTATGGTATTTCTAGCCGTTACTATTCTCACCCAGTCACCAACGGCAAGCTCGCCAATCGAGCTGCGCTCCCCACTTGTGGTAACCTTCCTTTCATAAACATCGACCACTTTCGACTCCAGAGCGAAGGGTGCAAACCTTTCGGACTCTGGTATAGCCCCTGCAACAAGGGCTGTTGCAATCAGCTCAAATGGCTCCATTGCTTCTTCGGGCGATCGGTCTTTAATGCAGCCAGAAATCAGCAATTTCACTGACTTCATCATTGTTGGCAAAAACTTCTGATATTTTTCAATGCTGCTGGCGTCAGCGCAAGCACTGTAAAATGACGCCATTGACTCTGTTAACCCCACCGCGCGTTTCCAGCGAGATCCCTGACCACCATCTTCAATAGATATAGTACGTAAAACGCTTCGCCATACATCAACAACAAACCCCATCATCAATTCAGGTTGATCCGTACCAGAAAAATATCGATTAATGAGATCCACCACTCTTTGCTCAGCAACCACCTTCTTATTTTTACTGGATTCCGAGCGAACAACCTTTTCTTGCACTAACTCTAAGCGCTGCTGATTTCCTGCAAACCACGTTTGTGCATCGATGCAAATCGTATTTACAACACTGATATCAGCCTCATACATTGAAACAATTCTCTCCACAAACCCTGACAACGCCACTCGCGTTGGGTCATCGCTACTATTTGGCGATGAGATCAAGGTTAATGTTAAATTGTTGAGAAATTTTCTCGCGATGTTTCTTGCTGAAAATAAAAACGATAGATCCTGAGTAATCAATTTTAATACCGGGATTTTAGTTTTTACGATTAGCTCCCAAGCTTCACTGTCAAAACGCCCCTTCTCAAGCATCTCATCAAACATTGCATCTACTAGATTTACCGTACCAAGGTCTAAACGCGAAATGAAGCTATTTTCATGGCCCGAATAATACCGATGTATTACCGTCTTTAAACTAGCTTTAGTGTAGGGCGAACCCTTGATATCGTGCTGTAATTTAGACAAACAAGATAAAAATGTTTTTTGCATTACAGCGCTACGCTGATTAGTAACGTCAAATTGGGAGAAATCCGCACCAGAAACATGGCGCTCCAACAAATCAACAACCAATCGTGCGCCCAGCTTAAGAGGGGGGTTTTTCTCTGCGATCATTTCAGTTGGTCACCGAAATTTCGCCACAACCTCTCCTTTTTTGAAAACAATAAGTTCACCCTTATTCAATATATTCCACTCTTCATTTGTCGTAAGTGGCGCAGTTGCTACAACTGAAACGACATCATTAGGCGTAGTTTCATCTCTAAAATTTATTTGCACATCATCATCTTTTAACTCTGCCACGCCAAACGGCGCTCGCCGAGTAATCCAACAAAGTTTGGTTGAACAATAACAGTACAAATAATTAGAATCACTCATCAACACATTAAACACGCCGTATTCGGATATCTCATTCAAGATACCGTGCATCGTCCTAAGTAATGCAACCTGGCTTTTGGGGCGTTTAGCATAAGTCTCTTTTAACTGATCCAATAAATAGCATAGCGCAAATTCGCTATCCGTTGAGCCTACAGGGCGATAATGTATAAGTTCCTTCTTTTTAATCCCTTTTAATTGACCATTATGGGCGTATACCCAGGGTAAACCCCACAATTCACGTGTAAAAGGGTGGGTATTCTCCAAAGCCACACGCCCAGAGTTGGCTTGGCGTATATGACTTACAACGACATGGCTTTTAATCGGGTAATGTTTAACGAATTTAGCGATTTCAGAATCAGCACTGGCATCAACGTCCTTAAATTCTCTCACCCCCTTACCTTCGAAAAATGCAATACCCCAGCCATCTTTATGGGGCCCCGTACACCCTCCTCGCTGCATCAGCCCCGAAAAGCTAAAGCAAATATCTGTTGGCACATTTGCACTCATACCCAACAACTCACACATAGCCTTCCTCCAGCACTGTCACTCCCGCCAACCAAGTAAAATTCACCCTCTATCCACTGAAGCCAGCACTGATAATACTTTTTGGGGCATATGCACTTCGATATCTTTTGCTAGTAATTCCAACCGCCTTCGCTTTGCTGCCACACCAAAAATATTATTATAACGAGACATAAAAGAGAGCAGCGCCTTGTGAAGATCCGCCCCTGATCTAGGCAATACATGCAGATGAACATGAGGAACGTGCTGGTTCGCATCAGGCCCATCGTTAATAAAAAAGTTCTGAGATTTACATTTAAGCCCTGATAGCATTTGAGCCCGTGCAACCGCCGCCCCCACCTCAAACAAATGGGAGCGCATGCTTGGGGACAGCTGCTGAATTGAGGCGTGGTGCTCTTTCGGTATTACAAGAACATGCCCAGGAAGCATGGGGTACAAATCCATAAACGCTAACGAGAATTCATCTTCATACACGGTGGTTACCGGCAACTCTCCTCGAAGTATTTTGCAAAATATGCATTCTGAAGACATAAGAACTCGCTTCATAAAGTAACAGGATAAGAAGGCGCGAAGTGTAAGCGCATTCTTTATGGTCGTCCACTACTCCTGTCCACTACTCCTCAGGGCTATCCAGTTGAAATTCATCATTCACAAAAGGGTCTTTTTTATCATCTTCCGAGCTTGCTTCTCCAGAACCAGAATCTTCTTGTTCACTTAACATGACATCTAATTCATCAAGCCCATCAAGGGCGTCATCCATCTCCTCGTCAAGCTCATCAAACTCATCATCAATCTCTATGAATTCATCGTCATCAAGCTCCATAGGATCTGCCGTATTCACGTAAGCGTTATCCTCTTCCTCTGTTGGCTGTGGTTCTGGGGTTTCCGGAACCACCACAGGCTTTTGCGGCTGAATCTGTGTAACAGTTAACTCCTCTGTTGCGACCACATCACTCGCAGACCTCATTATGGTTGGTTCTTCCGCGTCTTCAGGCGCCACTGCTGAGACTGCCGCACTTTTTGCCTCAGCTCTCTTTTTCTGGGCTCTCATTATGGTCTGCTCTTTTTCCAGCTCCGTTGCATCCTGGGTATTGATCATTTTTCTATATAAGAAAAAACCACCTCCAAGCAAGAGCAGATTGGCCAAGATAAAGGTTCCTCCCAACACGAGAATATCGAGCTCTTCGTCTGGGGCCTCAGCTACCAGCTGATCAACAGCTACTGGTTCAACAGTAACCGCTACTTCAGGTTCTTCTTCCAAGGGGGCTTTAGTAACCTCTGGAACTGAAACCTCTGGAGCTGAAATCTCTGGAACAACATCATCATCGATAAATTCAGGCTCCTCTATTTCTTCATCGATACTTAGATCAACATCAAGCATCTCATCCGTCAACTCATCATCAAGGAAATCCACATCATCTGTTAAACCAGTATCGCTATGGTCGATACGATAAGGGCCCTGAACAAGCTCAAACGGCTTGCCGTTAACAGATATGCCATTGACCTTAACAAGCACCTGGTA
>CAJXXT010000200.1 GCA_913063495.1 uncultured Gammaproteobacteria bacterium | reverse complement strand
TATAGCTGGGTAAAATCTATGGGGGATAATTGGCGAGATCAGGTATCTGTCGGTGATATTATTCTGGTTGTTGATATTGGCGGTGGAACCACGGATTTATCGTTGGTTGCGGTTACAGAAGAAGAGGGTAATTTAATCCTCAATCGAATTGCCGTAGGGGATCATATCCTTTTAGGTGGCGATAATATGGATTTGGCGCTTGCCTATCAGGTTAGGGCCAAATTGGCGAAAGAGGGAAAAAACCTTCAGCCATGGCAGATCCAAGCGTTAACACATGGCTGTCGTTCCGCTAAAGAAAAAATGTTGATGGATCCAGCGTTGGATACTGTTCCTCTTGTTGTTCCAAGTCGAGGTTCTAAATTGCTAGGTGCAACACTGCGCTCTGAATTAACACGGGCAGAGGTTGAGCAAACGTTAGTCAATGGTTTTTTTCCCGAGGCGGCAATTACTGAGCATCCTGTAGAAAAACCAAGAGCGGCGTTAACGCAAATAGGTTTGCCATATGCTCAGGATGCCGGAATCACACGTCATATAGCCGGTTTTTTAAGTAAGCAGGCCGGGGCGTCGGATTCTCTTGGTTTTGACTCGCAAGATGAATTTATTAAACCTTCTGCAATTTTATTTAACGGTGGAGCACTTAAGGCGCCAGCGCTTGCTAATCGATTGCTGTCTATTATTAACGGTTGGCTTACCGGAGCAGGAGCTAATGAGGCTCGGTTATTAGACGGCGCAGATTTGGATTTGGCGGTGGCGAAAGGAGCCGCTTATTTTGGTTATGTGAAGAAAGGCAATGGCGTTCGAATTCGTGGCGGACTGGCCTCGGCCTATTACATTGGTGTCGAGAGCTCCATGCCTGCCGTACCGGGAATGGAAGCTCCTGTCGAGGCGTTTTGTTTGGCTCCATTTGGTATGGAAGAGGGAACAGAGGCAGCCGTTTCTGATCGAGAGTTTGGTTTAATTGTCGGACAGCCTGTGCGATTTAAATTTTTCGGTTCAACCGTTCGTCGGGATGATGTGTCAGGAACTCTTCTTGATTTTTGGTCTCCTGAAGAGCTTGAAGAATTACCCGAAATTCAAGCCAACCTTACCGCCGAAGGCCGAAAGCAAGGAGAAGTGGTTCCTGTACGTCTAGCGGCAAAAGTTACAGAAATCGGCACATTAATGGTGGAAGCCATTCCACGTGAAGGCGATCAGCGCTGGCAGGTTGAATTTGATGTGCGTGACTAGTCAATTATCTGAGACTGGCGTTACCTGAGGTGATTAGTGAGCAACACCCATAATCCACGTTTTCTTATAGGTATTGATTTAGGCACAACACATACCGTTGTTGCCTATGCCGATATTTCTCGCGGCCCTAATCAGGCCACTCCTATATTGTTTGAAATCGATCAATTGGTTTCAGGCGGAGAGGTTGCGAAGAGGAAATTGCTACCTTCATTCCGATATCACCCCACGATAGGTGAAATTGCCGATGAGGATATCGCATTACCCTGGGGGAAAACCACGTTAAGAGGTGATGTTGATTGCGTGGTTGTTGGGGAGTGGGCGCGAGAGTTAGGTTCCAAGGTAGAAGGGCGCCAAGTCGCTAGTGCTAAAAGTTGGCTGTCTCACGACCAGGTTGATCGGACAGCAGATATACTGCCTTGGGATGGTGCTGATGGAGTAGAGAAAGTCTCCCCCGTATTGGCGAGCGCTAGTTATCTTGCGCATGTGCGTGCGGCCTGGAATCATGCGAATCCCAATGACCCGATAGAACACCAGAATGTAACCATTACTGTGCCCGCGTCGTTCGATGAGGCAGCGCGATCTCTGACAGTTACCGCTGCAAAATATGCTGGGTTACCCCGTGTAGTGTTAATTGAGGAGCCCCAAGCGGTTGTATATGACTGGTATTATCGGCATAAAAGTGAAGAAGATGGTAGCGTTGAAAAAGTATTAGAGAATACAAAGCTGTTATTGGTTTGTGATATTGGTGGCGGTACAACGGATCTTAGCCTGATCCAGGTAAAAGAAAAAAATCAAAAGCTTGTGTTGAGTCGAATTGGTGTCGGTGATCACTTGATGTTAGGCGGTGATAACGTCGATCTGGCACTCGCACATCAAGCAGAGAAAATGATTGCAGGGGAAGGTAAGCAGCTCAGGCTTTCAACGCTAGCCCAACTTATACAGCAGGCACGCAAAGCGAAAGAATCGCTTGTGTCTGAGCCGGCCCCGGAAAGCGCAAACGTAACTGTGCTGGGTAGCGGCTCTCGTTTAATTGGTGGCGCAAAAACAGCGCAACTATATCGTGATTCAGTACAAAAGTTGGTTTTAGAGGGCTTTTTTCCAGCCACTGAGTTAACGGATTTACCTGTTACATCACAAAGTGGAGTGGTAGCGTTCGGACTCCCTTATGCCAAAGATCCTGCTATACCAAAACATATAGCGCAATTTTTACAGCGTTACCAACGGTTATCTCAGCAAGCATTAGGCGTTTCGAGTGATCAAAAGGCAGTGCCGGATACCGTGTTGTTTAATGGCGGTGTTTTCAACAGCCCATTAATCAAGCGTCAACTCATGGCGGTGTTAACACAATGGCGTGGCGAACCGTTAGTGGAGCTGGATAACGGGTCTCCCGATTTGGCGGTTGCGTATGGTGCTGTTGGTTATGCGTTATCAACGTTGACCGGGAAATTTACGATTGGCGGCGGTGCGGCGCACTCATTCTTTTTGTGTATTGATGACAAAGCCGAGGGTATTTGCTTGCTCCCTCGCGGAACTGAAAAGGGCGAGGAGGTGTTGTTAGCAGCCAAACGTTTTTCTTTACGTTTGGGAGAGCCCGTTAGATTTGATTTGTATTCAGTATCTAATGATGAGCGTTATTTTCCGGGGCAGGTCGTGGATTGCTCCGATAATATGTTTAAAAAACTTCCGCCACTGATGACGTCTTTAGATTGCTCTATGGATGGAGCAACGGAAGTTGATGTTGTCATTGTTTGTTATTTGACGGAAATTGGCACGGTTAAAATGCAATGTGCATCCATTGCCAATCCGTTGGAGCGTTGGGATTTAGAGTTTGAGATTAAAGATAGTAAGCTCTTAGGTGTAATAGCAGCTAATGAACCTGAAATCATCTCACTGACAAAAAACTTACCGCCAAATTTTGAAAAGGTCAGGCAGCTAATTGCCAGTGTGTATGGGAATAGTAATAAGTCAGCAAGACCTGACTTGGTTAAAAAACTAAGAAAAGAATTAGAAGTAACGCTGGGCAAGAAAGAGCAATGGCCATTGCATTTACTAAGGGCCATGTTTGTCGAGCTAATTAAAGGCGAGAAGAAAAAGCGGCGATCTAAGGATCATGAGCGAGTTTGGTTTAACTTGGCGGGTTATACGTTACGTCCAGGGATAGGTTTTGAAAATGATTATGCATTTATTCAATCTATCTCCCCTTTGTATGAGGCAGGTTTGCAATTTGGGCAAAGTCATCAAGCGTGGGCGGAATGGTGGAGCTTTTGGCGCCGTGTCGCTCCAGGGCTTCCCGCGTCACTGCAAATACGTTTGTTTGAAGATGTGTCGAAATTTATAAACCCGGCAACTGCACGAAATAGCAGCATTGCAGCTGAATCAAAAAAGAAGGCCTATGAAGAAATGTTGCGCCTGTCTGCTTCGCTGGAACATCTACCGTTGTCGCAAAAGAGATTGCTGGGCAAGTGGCTGATATCGAGATTAGAAAAAGATTCTAATTCGGCTAGTCTTTGGTGGGCACTTGGTCGAGTGGGTTCAAGGGTTTTGGTTGGGGCGGATGCCAGCTTTGTTTTGCCTGCGGAAGAAACAGAAAAATGGTTAATGCTTACTATGGCAGTAGACTGGAAGAAACAGCCTGGTGCTGGGCTGTGTGCGATGATGATTGCCCGACGTTGTGGTGATCGCATGGTTGATGTTTCTTCTGAAGTGAGAGCGTTGGTGGTAGAAAAAATGATTAACGCTAAGTGTCCTGAGTCTTGGGTTGAGATGGTTCAGTCTGTTACTACGCTGGACAATGCCGACACCAAGAGAATGTACGGTGATGCTTTGCCTATGGGGCTCACATTGTTAACGTAGGTATACGTTATATATATGAATTTCAGTGTCGAGAGTACTTATTGATATCGTATAAAGTTTTCTTATGACAGTTTGTGAAAGAAATTGGATTATTAAGAATACCGAAGTGCAAATTCTGCCATAATATATTGTAATTATGGTTTTCCAAAAGGTATTGATAGAATGAATATTGCCCGCGTTGACTTGAATTTGTTGGTGTACTTGGATGTTTTGCTGCGAGAGCAAAATGTCACAAGGGCGGCGGAACAGCTTGGAATAACGCAACCAGCTATGAGTAACGGTTTACGCCGTTTGCGTGATTTATTTAACGACCCTATCCTGGTACGTTCTTCATCCGGTATGAAGCCAACAGAGAGGGCGTTAGACGTTCAGCCAAAAGTTCGTCAAATTTTAGCGGAAACACAGTTTCTGTTAGAGCCTAAACAAGACTTTAAGCCATTAACAAGTAAGCGAGTGTTTCGGATCATGGCGTCAGATTATGCTGAAGCCACCTTGTTTCCAAAGCTCATCAAACATATTCGCAGCGAAGCCCCGCACATCATTCTTGATGTATTGACACCAAGTGATGTGAGTTACCAAGATATGGAGCAGGGAAGGGTTGATATGGCGATTAACCGATTTAATGAAATCCCCCAATCATTTCATCAAACAACCGTATGGACAGATACCTTTTCATGTTTAGTGAACAAGAATAACCCAGATGCTAAAAACTTTGGGTTAAAGACATATTTGGAAGCGCAGCATGTTTGGGTGAGTAAAACGGGGATGGGAGTTGGGTTTGGTATTAACCCTGAGAAGTCAGGTGGGTTAGGGTGGATTGATCAGGCGCTGTCTAGAATTGGGCAAAAAAGAAAGATTTCTGTGTTTACGCGACATTATCAAATGCCAGGATTGCTGGTTCAGAATAATGACTTGATCGCTACGTTGCCTACTAAGGTTGCCGTGATGCAGGCGGATAATTCGAATTCGAATTTGGAGGTGAAGGAGCCACCATTTTATATACCGGAGTTTGAATTGAAAATGGCTTGGAGTCCGATGTTACATCATAATCCCGCGCACCAGTGGTTGAGGCGGTTGATTGGGTATACTGCGGGGAAGTTAAGGTAAGGAAAACTAAGCATTAAAAAAGGGCCTTAAGGCCCTTTTTTAATGCTTAGTTGATTACTTAAGTTGGTGTTACGTCTTCTAGTGGTCCGTTCAAGTTAAACCCAGCCGTTTGTACACCTACATTGTTAGCAACTTCAAACACTTTGGTTGTCCAGGTAAGCACTGCATCTCCATCAAATGCAGTGGAGTTAATATCAAATAATCCAGAAGCACCCTGACCGGTTCCGGCTGCACCTACTGTAGTAGCAAAGGAGACAGCTGTAGCATTGCTTGCAGTTTCTCGTGCTGTTGCCTGATCTTCTTCAGATAGAGTGTCATAGTCTGCAGGGAGTTCGGCGGGTGTAAAGTTGCTTATGCCTAAAATGTCGTTAAGCATGTGATACGTTGTGGTGAGCTTTGTTGGCGTGGCTTCAATTATGGCGATACCATTCTTGGTGCTATCGGCCCAAGTTGGTGCCGTACCTAAGCTTGAAGTTGCAGAGGTAAGCATCCCGTCAAGTTGTTTCGCTAATGTGTATGCGACGATTTGGTTTTTTGCTTTTGTTGCTGGTTCTGAATCTTCCGTTGTTCCCAGTATTCCTTGCCCAGCATCACCAACAAACCGAGCAAAGCTTCCCGATGAAATACCTGGAACCGTGAACTCGACCGCCCGTCCTTGACCTTGGAGTGCAGCAAATGTGTTACTGATGTTACCAACGCCATCACCATCGATAGCTTGCCCGTGATCGGTTGCATAAGCCGCATGGATATCACCAGAAAGGATGATGGTATTTGCGTCTTTTAGGCTTATTGGTAGGGTATCGTCAGTAGGGCTGCTAGTTTTATCGATGTTTTCCATCAAAACTTTTCGTCGATTAGGAAAACCGTCCCAGTGATCTACGTTCATGTAATATTCGGTGCGAGGGAAAGATGAGTCTGAAACACCAGCTCCAGTCAGTTGTGAATCAAGAGTGCCACCTTCGCTGGCGTCTAGTATCAATGATGTAAAGGCCACGGAACTACCTAGAACGTTCCAAGTGACCTTGTCGACAAAGGCACTGGCTAGCGAAATGGTGTTGACGGCCGTCTGTGCATCGCCCCATGCATTATCATGGTCTAGGTCGTTTTGGACTAGAGTGCGGAATCCAGCGTATAGTTCGTAAGACTGTTTTACAGTGAAATAGCGTGATCCAATACCGTTATTTCCCATTAATGATGTTTTGCCGAGTGCGACTACGGGTAGTCCGAATCCACCAAAGCCCCAGCTACCAGTTGTTAGGGCGCCGTACTCTGTGGCATCAAAATTGCCGTCAGTATCAAACGAGTCTGGCAAGAATCTGTCATTGGCAAGACCTGGAAGTATTGGTGTGGCGTCATCACCGTCGTATTGGGCGAGGAGGTTTACGATGGTAATTACAGCGTCAACTTTAATATCATCAGTGGCGCCGCTAATTATGTCATCTGATGCAGATGTTAACGCTGCTGAATCAGCCGGTGATGTAGCAGCAATAGAAAATGCAGTAATTTTGAGTACAATAGAGGCAATTGCAGGATTTACGTCTTTGGTTTTTGTTAGTGTGTCTGCATCTAGGGTTGCGGTCATCGCGGAGCCTGTGGCTGCTGCAACGCCAGCGTCTGTCCCTGCTAAAACAAGAAGGTTTGTAATTGTCGTTGTTAAAAGCTCTTGAATGCCATTAGCTCCAGTTATAACAGCGGTTAACGTGGGAGAAAAAGTGCTTAGGAAGTCTCCATCACCATCCACTAGCTGGGTTTGGATTGCATCCATGTTCCCTGTTAACCCAGCGGCAAGTGGAGCTGAGATCGGGGCTACTTGAGCTGCCAGACTGGTTACAAGGGTAGGGGCCAGTGTCTGCATCAGGGCATCGGGAAGTGCGTTATAAACGTTGGCTAATGTTCCGTTGATAAATGCAATTGCAAGATCTCCTGTTACAGATTCTACCGCTTTATCGTGAGCCGCAGTTCGACCGGAGGCAAGTTCAGTTTGGTTGTCTAGGCCAGCTAGTGCGTAGCCTGTTGTGGTAACAAATATTAGATATTCTTTTAGCGTTGGTTGACCTGTATTTGCAGCAAATGTATCGGTAATACCCCGGCCAAGTGCTCCAAGAGCGCCATTTAGAGACCATAAAAAAGTGAGGAAATCGGTATCAGCAACACTATCTATATCGACATAGGCAAAACCAGTCAATAAGTTGGCGGATACTGACCCTGTAACAACTTGACCAAGGACGCTAATATGCCCTGCACTTAGGTTTGGATTAACCACTCCGGCGGTTGTGTTTTTGATAAGGGAGTCAAGGTCGGTTTCCTCAAACCCGTTAGCGACAAGCGCTCCATCTACTTGTGCTTTAAATGCGGCTCCTGTTGCGTTTGGAAGTACATACAAAGTTCTTGCTAAGTCGGTTTGCGTTAGCGCCATCTCGCCAGGGTATCTGTCTTCTTCTATCGCATGATCTGGTCTATAAGTACGGAAATCTGACATGGTCAAACTCATTGTCTGGCCAAATCTGAAGCTTCTGAATATCTGTGATGGGAATAAATCTGCTTGCTCTACGTTAAATTGACCTGCACTTTCCCTTAATCCGCTACTGGGGTCAACATCTAGAGGTTGGTATTCAAAGAAGGCTTGTTCTGCATTTTTTTTGCGAGCAATGCTATTTTCCAGTTGAGTGCCGTCAAAGTACGTACCATTTTCTTGCCAGGAGTCATCGGAGAATTCATGGTCATCCCAGATACAGATAAATGCAAACCTCTCATGTACTGTTCTTAGGGTTTCGTCACTTCTAAATGTGCGGTACAGCTGTCGATAGTTGTCCACAGAATTTGCTGCGTGGTGGGATACATTGCCATCGGAGTCGAGTATTTCTATAGCGCCAGATTCATCATCAAACCCTTTTCCACCGCCGATTTTTTCTACGAGTCTATCAGGACTGCTTGCTTGGAAGGATGGGTCGCCATCTGTTTCATAAATATAATCACCAAGGTGCACGACGAAATCTATATCTTCGTTTCCTTCTTCAAGTAACTTTGTGTAGGTATGGTAATATCTGCCAGTGAAATCTTGACAGCTAGCCACTGCAAATTTCACGTTAGACGTGGAGTCAAGCGCCGGTGCCGTTTTGAAACGGCCAACTACGGTTGGTGTGCCATCATAAATGAAGCGATAATAATAGGTAGTCCCTGCATCTAAATCCGTTATCTTGACTTTGAGGCAGTGGTCGTGATCAGCCTCGGCAGATAATTGTGCTCTTGCAACGATTGTCTCTTCGGTAAAATCTGTTTCGCTGGTGGATACCTGTAGGGCGGCTCCTAAATCTGCTGCGCTACTGCTTTCGATTCTTGACCATAAAATTATAGAGTTATGCCTGGGGTCTCCAGAAGCAACAGATTGAGGAAAGGTATTTATACTTGTCGGCTTATTAACAACAAATAGCGATTCATCCGTAATAGGGTTTACATCTGTGCTGCCACTGGTTGATGTGTTGCTATCGCCATGTTGGCTGGAACTTGAACTGCCACAACCAATCAAACCTCCTGCCCCAACGGCTCCAGCGCTAACAACAACGGTTTTTAGAAAACGGCGACGAGTAAAATTGGAGTTCATAGGCTGACCCTTCAGAATTAACTATTGTTATGGTGTTCGTTAGGACAAGAATAGTGCGTATAAATAAAAAATTCTAATTATTTTATATATTTAGCGCTTTTTTTTTAAGTGGATTAAACGAAAGGATTAGAGAGGGGTAAATTGCGGATATAATTTGACACGTTGTTTTTGTGAGCTATAAATAAAGGTTGTTCGTCAATTTTTGGGCATAAAAAAGGAGCGCTTACCAAAGCACTCCTTTTTTAATCTATAGGTTTTGACTACTGACCATACTTTGCTTTTGCTTCTTTTCGTCGGGCATGTAACACCGGTTCAGTGTAACCGTTAGGTTGCTCTTTGCCTTTTAGCACAAGATCTAGTGCTGCTTGGAACGCTACATTGTCATCGAAGTTTGGCGACATATTACGGTAGCTAGTGTCGCCAGCATTCTGTTGGTCCACGATGGCTGCCATACGTTGCATGGTCTCAATAACTTGCGCTTCCGTGCAAATGTTATGACGTAACCAGTTGGCAATGTGTTGGCTGGATATACGTAGCGTTGCTCGATCTTCCATTAATCCGACATCATTAATGTCAGGTACTTTTGAGCAACCAACACCACTGTCGATCCAGCGTACAACGTAGCCGAGTATGCCTTGTACGTTATTATCCAATTCATTCTGAATATCTTCATCGGTTAGCTTTGCATCACCAAGAAGAGGAATGGTTAGAATGTTATCAAGGCTTGCTCTAGCTCTTGACGAAAGCGCCTTCTGTGTGTCGACTACATTAACCTTGTGATAATGCATCACGTGCAATGTCGCTGCAGTGGGAGAGGGTACCCAGGCACAGTTGGCGCCAGCTTGTGGGTGACCGATTTTGACATTGAGCATCTCAGCCATTTGATCTGGAATAGGCCACATACCTTTACCAATTTGAGCTTTTCCACTTAATCCTGTTTCAACACCTATGTCCACGTTCCAATCTTCATAAGATTGCATCCAGGCTTGTTGTTTCATCTGTGTTTTTCGGATCATCGGGCCGGCTTCCATGCTGGTGTGAATTTCATCACCCGTACGGTCAAGGAAGCCAGTATTGATAAACATTACGCGATTTTTAGCGGCACGGATGCACTCTTTAAGGTTGATCGTTGTGCGACGTTCCTCATCCATGATGCCGATTTTGAGTGTGTGGCGATCTAAGCCAAGCTCATCTTCGATGCGATCAAAAAGTTCGTTTGCAAATGCGACTTCTTCAGGGCCGTGCATCTTAGGTTTAACAATGTAAATGCTACCTTCTCGGCTATTCCTAAACTCAGAATTACCTAAAATATCGTGCTTAGATATTAAGCTCGTTATCATGCCGTCAAGAATGCCTTCAGGTACTTCTTCACCGTTAGCCATTATAATAGCGCCATTGGTCATCAGGTGGCCAACGTTACGAACTAACAGCATGCTACGACCTGGTAAGGAGATAACATCACCGTTAGGCGCAGTGTAAGTACGGTCAGGGTTCATTGTACGTGTAAAGGACTTTTCACCTTTCACTACAGTCTCAGAGAGAGTGCCTTTGATAAGTCCTAGCCAATTTGCATATACCGTGGCTTTATCTTCTGCATCAACTGCTGCAATAGAGTCTTCGCAATCCTGAATTGTGGTGATTGCAGACTCCATCAATACATCTTTAACACCGGCCGGGTGGTCTTTGCCCACGGGGTGTGATGGATCAATTTGGATCTCGGCATGCAGATTGTTATTTTTGAGTAGAACTGCTGTTAGGGTGTTTTCTTGTACATAGCCTACAAACTGTTTTTCATCAGCAAGCGCTGTGGTTTCACCGTTAATAAGGGTGATAGCAAGTTTGCCTGAATTTACAGCATAGCTAGATACATCGCGGTGGCTACCGGTGGCTAGAGGAGCGATGTCATCTAAAACCCCTCCGGCATACTGAATAACCTTTGCGCCACGCCCTGGGTTATAGCTTTTGCCTTTCTCAGCCCCGTCAGTTTCAGAGATAACATCGGTGCCATAGAGTGCATCGTACAGGCTACCCCAGCGCGCGTTTGCTGCGTTAAGCGCGTATCGTGCGTTCATTACCGGAACGACTAGCTGAGGGCCGGCGATTGTAGCAATTTCTGGGTCAACTCGGCTGGTGTCAATTTGAAAGTCTTCGCCTTCAGGCAATAAATAACCAATGTCAGATAGGAACTGCTTATATTCGTCAAAGTTATGAGGTTG
>CAJXXT010000199.1 GCA_913063495.1 uncultured Gammaproteobacteria bacterium | reverse complement strand
GACGGCGTCATCAACTACGACTCCGACGACTACATAAAATCCCCAGAAGAATGGAACCCACTACCCGGAAGTATTAACGCCATCGCCACCCTCACTCAAGCAGGGTATACAATCGCCATCGCCACCAACCAATCAGGTCTAGCCCGAAAATACTTCACCCCAGAAACACTCACCGCCATGCACGCAAAAATGCTCTACCTCATCACCGATGCCGGAGGCAAAATCGACCACATCGCCTACTGCCCCCACGGACCAAATGACCAATGTAACTGCCGAAAACCCAAACCCGGACTAGTCCAAGAAATATCCAATGCTCTCAACATCCCCATCACAACAAAAACCATCTTTATCGGCGACAGCATCAGCGACCTAAATGCTGCCCTAAACTCAGGTTGTACACCAGTACTAGTAAAAACCGGAAAAGGCCTGAAATCTTTTGTAAAACTAAAGCAACCCGAGAACTCACACTTAAAAGACATAGCTGTCTATAATAGCCTCTCGGATTTTGTAAACACGCTAGTTACCCCGAAGTAATCCCAAGGCCATCGTTAAAAATCCGCTAACTAGGTAACATTCAGACTCCTAACATAGCAGGGCAACACATTGATAAGTTTCACCCGTGGATTAATTTTCTATATTGGTTACGCCATCAGCATCGTTTTCTACAGTACCCTCATAACTCCATTCGCCTGGTTATTATTACCATTCAAACAACGTTACTATATTGTTACTAGTTGGATACGCTTTTTGGGCTGGTGGCTCAAGATAACCTGTGGTATCCGCTATGAACTTGAAAACCCTGAGGATTTGCCAAAAGAGCTATGTGTTGTTGTTGCCAATCACCAAAGCGCCTGGGAAACATTTTTCCTCCAACAATACTTTGCACCTCAAGTTGTAGCAGCCAAAAAAGAACTCATGTACATCCCGTTTGTTGGGTTCACCCTTAGAGCGCTTAACCCCGTTGTTATTGATCGATCCAAAAAACAAAATGCGCTAAAACAACTAATTCAACAAGGTAAACAACGACTGAACGATGGTATCAGCGTACTTATTTTCCCTGAGGGGACTCGTGTCCCTATGGGGGAATCAAAGCCTCACTTTGCCGGAGGGGCAATGCTCGCAATCAAAGCGGGAACCGGTATTTTGCCTATTGCCCACAATGCGGGTTTATATTGGCCTCCAGGGAAAATAAGCAAACACTCAGGAACCATAAAAATCAGAGTAGGGCAGTTAATTCAAACAAAGGATAGAAAACCCAAAGAGCTTACGGCACAAACTGAAAAATGGATTCGTGAAAACTCAGCAGAGTTGTGCCAACAAAGCCCTCTTTCAATAGTTAGTGCCAACTAACATTCTTTAATATTCAATATATATTTTCTTTTCTGTACCTGTTTATAGCGTTTAGTCTTAGCTTTATTTCAAAAAGATTTTATGAAAAAAGGGGCTCTATAGTGTTACCTATAGAGCCCCTTTTTATACACCTTTTGCTTTCCTTCTGAAATACACGCTAAGTATGTCATCGCATCTAGAAGGAAATGTAGCCTTAATATATCAATTTATACATCCAAATTTGATACATTAAGAGCATTGGTTTCAATAAAGTCCCTTCTTGGTTCAACATTATCACCCATCAATGTTGTAAAGATCTGATCCGCTGCAATAGCATCCTCCACCGTCACTTTAAGCATACGGCGTTGCTCAGGGTCCATAGTAGTTTCCCACAATTGCTCAGGGTTCATCTCCCCTAGCCCTTTATAGCGCTGAATCATATGCCCCTTACGAGACTCCTTCATTAACCAATCAACAGCTTCTTTGAAACTATTTACTTCTTTAGTTTTTTCACCGCGCTTGATAAAGCATCCTTCTTCGATGAGATCATTTAATAGAACACCTATACGTGTAAGCTCTTTGTAATCACTCGTCGCTAGGAAGTCTTTGCTAAATGTATACTCATAAGGAATACCATGATTAACTAAAGTCACTCTCGGTAAGCAGACACCCATTTCACGATCTTCAAATACATCAACATTAAAACGCTCAGATGGATCAGCCTGTTTGTTAAGTTGCTCTTCGTAACCTGCACACCAATCAGATAAAGCCGATTTATCCTTGATCATCTCATCGGATATTGCCGGGCTATAGATCAAACGTTCCAATAAGGATGCTGGATATATTCTTGAACGCCGCTGTACAATGGCATAAGCCGTATGGTAATCACTCATCAAACTCGCTAAACCAGAGCCACTAATACCAGGTGCAGCCTCATTTACATGAAATGAGGATCCATCAAGAGCAGATTGTGTGAGGTACTCATCCATGGCTTCTTCATCTTTCAAATACTGTTCATGCTTTCCACGCTTAATCTTATAAAGCGGAGGTTGAGCAATAAAGATATGCCCTCGTTCTACAAGCTCAGGGAGCTGTCGGAAGAAAAAGGTTAATAGTAACGTACGTATGTGAGCACCATCAACATCCGCATCGGTCATTATAATAATACTGTGATAACGAAGCTTTTCGAGGTTGTACTCCTCTCTGCCAATACCACAACCTAGAGCAGTAATCAGTGTTCCAACTTCTTGAGAGGAGATCATTTTATCAAAACGAGCTTTCTCAACGTTTAATATTTTTCCCTTTAGTGGCAATATTGCCTGGTTCTTTCTGTTTCGACCTTGCTTTGCGGAGCCTCCCGCCGAGTCTCCTTCCACTAAGTATATTTCAGATAGAGCAGGGTCTTTCTCCTGACAATCCGCTAACTTGCCTGGCAAGCCCGCTATATCCAGAGCCCCCTTACGACGTGTCATTTCTCTAGCACGTCTAGCAGCATCTCTAGCCTTAGCTGCATCAATGATCTTGCCACAAATAGTTTTCGCTACAGCAGGGTTTTCTAATAGATATTCGTTCAGCTTCTCGCCCATTACAGACTCAACTACTGATTTTACTTCAGAAGACACTAACTTATCTTTGGTTTGAGAAGAAAACTTGGGATCAGGCACCTTAACGGAAACGATAGCAGTCAGACCTTCACGGGCATCATCCCCAGTAGTCGCGACTTTTTCCTTCTTCAACATACCTTCTTTATCCATAAAGGTATTTAGACAACGGGTGAGGGCGGATCTGAAGCCCGCTAAATGGGCACCTCCATCGCGTTGTGGAATATTATTTGTATAACAAAAGATATTTTCTTGATAGCTATCATTCCACTGTAAGGCAACTTCCACACCAACACTATCGCCATTATCACAGTCCTTATAGCCATTAAAGTGAAAGACTGGGTTCATTTGTGTCTTATTTTGGTTTAAGTAGTCAACAAAGGCGCTTAGCCCGCCTTCGTATTCAAATACATCTTCAACACCAGAACGCTCATCTTTCAACACAATACGCACACCAGAGTTAAGAAATGATAACTCTCGAAGCCTTTTGGCCAATATATCATGAGAAAACTTTATTCCAGTGAAGGTGTTTTCGGAAGGTTTAAAGTGAACAGTAGTACCGGATACGTCAGTTTCACCTATTTCTGCCAATGGAGCTTGGGGCTCTCCATGTACATAGACCTGTTCAAATACCTTTCCGGCTCGTCTAACCGTTAATTTCAGTTCTTTACTTAATGCATTTACAACTGAAATCCCAACACCATGTAGGCCACCAGAAACTTTATAGCTATTGTCATCGAACTTACCACCAGCATGAAGTACTGTCATGATCACTTCTGCTGCAGATACACCTTCCTCTTCATGAATATCAGTGGGGATACCTCGACCGTTATCAGTAACTGTAATTGATTCATCAGGGTGAATGAGAACATTTATCTCGCTACAATGTCCCGCAAGTGCTTCATCTATTGAATTATCAACAATTTCAAACACCATATGGTGTAACCCAGTACCATCATCAGTATCACCGATGTACATTCCAGGTCTTTTTCGCACAGCATCTAGCCCTTTCAGGACCTTTATGCTCGAAGAGTCGTAGGTATTATTATCACTCATTGGTGTTTCTCCGCTATGGGAAAGTTCATGCTGTCACTGTTCCATGTTTCACGTGGAACAACTTCGGCGACAACGCATCTATAATCATATTATTAAGATTAGAAGTGTCGATAGACGTAATGAAAACCTGACACCCTAATCGCCTAATTCTTTTACAAACTTTTTCACAATTGCTTTTATCTAACTCAGAGGGCAGATCGTCCAATAATAAACTAACTTTTTTGCCAGTTCTTTTTTGGTAATGGGAAACCTGCGCAAGCCTTATTGCATAAACAGCAAGCTTCTTTTGTCCTCTAGACAAGTAATCTTTGGCCAGGTGACCATCACTTCTGATTTCAAAGTCCGCTTTATGTGGACCTGCACTTGTAAAACCATATCGCTGATCTTTATCGATATTGCTATTAAGACACTCTAAGTAACTAGTATTTGAATCCCACCCATCCTTCACCTCAACGGATACCAAACCATCTTCAAAGAAGTACTCTAGAGAAGACTGAAGTTCCTCGGCTAGGTCATCAAAATATCTTCTACGAAGCTTGGTTATCTCCTCAGCTGCTGGTGCAATAAGCTCATCCCAATATTTGAGCTGACTAAAGTCACTTCGTTTATTCTTGAGTAGGGCATTTCTTTGCTTTAACGCTGAAGAAAAAATTCTCCAATGTTTCACAAACTCATGTTCCACGTGGAACACACCCCAATCTAATACTTGTCGCCTTAGTCCAGGGCTGCCTTCAATTATCTCAGTACTATTTGGCTCAATCACACAGACCGGTAGCAAGCTGGCAATTTCAGAAATACGTTGGACTTTTTCGCTAGCTATCTTAGCAAGTGTTTTCCCGTTAGAAAATTTACTAATGCCCACACGAGTATCTTGAACAGATTGATCAAAAACCCCATCCTGAAGAAGGGCGGTAACAGTAAGATTGGTATTTCCTTCAAAAATAATACTTTTCTTCTGGGAATTACGAAAGCTCTTACCTTGACTCAAAATAACTATGGACTCTAATAGAGAGGTTTTTCCGCTACCATTAGGCCCAACAATCAAATTGCATTGTTGAGAACACTCAAGCTTAGCTCGTTGGAGGTTACGTACATTGGTAATCTCCAACGTGTGAATAGGCAAGTGAAGGTTCCGAAAACTTACATTACAGCCGCATCGGCATAACAACATACATAGCACTTTCATCTTCACCATCGGTGATAAGTGCGCTGCTGTTAGAGTCAGCTAACATCATATGAATAGTGTCACTTTTGATAACACCTAGAACATCAAGAATATAACTAACGTTAAAGCCTATTTCTAATTCAGGGCCTTCATAATTTACGTTAATAACTTCTTCCGCTTCTTCTTGTTCAGGGTTGTTAGCAACTGAAGTTAACGTGCCATTTTCCAAACGTACTCTTACACCGCGATACTTCTCATTTGACAAAATAGCGACACGAGAGAATGACTGTTTCATTTCAGCTTTATCTCCAACAACAAGCTTATCGCCTTGTTTAGGAAGCACTTTGTCGTAATCGGGAAATTTCCCATCAACAAGTTTTGAAGTAAAACGAAGGCTAGGGGTCTCTGCGCGAATATGGTTGGAACTCAAAGTAATGCTGACATCGGTATCATCATCAGAAAACAATCGTGCCAGTTCAAGTATGCCTTTACGGGGTACGATTGCTTGTGTACTTCCTTCAATTTCAATTTGGATCGATGCCGAACACAATGCTAACCGATGACCATCTGTTGCAACGGTTTTAATTTGGTTCTGAGTTAACTCCAACAACATACCGTTAAGATAAAAACGAACATCTTGCTGTGCCATCGCAAAACTGGTTCTGTCGATAGTTTGCTTCAAATAACCCTGATTAATTGAAAATGCACTGGTACTGGCAGTGTCTTCCAAATTAGGAAATTCATTTGCAGGTAAAGTCGATAATGTAAATCGGCTTCTCGCAGCTTTAATGCGCATCTTTTGCTCTTCTTGCTCAAAAGAAATAACCGCTTCACTTGGTAACGATTTACAAATATCCATTATTTTTTTGGCAGGCAGAGTGATTTCGCCATCGACCTCTGCCGGAGTTTCTAACGTTATACGAGCAACCAATTCAACTTCTAAATCTGTTCCGGTAATAGATAGGGAATCACCTTCTACCACCATTAGAACATTAGATAACACTGGTAATGTTTGGCGACGCTCAACAACGCCTGCCACTTGCTGAAGGGGAGTAAGTAAGTTTTCCCGTGATACGCTAAATTTCATACATTATCCTAATGGCATGTGTTAGTAAGTACCAACTAGCATTTAAGTGGTTAAAGAACGTAATAAGTTACTGTAATCTTCTCCAACATCTGGGCTTGATGCTCGAAGCTCTTTTATCTTGCGACATGCGTGTAAGACGGTTGTATGGTCACGACCACCAAAAGCATCACCAATTTCCGGTAAGCTATGATTGGTTAATTCCTTAGCAAGTGCCATGGCAATCTGCCTAGGTCTTGCTACGGATCGACTCCGACGTTTTGATAACATGTCAGACATTTTTATTTTGAAATACTCAGCGACGATCTTTTGGATATTCTCAATGCCTACCTGTTTATCTTGTAACGCTAAAAGATCTTTTAAGGAATCTTTAACGAACTCAACATTAATAGGTCGTCCCGTAAAGTGGGCATTGGCAATGACACGTTTAAGAGCTCCTTCAAGCTCTCGCACGTTTGACCGGATACGCTGTGCAACAAAAAAAGCCGCTTCATGAGGAAGGTCTATTTTAGCTTCCTCGGCTTTTTTCATTAATATTGCTACGCGTGTTTCGAGCTCTGGTGGTTCAACGGTTACCGTTAACCCCCAACCGAAACGAGATTTAAGACGCTCTTCCACACCGGTAATTTCTTTTGGATAACGGTCACTGGTTAAGATCATTTGCTGACCTCCTTCCAATAACGCGTTAAAGGTATGAAAGAACTCTTCTTGAGAACGCTCCTTACCAGCAAAGAATTGAATATCATCAATCAGCAGTGCATCAACAGAGCGATAAAAGCGCTTAAATTCGTTTATAGCGTTAATCTGAAGGGCTTTTACCATATCAGCTACAAAGCGCTCAGAATGCAAATAAACCACCTTAGCATTGGGATTATTCGCAACAATCTTATTTCCAATAGCATGCATCAAATGAGTCTTGCCTAAACCAACCCCACCATAAAGAAATAAGGGGTTATAAGCATGACCAGGATTATCTGCAACCTGAGTAGCAGCTGCTCTCGCTAGCTGGTTTGATTTACCTTCAATAAAGCTATCAAAGATGAAACTACTATTAAGGCTACTCTTATGCTTTATCGACCCCCCAAGCTCAACCTTACGGCTTACAGGCCTAGAAGAGGAGTTACCATAACCTGTAGCGGTTGGCTGCACGACTTGAGTCACTGTATGCCCAGAGCGACTTGGTTGTGTCGATACAGACGGGCTTTCTACGCCTCGCTGGCTACTCGCTGGCCTTTGTTGTGCCGTAGATGCCTTGGTACCAATCGCAAGCATCACGCAGGGGTGAGTATCAGCATCGGACAACTCATCCAATAACTCTGTTATACGTGAAATAAACTTATCGTTAACCCAATCCAAAACAAAACGGTTAGGTGCTAACAAACGTAGATCATTACCATCAGGTTCAACCTGAAGGGGTCTGATCCACATATTAAACTGCTGAGATGGCAACTCTTCTTGTAGCCGATCCAGACATTTATGCCATAGCGCACTACCCACTTGGCATACCCCCAAAATAGAAAATTAATAACACAGGAAAGGATGAAATAATAACCCGCCTATAACAACTTATCCACAGGGAAAACAAAAATATTTAATTGAAATCTAAAGGCTTTTTAATTTTGCGATATGAGAATGAAATGATCGACAGTATTGTATAAAAAACAAACACTCAAAATAAGCGGAAAATAGAATTTATCAAAAAGTAAGTCATAATTTTTTCCTCATAAAACCCAAACCACATCAAATTGGTTAAAAAAAATACTAAAAAATGTCTGGTAATTGAAAATAAATATCAACAAACACGTCATTTTTAACCAAAAACAGGTTAAATCACCTGTGGATAAAATGTAGAGAACAACTGTATACAGAGTGCAGTAACCTATTGATATCAATGTGGGTAAATCACCATGGTCAGTTATCCACATTTCATTCAATGGGTTTCGAGCAGCTAATACATTCAATGGGCACAAGGTTATACTCATTGTAACTTATTGTTTTATATAAGAAATTATGACTTATACACAGAAACTACCCACACTAATAATAATAAACATTATCTTTTATATATAAATAAACTATTAATAATTAATAACCTGGACCTTTTAAAAGTTCGCGTATTTAAACAGCATTTCTTGATTGACAGAGGTAGCCAAAATCACTAGAATTCCCGCTCTTTTTTAACGCTTTGCACTACGCTTTAACGGGCAACCCATGATTGCCCCAAATATTGCGTAACAAACGCTATTTAGAAATTGAATGCCAAACAACAAATCTCGAATGTGAGTACGAATTTACCGTATTGATAAAGACCAGATTTTGAGATTTGGATGTAATTAGATCTTAGATATTAGAGAATCGACATGAAAAGAACTTTCCAACCAAGTAACCTCAAGCGCGCACGTACACACGGTTACCGTTCACGAATGGCAACAAAAAGTGGCCAGCAATTGATTAAACGTCGTCGAGCAAAAGGTCGTAAGCGTTTGTCTGCATAATCGAATTAGCTTGGACTGATGAATTACGCCTTTAAAAAAACGCAGAAGTTATTAACCTCTGAAGATTTTAAGTGTGTTTTTGATCATGTCGATATCAAAGCTGGTACGGGGGAGTTACTTGTATTAGTTTTTGATAACCAAGATGAAAGACCCGCTCGATTAGGTTTGGTTGTTGCAAAAAAGAATCTAAAACGAGCTGTTGATCGAAATCGATTCAAAAGAACCGTTAGGGAATCGTTTCGAACACATCAACACCAGTTACAAGGCTTAGATTTCGTTGTGCTAAGCAGGCGTGGGGCTTTAGCGTTAGATGGCCCCGCACTAAAAAAAGTGGTGGATCAAACATGGCGTCGCATACTCAAAAAAAGAGCAGCAAAAATCGCAACTTGCGATTCGTAACATTACGCCATCAGACAGCTGAAAGTTGTATACCCCTGAAACAACTTATGTATTCAGGTAGTGTATTTTGATCAAACCTTTGCTGATTACTCTGATTAAAATATATCGGAATCTTATCAGCCCGATGATGGCCCCCCATTGTCGTTTCTACCCCACATGTTCTTGTTATGCACAGCAATCAATTGAGCAATATGGTGCCTTGAAAGGGTTCTATTTATCAGTTATTCGTTTGTTGAAATGCAACCCTTGGCACTCGGGCGGAGTGGATCTAGTCCCTGATGAATTCCACTTCTGTTCGAAAAAACCTATAGAAAACAATAAGTAACCGTTATGGATATCCAACGAACTCTTCTTATTATTGGCTTGGCCGTCGTATCTTACCTAATGATTCTGCAGTGGCAGGAAGATTATGGGCAAACCGCAACAATTAATGCAGCTCAAAATAACCCACAAAGTTATCCACAGAGCAACACAGTAGATACTGTGGCAGCAACAAGTATTCCAGAAGCGGTTTCCGTATCTGGAGATATACCGGTAGCACAGCAAAATATTGTTCAACCGGTGGAATTAGAGGTTGCTGAGGTTATTAGTACGAACCTGATCTCAATTGAAACTGATGTTTTATCAATAAAGCTTGACCCTGTGGGTGGGGATATTGTTTCAGTCGGTTTGCTTGAGTATCCAGTATTAGTAGAGCAGCCTGATGTACCGTTTCAATTATTGAATCGTACACCTGAACACACCTATATCGCACAAAGTGGTTTGGTTGGCGCAAAAGGTACGGATAAAGCAGGGAAACCTAGACCGCTATATCGTTCAGATTCGCAGTTTTATACATTGGGTAATAAAGACACATTGGTTGTAGATCTTTCACTTATCCAGGAGGACGGTGTAAAAATTACCAAACGTCTAACCTTCACCAAGGGTGAATATTTAATCAATATGGATGTGATTGTTGACAATGTTTCAAATGAAACGTGGTCAGCTCAGCTATTTGCTCAGATAAAGCGCGATGGAAGTGCAGATCCAGGTTTAGATGACAGCGGATTTGGTTTGCCGACTTTTATCGGTGGTGCTTATTGGGATCAAGATAAACCTTACAATAAAAAAACCTTTGATGATTTTATTGATGAACCTTTAAATAAAGAGATTCCTGGAGGGTGGTTAGCGTTTATCCAGCATTACTTTATGAGTGCCTGGGTTCCAGACCAATCGATGACCATGCGTTATCAAACACGTACGACATCAGATCATTTTATCATTAGCTATATGACACCCGCTGTGAGCGTAAATGCAGGTGACCAATATACCTTCAGCAATCGTTTTTACGCGGGACCTAAAATATTAAAGAAACTAGAAGAGATTGAACCTGAGAAAGGGTTAGATCTTGTTGTTGATTACGGACCTTTGTTCTTTATATCTAAGCCATTGTATTTATTACTAAATTTTTACCATAGCTTAGTTGCAAACTGGGGTTTAGCGATTATCTTACTAACAGTAACGGTAAAAGCGTTGTTTTTCCCATTATCTGCAGCGAGTTATCGATCAATGGCGAATATGCGCCGTGTAACGCCGAAGCTGACTGAAATTCGTGAACGTCATGCTGATGATCGTCAAAAACTATCTCAAGAGATGATGAAGTTATACAAAGAGGAAAAAATTAACCCTCTTGGTGGTTGTTTACCGGTATTGATTCAAATGCCAGTTTTCCTCGCATTGTATTGGGCATTGCTGGAAAGTGTAGAATTACGACAAGCCCCTTTCTTTGGCTGGATACACGATTTATCGGTAATGGATCCATATTTTGTATTGCCAATTATTATGGCGGGAAGTATGTTCTTCCAACAAATGTTGAATCCAGCACCACCAGATCCAATGCAAGCGAAGATGATGAAAATGATGCCG
>CAJXXT010000198.1 GCA_913063495.1 uncultured Gammaproteobacteria bacterium | reverse complement strand
GCTTCTAATGAACGGTTATGCTTTTTAATGATTTCTTGCATACTAATATTCTTCAGAGTGGAGACTAATACACTCGAAATCGATACAAAAAACTCAAACTCACCATCGTTCAATACTCTATTAGCAGTACGAGTAGGACATCCTGAAAAACATAAAATACCGTATAATTCTTCCCCATCTTTCAGAGGGATATAAAGCAACGCTTTATGATTACTACCCCTTCCTTCATCATTTATTCCTTCGACAGAGATATCATGAAGAAATAACGATTTTTTTGTATTCTTAACGCGTTTCAACAAGTCAGTGTTGGGTATATCAATTGCTGACTTCTCTTTTGATTGCCCTATAGCGATAGAATAGTTTCCAGTGGGCATCAACTCTCCTGACTCACTCATTAATACAACAGAACAGATATTCAACCCAGTTTGTTCATACACGGTATCCAATGTGCCCTCGAAAGCCGACTCTTGATTTTGAACCAAAGCTAATAGTCTTCCAATTTTATTTATAGCGGCCAGGTCATTAATCTTCCTGTTTATCGTCAACCTAACAGTATTAAAATGGAACAATCCCAACACGATTAAAACCAATATTGTTCCAAAAATATTTTTATAACCAAACTCTACACTTTCAGCCAGTTCAGCTTGTAATTTCTCAAGTCGGGTATCTGCAGAATCCAACAACTTATCGAGTTGCAGAATACACTTCCCCACTGCCTCATTCGCCTCCAACTGCCTTGAATGAACATCAGCCATGTGTGAAAACTGCTTGCTCTTGAAATCCATTAAGTTTGGTGAGTTTTGCAACCTCCGTTCTAAAGTTTTTACGCGAGTATACGTAGAATCTACAAGGCCATTATCATCAATTTTATTGAATTGGTTCACGGATCTATCAAACCAGCTCATAGAATCCCTAACAATAAACGAGAATTCGTCAGGTCCTGTTTTTAGTCGTTCGGGGTCATTCGTGCGCTTTATCTCCTCTGCAGTTCTTATGATCGCCACCATTAGAGTATCTGCATAATTAATATTCCCTGATATCAACTTCATTTCTTTTTCATATTGATCCGGCACAGGGGCGTAAACAATCTCCATAAAAGATGCGCCAACTTGATCTACGAGAGAAATAATCTCATTAACTTCTTCATCTACTTTTATTTTCGAGTTTTGCAAAGCAATCTTGGCGATAAACATATCTCTCGTATACGCCAAATAACTCTCATAATCTGCTTTAATTTCAGACACTTGTTTTTTATCAATCAAATCATTTGCTGCAAGAACCTCTAGGTCAGAATACTGTTTGGAAAACAGTAGCGCCCTCTCATAGAACGTTTTTTGGTAGATTTCGATCCTTTGCGCATCCTGTTCGCTAAATGCTAAGGAGCTAAGATTCGCTAATTTTAATAGCTGAATTTGGATTACATTTGTTTCTCGAACAACTGGGTGCGCCGATTGATGCACCCTTTTGTTAGATTGACTTATACCCCAAAGATTCCAAAGAGAGGATAAACCAGACGATAGCAATAGGAGGGTAAAAATAATAAAGCCGTAGGCAATTTTTTCCTCATAACCTTTTGTAATCATGTTAGAACATTCTTGTTAGCAATAACCGGGGGAATGACTAGGTTTAATACTAGCTTACTAGCCCCCGTTTTCACCAAGAAAACTTACTTTAAGCCTAATGACCGTAGGGGCTAGCGACATCGAATCAACGCCACCTATGCGGTAAGAGTCTGGATAATATTGTAATCATAGAATAAACTAATCTAAACAGAGCGAATACCCACCCTATTTATTGTGGTTAACTAATAGTTCTAGCAGTAATACATTGAAGTCAAGCATCGAATGTATATTAAAAGATCTATCATATTAACGTTGGCCTTTCTTGTTTTTTCTTCTCCTCTGACGGCGAAGGACAAAATACTCGTCCCCGTTTACGTTTACCATTTAAAGCCACCCTATATACTTGATATTGAAAATGAAACTGGCCTCTACTATGATTTCTCGCGGTATCTCAGCCATAAATCCGAAAGATATGAATTCTACACTATCTATCTTCCACGTAAGAGAGTCGACATTTACCTCAATAGAAAGATGGTTGATGGCATTCTACTAGGGGTCAACCCCACCTGGTTTCAAGACCAAGCACGTAAGAAATATTTGTGGTCTACCCCTGTATTTTACGATCAAGACGAAATCATTTCTCTCGCTACCAAACCCTTCGAATACCTTGGCCCCGAATCACTAATCGATAAGTCCCTAGGAGGTGTATTAGGGTTTTACTATCAGGGGATTGATTCCTTAGTATCTCAAGGAAAAATTAAACGCAAAAATGCCCACAGCGAGACATCCGTTTTAAAAATGATACTGTCCAAACGAGTAGACCTGGGAATTGTCAGCCGCTCAACGTATCTCTATTTATCAACAAATGAAAATTGGGAGGATAAATTTCACTTATCATTAAAACCTCACGATATTTTTACCCGCCACGTTTTAATACCCCACAAAAACAAAGCCATCTACGATCATATCACTCCCTTACTTAGTAACATCAAAGATGATCCAGAATGGCAACGTATACTGAAAAAACACCATTAAACACGTCTAAAAAATAACAAAAAATGGGCTAGCGATTACTAATCGCCAGCCCATAAAATTCGTCGACACATCAACGATTCTTTTACCCTAAGAATACCATTTATTACCGTATTACTTCTTCTTGAACCTCGACCACACCTGTTGTTCTTTCATCTTCATATACGTTATCTGCGACCGTATGGCCAACACCAAAGTTAAATGCTATGAATGTTCCCAGAATGATAAGTACGTGACCCATGCTCTTCTCCTTACTCGTCGTCGTTTGAGTGGCGACGCTTATGTCGCTTTCGTGGTTTCTTCTTACAAGCGGTCTCTAATTCCTCTTGAATGGCTGCGTTCGCCGCCGTTGTCATCGCCTCTTTTAGCTTGGCCATACTTTCATCTTCAGTAATCGCGGCTAGGGCTTCCAATGCCAACGCATTAATCACCTCTGACCGGCTTTCTCCCGTAGCGTTGGTAAGTACTTCTAGTGCCTTGATGGTGGAAATTGGGATTCTTGTGGAAAAAGGTTTACAGAGTCCAGCCTCATTAAATTCTTCAAAACTCGACTCCGGGTAACTTAGTGGTTTCGGCTCACCATCCTGTGTGCCTGCATCGAGAATCTTTTGTTTCATTCGTTCGGTTAGATCATGCTTCATAGAAAGAACCACCTTGATTTCATGTGAATCGATTAAGTTTCATTATATTGCCACCACAAAACAAAGCTGTCAACATAAGAATCAACTAAGAATCAACTAAGAATCACTAGTGATTCTTAGTTGATTCTTATGAAGCAGAAAACCGGATCATGAAAACCCTTATGATAAATTAGTGTCCGACGATAGCTTTACTCCCCCCCCCCTCCTTCTACAACAAAGGAAAGACCAAAAGTGATTTCGAGGGAGGAAGGTACGCATGGAATGACTGAGTAGGCTATTTCAGTCTTAGATATTACTTTTACTTCACTAGAACGCTGAACCCTGACCGGAGGAATGCGTATTATGGAAAAGCATATTGTACGCTGCCGATTGTATTCTCCAACCGAACTCAGTTTTGATGCAATGATCCGTAAAAGTACCTGACTGTTTCACTGACGTTCCAGTATCTGGGTCATGGGAGGAGAATTGAGATACCCAATGGACAATTGCATTATCAGAGCTGGTGAATTCAATGATTGGATTAAGTGCCGTGTGAAGGCCGATGATGGAATTAGATTCCGCATAACTACGCATCATGCTCAGGAGCGCATCACGAGACTCAAACTTTCCGACGACACCATAATCTATGCAAACATTAGGTGTGAAACACGCCTCTACCACCTCAAAGTCTCTCGCATCAATAGCACGGCAATATCGGTAACGTAACTCACGAATTTCTTCACGGGCCAACAATTCAATTATTGCATCATCAAAATATTCACTCATTCTTCAATCTCATTTGATTTTTGATGCCCATATGGCAAGTTTGTGCTTCATGGTCAATTGAGATACCTGATCCTGAGGAAGCGGCTGTATTATCTTATCGTGTACCAGTAAACGATAAATGTATTCTATTTTTTCATTTGCTGAATCTGTAGGCTCGAATTTAACAACACCCCTTTCTTCGCCATATCTCATCCCTTCGGCGACAGCCTTCTTTACCAGCTCTTTCTCGTTCTTTAGTTTCTTCACGTTTAGTTATACCTTTTAGCAGCACATTCTATCGCTATCATATTAAAGTATTTCGCAGCTTGCACATTCCAATTACAATCACGATTATCCCCAATAAATTCAACGCTTTAGATTGATAATTTACCCATAGTTTAGCATCCAATTTACAGAAAGCGAGCGGTAGCATCAATATGAAGTAAACGTTAGACGTTAAGTTTTTACCGTTAATACCGGCATCCTTTCCTGATGAACACAGGGAGGTCTCTGAGACTAAATCTAAAAGATGCTGATTTAAAACCAACTACACTGCCAGTGAAGGGTCAATAATCAGGGTTCCCATAATGAGGCTAGGACTCCTTTTTCTGCAATATGTCTTTTAGGTCAGCAAACGGATTGTGGGTAGCCTGAGCAGTCTCCGTATCACGGCCACTGCCGTATTGTACAAAGTTAATATACTTTGAGTGCTCTTCATCATGGCAATAAAGACATAGCAACTCCCAGTTACTGCCATCCGGAGGGTTATTGCCGTGATTGTGATCAACATGATGCACGGTTAATTCTCTGAGGTTGGGACGGGAAAACTCCCGAGCGCAACGCCCACAAACCCACGGGTAGAGCTTTAGCGCCTGCTCTCTATATCCTTTCTCTCGCTGGGCGCTATAAATACGCTGCTCGGCGAGCGCTCGATCCAGCTTGCTAACACCCGGTTTATTCGACGTCATGAGATACCCTTTTCTAACTATTCCTATAGCTTAGTCTACATCTTAGAGATATTGGTGTATCTAATAATAACTCTGCCAACATTGCCTTTATCAACCAGAAACAATATTAGAAAAATAATCACTGATTTTTTCACTTTTCATCTCCGTTAGTAATCGTTACATCAACAACTCTTGTTATCTATTTCAATGAGCGCACCGACACCACCATGCTCTACGACTTGATTTAGTAATGCTGCTGAATTTGAGTTGCATAGCGCCTCGTTACCGATTATAGAAAAATCATTGCCAACAAATGTCAAATGAAGCATATCCATCACAGAGATTAATCGCTCATTGTTTGAGACAAGAAAGCCACCATCAATTGACTCCAGATTTCCGAAACCCTCAAGTGATTCAAGATTAGGGTTGGATACTATCGCTAACCCTCCTTCAATTGAGAGTAGTTCTTCAGCGCCAACCAACGAAACAAGACTGTCATTTTCTGCGACCTGAAAATCCTCCCCTATATATTGAAGGCTTTCAAGCCCAGCCAAAGTAACTAAACTGCTATTAGAATGGATATCAAAATTTTCACCAACAATTTCAAGACCGTCCAGCCCAGATAAGCTATCCAGCGTAGCATTGTCGAATATATCCACATCCCCCATTATAAGGTAAAGATTTTCAAGTCCCGTCAGAGCAGTTAACTCAATATTACTATTTATGAATAACGCCCCCACAAGCTGAAGGTTTTCTAGGCCTGTTAGCGTAGATAACGCAGCATTACTTTGAATAGATAACTCCGAAACAACACCTCCAAGATTATTAAGACCATCCAAAGTGGCTAACTTTATGTTGTTTTCAATACGCACCCCGCCTTCGATAGTATCTATACCTTCCAGGCCAGCCAACGTTGTTAGTTCAGAATTTAAAGAAATAATTAGACTACCACCAATAAATTTTAGATTCTTCAAAGCTGCAAGAGAACTTAGGCTATGACTAGCATTTATGTACAGATCGCCACCAATAGACCGAAGATTTTCAAGCCCTGTCAACGCTTCCAGATTGCGATTTAAATCTAAAACCAGGCTTCCTCCAACAACCTTAAGGTTATCGAGCCCAGTTAGACTTGTGAGGTTACTATTGTATTTTATTATCAGGTCTTGCTTGACTGTTTCTAGGTTTATAAGCCCAGATAAAGATGAAAGCCCTGTTCTGATTATTTCTAAATCCCCTTCAATAACACTATCTACAGGGAGGGTGTTTATACTGTTATCAGTTTCTTGCGTACCATCACTATTACCGCCGCCACCTCCGCCGCAAGCTAACAAAAAAAACGACAAAAACAGTATTATCAATCCATTCTTCATAACATCTCCATTGAGTTTGTAGCATCGATTCGCGAGGTGTAGGATGCCTTTCGTTAAAATGGTTGTAAAATCCAGCGAAAACAATAACATCGTTTGGATCTTAGGAGCAGACGATCAGCTTAACTGCGAGCTTAATACTGAATTATCGGTGACTTTCTAATCCAAGTATCGTCTACAAGCATATTTATCATGGCATGTGCACAATCTGAAAAGGTGATTTTTGAAAAACCGCTATATGCATTAAAACCCAATTGATACTTCTCTTTTTTTATACCATGCTTCATTTGTAACGGCCGCACTCCGATCCAGTCCAAGTCATCATTCTCTTCTAACAAGCTAATCTGGTGTTCTTTATCTGTATGCCTATGTTTGAGAAATACCTCTGCATACCAACGTACAAACTTTGAACCAAACGTTATCACATCCTCTTTAAGAATATTACTGCCACCACCACACCAAACAAACCGAGAGACATCATTGCTTCGCATTGCTTTAATAATATTCTTTGTTGCGTTTGTACAAAGATCCTGTGGTGAAGTTTTTTCATCAACGCCTATTGCAAATAATATCGCATCTGTACTTTCTGATATCGAATGCATTACGTCATCAAATAAAAGTGCGTCACCCGTGATGACGGTTATTTTACTTGCCAAAATTTTTGGTAGTTTTTCTGGAGTACGTACCAAAACAGTTACTTCGTGCCCTGCATCTAATGCTTGCATCAAGCATTGGATACCCAAGTCGCCAGTCGAGCCAAATATTGTTACTTTCACAATGTAACTACCCCTTCAGGTATGTAATGGGAAGAATTTAGCCCGCAAACATTGCTAAAACAAAATATTTGGCGAAACCAACCGGGAAGGTAGCTAGCGGTGCTAGTTACCTTCCTTCCTGCTAACTCTCGCCGCCTCGATGGCTGGCCCTACTATCTCAGGCTATTCAGGAAACTTAATGTACGTTAACAACCCTTGCCTTGTCATGTAGATACCTTTTGTGTTGGAAAACACTTGATCCACCTGATTTGATATCGTTACCTCGCCTGTCGTAAGTACCTTTCCACTCCCCCCCAGTTTATTCAGTATTAATGTACTCCCCGTTACGGCATACAGGTTGTCTTCAAAGATAAATGTGTCAAATATCCCTTGTTTTCCCATTCCATTTTTAGACTCTTGATGAAAAACATTATTTTGATCAAGCGATAATGTAAAAAACGTTGGGTCATCCATATCATCTTTAACTATGAAGTATTCGTTATGAAATGCAGCCCAATGAATTCCATTATGATCGTTATAAGGAACTTGCCATTGACCAAGTAAAGCCGGAGATGCAGGAGTACTAAAATCATAGAGATGCAGACCATCATAGCTAGATACTGCTAGCTTTTGATCTCTTAAATTTGCCCCTCTATAGGAATATAGGTCGTCCATTAAAATCACATGCTGTGGGGTTTCTGGTGAAGCTATATCAACGATCAAAAGATCCCAATTGAAGCGAATAAGTACATAGTTATCTTGTACGTTCATGATACGAGCTTGATAAGCTTTAAATGGGTATTGAAAAGTACCTATTTGCGTTAAGGCGGCATCCTTGTTTGTTTTGTAAATCACTAATGATTCTTCTGTGCTGGTAACCAAAAGGTCATCTACAAGTAGGCCATCTTTATGATTCTCTATGGATAATTGTTGGCTACTGATCGCGGCACCCGATTCATCCAAGTCTATTCGTTTAATACCTGAATAACCTATCATATAAAGCTCAGATTCGTTGCCCGTAATATTACGCACATACCCGGGTTGATCTGCAGAAAACTCAGAAAAAATACTCGATACCGGTGGGGCTTGAGCATCCGAAATAATGACGTGGTATTTATCTTCAACGCCAATGCCATATTCCACAAGGTAGTCACCAAAAACTTCGATGCCATCAATACCACCCACTAGAGGCAATGACCCGAGTTGCTCTTTGCTGTTTTTGTTATAAATGCTAACCGTTGTAGCGCCCTCACTTGCGCTGTAGATATACTTGGATGTCACAGCAATGTCATCCCCGCTCAACTCAATTGCAGATGAATTCGTAATAACACCATTTTCGAAGGTGACTTCGGTAAGAACCTTTTTCTCGGTAAAGTAAAGAGTACTTCCTTCGGTCAACAAATGATTTTTAATTGTACTGTTAAGCGAGTATGTTTCAATTTCAAGCGCATTAGCATTGAGTAACATATCGATAGGGACAGTGTGAAGCTTGCCACCATCGGCCATCAAAGCGGTAGCTCCTACTGTTGTAATATCCGTAATTGAAACACTTAGGAGGTGTGATCGAACAATTTTATATTCTGCATTATTATCCTGCTCATAAATGTGAATATAATTGTTCATATCCGCAACTATTAACGTACGGTTAATTATTGTTGCAAACCTCACCTCAACATTTGTTTCAATTTGTTGAACTGCAGGTATGCCGTCTTCGTTAAGATTAGAAATGGCAATGTAAACATAATCGTAAGCTAAAGCGACCCCTTGGCTAACGCTGAAATTGCTGGGTGGAAATTGCATTAATCTAACAAATACGGGGGCATCTGGAATAGTTATATCATATTCGAACAAACCTTCGTAACCAGGTACATATAGGTGATTGCTTTCTATTTTTGGTGCATAAACACGGTTATTAAAGGTTAGATTCGATATGTCTGATTTGGACTTGGTAAGCTGACCTGCCGCTTCTTCAGCATTACCATTACTGTGGATTTTTGTTATTAGATTATTGAGCTGATTATCCGACCTACGGAATGCACTTCTATTATTAATGGGGTGCCATTGAATGAGGTCATCAATGTCGATGCGGTTGTCTCCCGTAATATCTTCTCCAATCAATAGCCTGGTTCGATAATTAATTTCATCAAGGATACTCTGCTCTGATGCCCCAAACTCAAGAAGTAGCTTAATTCGATAATATATAGCATCGGTTACTGCAGAGACATTCCAATTCCCTGATAGGATGTGGCTGCCCTTAAAAATACCGTGAAATGCCCCATTAACCGAGGTCGGCTTTGCATCCAAAACGCCATCATCATTGGCATCAATATCTTTTCCCTTTGAAACGGTAACAAGGTAAAGGGTGTTCTCATCAACGATATTGTTTGATGGTAACGGAATAAGCCCCGCTAATTGCAGATCAGAACTATTGGTTGTTTGGGTCTCATAAATAGGTGTTGTTGTATCGCCAATGGCAAATACCTTCACACCCGCGTTAACAACTGGCCCTAAAATAGCTTTACCCGCTTTTTCAAAAACAACCACTTCAATGGTGGCAATTGCCGAGTCATCTTTGCCATCGTTTACCAAAAAGGTGAAAGAATCATCGCCAATATAACCTTCGCCAGGTGTATAGATTAGATTGGGCACATCACCAGAAAGGGATCCAAATAAAGGTTGGCTAGCAAGACTATAAGTTAACGGGTCATTGTCTGAATCGTTACCTTTTAATGTTATTTGAACAGCAGTATTGACTCTTGTACCGTAGCGATCCGAAGTCGCAGAGGGTTTACAAGCCGTTAGTGTCAATAGCAGAATGCACAGAGCACTAAGCAAGAGGGCTTTAGTTTTATTCATGGTTCGTCCCTGAAGTTACAAGTGAAGAAAAGGTAGAGGTCCTTAATATAGGCCCCTTAATAAAGATCCTGTATTCTACGGGTTTCCGACCACTTTTAAAGCTCCTCACGTTCAAACGATTGAATATTCCTCATATGTTATTGCCGAACCACACCACTAGTTCAGCTGCCTTACTAACCTTCTCCCCCCCTTATACCAGGAGGGGCCTGCTTCCGCTTTCGACGATGTGTTTTGTTTTAACTCATCAAGCGCATTTTTCACTCAAATACGCAAACTTTATTACCATCAAGATCACGAAAGTACGCTGAATACCTACCAGACCTGATACTAGGGTCACCCTCACTTTTCGCACCCAGTGATATTGCTTTACTGTGTATTAGATCGACTTCTGCAGATGAATCAAGATTAAGGCCGATCATAGTTCCGTTTCCGACCGTTGCATCGTTTTCGTCAAATGGTTCTGCAAGCGCAAACATAAAACCGTCGCCCATCCAAAGCGTCATACGACCCTCATCTTGAACTTTGTTGACGCCTGCCCCTTCAAAAATTTTATCGTAAAATCCAACTGCCTTTGGCATGTCATTAGTACCGAAGACAAAATAATTCATTTTCACTATATATTCCCTATTCACCAAATTAGTAATTAATCCGCTACCCTGATAATGCATAACCCCATCATCAATTAACAGCTATATATTTAGATGGCTAGCTACCCTTAGAGTATCCCTTGATGGACAACATCAGCCCCCCCCAAAAAATCCATCAAGCGTTGATTGCGCACAGGATCACCATCAATAAATGCAAAGATATCAATTGATTTGGGGAAAGTATCAGAAAAGAAGCTGGAACCCTGCAAAACTACCTGATGCCAATAATCATCAATATGCGATACTCTTTTAAAAAGAGATAAAAAACAATGAATAGCAAAAATGTAAAGCACGCTTATGCCAAATGCTCATTATTTTCTAGTATAGATACCTCAACACTAGATCATCTGGTCGCCTCAAGTAAGGTAAAATCTATACCATCAAGCGCTTGCATCTTTGATATTGACGACCCATCAGAAGAGCTTTATTTGCTCATCGAAGGTTATGTTAGCTTTCAATACTACGCACTGAATGGAAAAAAAGTATCGCTTAGTATTGCGGGCAAACACATGGTCATCGG
>CAJXXT010000197.1 GCA_913063495.1 uncultured Gammaproteobacteria bacterium | reverse complement strand
TAAATCGTATTTTTAGACAAATGTTTTTTTTAGCCTGTGTTCACTCGCGTACCCGCGATACTCACGCTAAGGTTACACCTTATAAGAATAAGATACGGAGCACACCTTAGGATGCCTTTGCCTAATACAGGAACCTCTTCTCCTGTTACTGATCCAGCATTAAAAAGCGAGATCACAGACATCCTCATGTCCGGTTTCTACTTTCTAATATTTCCACGTTTTATCGAAACATTTTTTCGCAAAACCTACCGTCAAACGGCACTAAATAATTTAAAAATCAATAGTGTCTATATTGTCCTCACCTACGCATTGCTTGGCGCCCTGGTCTTTTTACAATTACCCTACGAAGAGCTTGGTGCCTTTCCTTTGTGTTATGCACTGGGCGGTATCTGTCTTGGGTTAATCGCAATACTTTCCAGCATAAAATCTATTCATCATTTATATCATTGGTACACCGGTCCAATTGCTATGGTAGGTTTGGTGACACTACTTCATGTCTCCAGCACAGTCACAAACCCAGAGATTAAACTCGCCGCTTATGCCGGTTCTATTTACGCCATCATAACGCTATATTCCATGCTAAAGATGCGTTTTTTTGTTGTGACATTTTGGAGTCACTTTGCTGGATTAATTCACCTATTCATTCTTCGTTTTACCACCAATGAAATTTCATTTATCAGTTTTCAGGCCTACTTTGTTACCGCCAACCTCATAGGCATGGGTATCGCCTATATTATTGAACACCGAGAACGAGCCATGTTCTTACAAGGGCTTTTATTGGATATCGACAAAATTGAACAAAAGCAGCTATACGGCGACCTGGAAAAACTAAGTCGAGAAGATAGTCTCACATGCCTAGCCAACCGACGTTATTTTGATGAAAGACTAGAACAGGAGTGGAACCGGTGTCGCAGAGAAAAACGCCCACTCTCTGTGATCTTACTCGACGTGGATTTTTTCAAACAGTTTAACGACTTTTATGGCCATCAGGCAGGGGATCACTGCTTAATGAATCTAGCAAAAGCATTACAACAGGAAGCGAGCCGGCCAGGAGAATTGGTTGGTCGGTACGGGGGGGAAGAATTTATCATACTGTATCCCAATATCGACGAAGAACAAATCCAAACAACACTTCAACGTATCTTAGAACGAGTTCACGACCTGAACATTGAACATCAAACGTCTACAGTAAACACCATGGTAACAATTAGCCTAGGAGCAGCAACGGCATATCCCGTTCGCAGCATTCCATCGGAACGTATCGTCACCTCTGCAGACAAAATGCTGTATAAATCAAAAAATGAAGGACGCGACCAGTGGCATAGCACCCAATTATCTCACTGCGAAGCACAACCATCACAACTTGAGATACTACCCTGAGTCAATTATTTACTCATCATCGAGTAAATAGGCGAATGGGTCTCCGGCATCTGCCGCATTTTGTATGTTCGCGCGAATCTCATCCAATCGTGAGACCAAGGGAAGCGCTTCCTTTTCAATATGCTCACAACACATCTCTAATATTTCCACACCAAAATAGGCAACCAATTCCGCGTAATCTTGCGAATTAGCTCGAACCATAACCTTTTCAATGATCTGCACTGCAGGGATCGGCTCGTTAGGTGATTCCATAAAATAACGAGAAAAGCCCGCCCGAAAGGGCGAGCAAACCTCTAACAATGGTGCTGGAAGCAAATAAGGCATCCATCCTCTCTCTATGAACAAAAAACACCCACACTTCTTTTAGTGTAGCAAATATCTGTTTTTTGCAAGAAAAATGAGCGGCCTATGCTCTTCGCTTCTGAAATGCATGAACGCCCGTCGTTAACAGTGACCCCATTGCCGCTCTTATCGGGCTAAGGTCGGGCTTTACTGACTTCCCTTTACCTATCCGGTGCATTTGCTGCTCAAACCAAGCGATATCCAATGCTGATGCTAAATCTATTATTTTAATCCCTGTCGTTGGACGCTTAATTGATACCGTAAACTCTGGGTCATTCAACAAACGGTTTGGTAAATCAGGATAAACGGCAAGCGGCCTTGCTATTCCAATCATATCTGTCGCCCCAGATTGCAGTGCGGCATTCATTGCGGGCCCTGATCGAAAACCTCCAGTTACCACCAAGGTGGTGTCAACGCGAGACCTTACCTTTTCAGCATATTCCAAAAAATATGCCTCACGTCGCTGCGTGCTTTCCTTAACGGGTGCTTTGCTATGCTCCCCCATCATTTCAGGACTTTCATAGGTTCCACCTGAAATTTCGATAAGGTTAATACCTACCGCTGCCAGCGCTTCAACCACCTCCATTGACTCATTGTCGCTAAAACCGTCCTTCATAAAATCTGCAGAGTTCAGCTTGATACCAACGGGATAATCAACACCCACGGCCTCACGAATAGCCTTATACAACTCAAGTACAAAACGCATACGGTTTTCCGCAGAGCCACCCCATTTATCCGTTCTCTGATTATGTCGCGGGCTTAAAAACTGACTAACCAAATAACCATGCGCCCCATGAATTTGCACACCAGTGAAACCAGCCTGTTTTGCTAACGCGGCACTTTCTGCAAAACGCGTAATAATGGTATCAATCTCTTGGCTTAATAACTCTCGAGGGGTATTAAAAATTTTCTCCAAACCTCCTCCAAGAGGGATAGCAGAAGGGGCCACTGGCTTTTTATTGATTATGTTAGGAATCTGTTTACCCGGATGGTTTAGCTGCATCCATACATGCGCGCCATTCTCTGTCCCCGCTTTCGCACAGGCTTCAAACGGAGCAAGATCAACCCCTTGCTCCAACACCACTTGACGAGGTTCTCCCATAGCATCAGGAGAAATCATTACATTACCTGTTGTAATAAGGCCAACTCCACCTTGCGCCCAGGCCCGGTACAAAACAGCAAGACTGGGAGCAGGTAACAATGCTTTTGTTGATAATTGCTCACTCATCGCTGATTTGAAAAAACGATTCTTAATGGTAACGCCGTTATTCAGTGTTAATGGGGCTGCAAATGTTATTGATTCAGTCATTTCCCTCTACTCCCTAAAACTAGACCGGTCGTCTAGTAACTATTGATAAAAAAACGGTAATGATAATTACCGTTATGCCTTCCGATACTCTCTTTACTTACTTCTTCGCTAAAAAGCGCCTACGGTCTAAACAAACTATCAAGCAACACCGTTAATGTTCGCTCTATTGTGACCGTATCTCCAGTGACTTTCATACGTAAAATACTTCCCTCCCAGGCATTCCAAAAGGTTTCAGCAAGCAACTCAGCAGGTATATCTTGCCGTACTTCACCAGCGTCTTGGCCAGCAACAAGTAAAGGTACGAATCGTTGCTGCCATTGCTCATAAGCTCTAATCAGTGCCTGCTGGCACACATCACTACTGCCACCTATTTCAGCTGCCAAATTGCCAAGCAAGCAACCTTCTTTGCATTGTTTGCGCTGAAAATCCATCGTCATCCACTGATAAAGCTGTTTAATCACTTCAAGCGGTCTGTCCGTGGCGTATTTCAAGTAGTTATCAAAAGCTTCCAACAACCGCCCAATATAAAGTTCAATAACCTGGGCGGCATACGCTTCTTTACTTTCAAAGTAATGATAAAACGAGCCTTTTGGTACCTGTACCGCATCCAAAATCTGTTTCAGCCCAGTCCCGTTATAACCCTGCTCGCACAGGAGGTCGATTCCCTTGGCAAGAATAATCTCTTTGTTATGCTCTGTCTTTCGCGGTCTAGCCATACACAGGACTATGCGACCGATCGTCTAGAAACTCAAGTAGCTTTTTGTAAACATCCATATTAAGGAATATGTGCAAACTTAATTTCCTGGGACCAGGGAGCCACAGGGCGACAACGATCCATCACAAATTCAATAAATGAAACCAGTTTTGAAGGCGGTTGTTTGCGGCTTGCATATACCAGATACATCATTTTCTCTACCATCGGGTAGTCCAATAACAAAGGCACTAGCTCGCCACTTTCAAATTCTTTCAACCCCAAAGCACCAGGCACCATTCCAATACCCGTGCCTCGCTTTACCAGGCTCTTAATCAAAGACATATCATTCAGCGTTAACCGCGATTTAAGCTCAAGCAACTCCACTCCATCAGGCCCCTCCAGCTCCCAAGGTGCCGTCGGGTGCCTTACAATACTGTGATCATGCAGGTCTTGCGGGGTTCTAGGTATGCCATGTTTCTCTAAATACGCAGGGCTTGCACAAATTAACAGCTGCGCCTTACCTAAACCACGAGCAACAAAACTTGAGTCTGCCAGTGGCCCAACACGAAAAGCAGCGTCATACTCTTCCTCCACCAAATCGACATTTCTATTATCCAGTAACAGCTCGATAGATATCTGCGGATGTAACGACAAAAACTCTTCTAAAAGATCTTGTAAAAACGGCTCTCCAAACGCTAACGGCGCACTAATTCGCAGCTTGCCTGTTGGCTCTGACTGCATGTTGGTAACAACACTGTTTGCATCATCTGCTTCCTCCACCATTTTTGCGCAATGAAAGTAGTATGCTTTACCGGTTTCCGTTGGTTTTAACGCTCGTGTTGTTCGGTTTAACAACCGTACTCCCAAACGTTCTTCTAGCTGACTTATTTTACGGCTAACCGTTGATTTCGGCAGGCCCAATTTATCAGCGGCTTTCGTAAAACTACCGGTATCCACAACCTTCGCAAACACCGCCATTTCATTCAGATCAAACATTTATCACCATCTTAATTACTGGAAAGACTGCACTCGACAATACGCTGTTTTTGTACCTTAGGCACCCTTTATTAGACCCGCTCCCCGAGATCACCTGCATGCTCCTCAGCAACATATAACCCCCACTTCTCTACATACTCACTGACTTCCCCCTTCCCAAGTACGGTATTGTAATACTGCTTCCAATACCTCGCCTGCCCGGTGATATCGCCAGCATCAGGCAATGCCTTTGGAACCCGATAATAATGCACTCTCGCCATTGCAGCGGCATAAAAATCGTTATTTTCCAGCTCGTCAATTTTATCTGCATCAGGAGTGGTTAATGTCGCGATTACTTTATCGGCTAACGCTGACTTATAACGCAAGAAGTTATTCCAAATATCGTCATGGGTTGCTGGCTCCATCTGAAAATAACTTTTCGCAGGCCCTCCTCCCATTTGAGTCCGATAAGTGAAATTTAAACTTTCTTGAACCGCGGTGCCAAGCAACAACTCCTCCGCCGCAAGTGAATACAAATCCATTGTTTTTAACACCGGCTGTATAACATCCACTCGAAACGCTTCCGACTTTGTCTCCATATTACTTCTCCTTTAATCTAAATTCACCGGCAGCTCACGAACCAAGGTTATTTCCTCTGCTGATATGTCAGCTTGCCAAGCCATAACCTCCACCCCTGCGGCCACCGCTTGCCTCAAAGTTTCTCCATACTTGGGATCTATCTCATCCGCGGGCTTTACCACGTCCACCCCCGTATGCTGTACACAGAAAAATAATACCGCCCGCTCCCCTTGCTCAACGACTGAGATCAATTCTCGAAGATGTTTCCTCCCACGTTCTGTCACTGCATCAGGAAAAGAAGCCGTCCGTCCCATACCCAACGTAACGCTTTTCACTTCAACATAACAAGGAGCCCGCCCCTCCGACTCCAATAAAATATCAATACGACTATTCTCTTCCCCATATTTGACTTCCCTGCGAAGCCGCTCATACCCCACAAGAGCAGGAATAACATTCAATTCAATCGCCTCCTGAGCCAGTTTGTTGGCAAACCCCGTATTGATACCGGCCATAGCTCCCGCTTCCACACCAACAATTTCCCAAGTATGGCGATACTTTCTCTTCTCATTATGGCTATCAGAAAACCACACAGGACTGCCCGGTGCCGCACAATTCTTCATCGAGCCCGTATTGGCACAGTGAATTGTGATTTCAGTCCCGTCCTCAAGTTTTACATCAGCCAGAAACCGCTTATAACGTTTTATAAGGGTGCCCGTTAATAATGGCTCTGGATATTTCATCGAATATTAACCATATGTCCACCAAGTGACCTATCATAAACAAAGTAACCTAGGGTAATCTCCGGGCTAATGATTATCAAACATAGTGGCCTATTAATTCACAATCAGGGGTGTGAGTTAGCATGTTGATAACGTTAAGTAACCAAGTGTAAATTAAACTGTTCACAGCATAGAAAAATGGGTATATGATCGACCGCTGTTGAAAGAGGCATACGTCACTTCAACAAAACAATAATAATAGGATTCATATAACGATCCGCTATTTAATGCTTCCTCTTTAGTAAAATTTCGTCAAATAAAGAGGTTAAGAATATATTCTGTCATATTTACCAGGTATTTTACCTGCCGTATCATAAGTTCAGAATGTGTTGAGGATTTGCCAATCGTTGAGATCTTTGCTATAGATCACAGATTGACCAGTTGCGAGGAATGACTAATGGCAACAAAGAAAGTAAGTAAAGTAGACCTATCACGCGCCAGCTTTAAACCTTACGAGGAAGCTGACGGCGAAGAATACATGAACGACAAGCAACTAGATCACTTTCGAGTGATTTTAGAAGCTTGGCGACAAGAGCTAATGGAAGAAGTTGATCGTACTGTGCACCATATGCAAGACGAACCCAACAACCTTCCTGATGCTGCGGACAGGGCCACCCAAGAAGAAGAGTTCAGTCTTGAACTACGAACGAGGGATAGAGAGCGCAAGCTTATTCGTAAAATCGGCAAGTCTCTTGAGGAGATTAAGTCCGGTGAATACGGCTGGTGCGAAACCTGCGGTATCGAAGTGGGCATACGTCGACTTGAAGCCAGACCAACTGCGACACGCTGCATTGACTGCAAAACACTGCAGGAAATCAAAGAGAAGCAGTGGGGGACCTGATAGTACAGCATTAAATGCACGACATAAAAAAGGAGCGCTCTCGCGCTCCTTTTTTATGTCTCTTTTTAGTCACAAGCTCTTATCGCCGCTCCTAACCTGCCCTTAACAACAACAGGTGGTACAGCTTTCTTATGCAGAACTATATTGGCCGCTTCGCCCCTTCCCCCACCGGCCCCTTGCATTTCGGATCCCTACTTACTGCCGTTGCAAGCTACCTTGACGCCAAGCATAACAGCGGTACCTGGCTTGTCAGAATGGACGACCTCGACCCTCCACGAGAAATACCCGGAGCTGCGGATAGTATTTTGTCCACCCTCGACGCATACGGATTGCACTGGGACGGAAAAGTTGTCTATCAAAGCCAACGCCACGACCTGTACGAAGCCGCCGTTCATTTACTGCTAACCAATAAACAGGCCTTCTATTGTACTTGTAGCCGTAAGCAACTGGCAGAGCATGCACATCAGCAAGGACAACAAACACCCCCAACTTACCCTGGCACATGCCGTGAACAACACTCCCCTCCAAACATGCCCTCCAGTATTCGTTTAGCCGTTGAAGACGCTCAGCACCCTATCGGCATCAATGACCAGTTACAGGGGCGTTTCTGTCAAAACCTTATTACCGATGTTGGTGATTTTATTATTAAACGCAAAGATCTTTTATACGCGTACCACCTTGCCGCCGTCATTGATGATCATTGGCAAAAAATAAGTCACATAGTTCGGGGTATTGATCTTTTAGATAGCACACCACGCCAGTGTTATTTACAACAGCTGCTGGGCTTTAAAGAACCACACTACGCCCATTTGCCTGTCGTGGTTAACAATCAAGGCCAAAAGCTCAGTAAACAAACCTTTGCACAGGCCATCGAAACAACACAATGCAGTCTCGTTCTTTGGTCAGCAATATCTACCTTAGGCTTAAAGCCGCCAACATCACTGCAACATGAACCACCAGAAGCTATCCTTAAATGGGGAACACTAGCATGGAACCCCAAGGCACTAATCAACGTTACTCGCATAAACGCCACTCAGCTCACAATCGATGTATAATCAACACCACGCCATAAAAAGAGGGAAAGTCCTCCATGTATATTGATCGCTTAGTCTTATTATTAATTGCCGGAGGTTTTGTTTTATCACCTTCTATTATGCAATGGTGGGCGGAAGGTGGCACCGCGTGGTATCGGCCATATTTAGTATGGGCCACTCTTATCGCATTAACTTTTTGGATAACTCAAAGCCGAGACCTAGATGAGCTTTAGCCTTACCCAAATCTTTCTTATTGGTATTAGCTACCTGTCGTTCTTTTTCTTAATCGCATACTTTACGGAAGAAGGTTACATACCAGCCAAGTTTGTACGCCACCCATTTGTCTACGTATTGTCGCTAGGTGTTTTTGCAAGCGCCTGGGCCATATACGGCGCAGTTGGTTTTGCCAGCCGATTTGGCTTTAACTTTATCGCCTATTATTTGGGTATTTCTGCCGCCTTTATGTTGGGCCCCATATTACTCGCCCCCATTCTAAAACTGGTTAAAAACTACCAACTGGGTTCCCTTGCTGACCTACTCGCTTTTCGTTATCGCAGCCCATGGGTTGGCGCACTTGTCACACTTTGTATGCTGGTTGGCATCATGCCGTTACTCGCACTACAAATACAAGCCGTCGCGGACACCATTCATATTCTCAACCAAGAAACCTCACCTAATATTCTGGCATTTATTTTTTGCTGCGTAATCATCCTGTTTTCGATTTTATTCGGTGCCAGACACATATCTTCCCGAGACAAACATGAAGGGCTTGTCGTTGCTATCGCATTCGAATCCCTTGTTAAAGTTGTTGGCATGGTCAGCGTTGGCATTTTTGTGTTATTTGCGGTTTTTGATGGCCCACAAGGCCTTAACCAGTGGCTTATCGACAACCCCATTGCAACAGAAACACTCTACACTCCTCTCAAAGAAGGCCCTTGGCGAAGTATTGTTGCTGCTTTTTTTGTATCTGCCGTTGTTACTCCACATATGTTCCATATGGCTTTTACCGAAAACCTTAACCCTCGCGCATTGCTGACAGCAAGCTGGGGATTGCCGTTGTATTTATTTATCCTTGCCCTACCGATCCCAATAATTCTCTGGGGATCAGCCGTTGTTCAGCCCGATGTTGCCGCCGAATACGTAACACTTGGCGTACCAATGGCACTTAATTCTCCCGCATTTTCATTAATAGCCTTTATCGCGGGGCTATCAGCTTCCAGCGGTGTTATTATTGTTTGTACACTGGCACTCTCCGCAATGTGCCTCAACCACCTGGTATTACCCTTATCCCCAGTTAACACCCAAAGCAATTTATACAGCTGGTTGCTATGGACTCGACGTGCATTAATTGCATCAATTATTCTTGCTAGCTATTTAATATACCGGGTCATGGCTGGGCGACATTCGTTGTCAGAGTTAGGATTTTTAACCTTCGCAGCTACAATTCAATTTGTACCGGGTTTGTTTGGGGTATTGTTTTGGTCTAAAGCCAACCGTTTCGGATTTATCACCGGCTTACTTTCTGGAATCTCTGTTTGGATATTTTTACTACTACTACCGATCCTGTTTGACTACCAAGTGACTATAAACATTCCTTTTATTATCAATGACACCTTCCCCAACGGTGATACCAGCTACCTTGCAGCAACCGTCGCAATCTTTGTCAACTCTATGGTCTTTGCTGCCGTGTCCGTTGCCACCAACGCAAGCACCTCGGAAAAACTTGCCGCCGAAACCTGCAACGTCGACAATTTACGACGCTCATACCGATGGGAACTATCTGTTAGCAGCGCACGGGAATTTGTCGGCCACCTGACCACCCCTTTAGGGGCAACGACAGCCAAACGTGAAGTAGAACTTGCCCTGCAAGATTTGGCCATGAGCGCCGATGAAACTCGCCCCTATTCATTACGCCGATTACGTGACCAATTAGAAACCAATCTATCCGGATTGTTAGGGCCATCCGTTGCCCATGAAATTATTGATGAAGCATTACCGTATGTGATGCACTCTGACGAATCAGCCATTCAAGATATTCACCATACAGAAAATCGATTAGAGGAATACCACCACAAGCTAACAGGACTTGCCGCAGAGCTCGATAACCTAAGACGCTTTCACCGCCAGACCCTGCAAGATTTACCCCTAGGTGTTTGCTCCCTAGGTTTAGATGGGGAGGTATTTGGATGGAATCACGCCATGGTGAAGATCACCAGCATTCCCGCTGGTGACATTGTTGGCTCCAGCCTAGATCACCTGCCAGAGCCCTGGCGCAGTGTATTTCAACAACTAAGCGCTGGCCCCGAGACCCACGAATACAAAAAAGAAGTGGAATATCAAGGCATTACGCGCTGGCTAAACCTTCACAAAGCATCTATCAAGGGTGAAAATCAGGTCAAATCCCACGGCGGGCTCGTTATTGTTGTAGAAGACCTTACCGAAACGCGCATGCTAGAGCACAAACTTGCTCACAACGAACGTCTAGCCTCTGTTGGGCGCCTTGCTGCTGGCGTGGCCCATGAAATAGGTAACCCTATTACAGGAATAGCCTGTTTAGCTCAGAATTTACAATATGAGACTGATAAAGAAGACATCGCGGAAATGTCTGAACAAATTGTCGAACAAACTAAACGCGTAACTCGTATTGTTCAATCTCTGGTTAACTTTAGCCATAGCGGCACCAACAAAGCCATTCATGACCCCGTATCCCTTCGTGATTGTGCACAAGAGGCTTTCGATCTACTAAAACTCAGCAGCGATGAGAAAACTGAACACTTTACCAATGACATCCCTACAGACCATATTATCAACGGCGATCGTCAACGAATTACTCAGGTATTTATCAATTTATTCAGTAATGCACGAGATGCGTCCGACCTCAATTCTCCCATCATTACTCGTAGTGTTACCCGCAATCATACGGTAACACTGGAGGTAGAAGACCATGGCTGCGGCATTCCTGATGAAATAAAAGAAAGTATTTACGAACCCTTTGTCACCTCCAAAGACCCCGGAAAGGGTACGGGACTAGGCATGGCGGTGGTTTACAGCATAATCGAAGAGCATTTTGGACATATTTCTATCGACAGCCCCATCGGCTCCGATTATAAAGGTACTCGTGTTACCATAACGTTACCGCGTTACCGTGAAGATGAGGAGAGCAACACCTGATGAGTCATATTCTGATTGTTGAA
>CAJXXT010000196.1 GCA_913063495.1 uncultured Gammaproteobacteria bacterium | reverse complement strand
GTGGTGGGGGGCGCAGATAATGGTCGGGATGCCATTGATCGAGCTAAAGAGTTGAACCCCGATGTTATTACTATGGATTACGAAATGCCGGTGATGGATGGTATCACCGCCGTTCGCGAGATCATGCGCACTCATCCTACCCCTATATTAATGTTCTCATCATTAAGTTTTGAGGGGGCTCGGGTAACACTAGATGCACTGGATGCGGGCGCCTTAGATTACTTGCCGAAAAGTTTTGAATCAATGACGAATAGCCCTAATGAAGGGGTGAAATTATTACAAGACAAAGTCATTGCGATTGCGAAAAAGTCTCACGCTCGCCCGGCTGCACCAGCACCGAGTGTAGCTCCCGTCCCATCTACACCAGCAGCGACTACGCCAGCAGCGCCAGCACGATCACGACCGATGGCACCGTCGCCAGCACCTGCTCCGCGAAGCTCACAAGTAAGGCGGCCGAATGTCAAACCTAAAGTGGTGGTGATTGGGGCATCAACAGGTGGGCCTGTTGCTTTGCAAAAAACGCTGGCTGATTTGCCTGCAAATTTCCCCTATCCCATATTATTAATTCAGCATATGCCAAATACGTTTACGAGTGCTTTTGCCCAGCGTCTGGATCGCATTTGTAATATCCGAGTACAGGAGGCGGTTGACGGAGACGCATTAAAACCTGGAGTTGCGTTATTAGCGCCAGGAGGGACGCAGATGTTACTGGGTGATACGGGGCGTACCGTTAATGTGATTGAAGGTAGCCCGCGTTTGCAATATAAACCCAGTGTTGATGTTACGTTTGGCTCAGCGGCGCGCTCTTTAAAAGGGCAGGTGTTGGCTCTGGTATTGACCGGCATGGGGCACGACGGTCGAGAAGGTTGTAAATTACTAAAGCGAGAAGGTGCAACGGTGTGGACTCAAGATGAGCAATCGAGTGTTGTCTACGGAATGCCGATGTCAGTACAAACAGCGGGTTTGTCTGATATGGAATTCTCCTTGGATAATGTGTGTGCGAAATTGGCTGCTATCTGAAAATAACTAACGCATTCCCTAAAATAATAAATAAAACACGATATAACATTAGATTATGGATTTACTCAGTGTAGCAGGACTGGTTCTTGGACTTGTTGCCATTATTGGCGGAAACGCCATTGATGGTGGACATCTTAGTGCGTTAAGTAATCTGCCTGCTGCAATAATTGTTCTAGGCGGTACTTTGGGTGCTGCGATGTTGCAAACACCCTTGCGGATCTTTCTTCATTCATTCCGTGTTTTGGGTTGGATCTTTTTTCCTCCTCATGTGCATATGGAGGAAAATATCACCAAGGTTATTCATTGGAGCATGACCGCTCGTAAAGAAGGACTTCTTGGTTTAGAGGCGATCGCAGAAGATGAGGATGATGAGTTTGCGCGTAAAGGGTTGCAGCTATTGGTGGATGGTGGAGAGCCAGAGTCTATTCGCAGTATTTTAGAGGTTGAATTGCTGACCAGTGAAGAAAAAGATATTCAAGCATCAAAGGTGTTTGAGGCGATGGGGGGGTATTCTCCGACCATTGGGATTATTGGTGCGGTAATGGGATTGATTCATGTGATGGGGAATTTAGCTGACCCAAGCAAGCTAGGTGCGGGGATTGCTACTGCTTTTGTCGCAACAATTTACGGTGTAGCTTTGGCAAACTTATTGCTGCTTCCTGTGGCAAGTAAATTACGTTCAATTATTCGGGCGCAAAGTAATCAGCGAGAAATGATGATTGACGGTTTGTTATCTATTGCGGATGGAGAAAATCCGAGAACGATAGAGTTAAAACTTGAAGGTTATTTGGATCGATGAATAGAGGTTTTTCATGATTAAGCGAAGGCAGGAAGAAGAATCGCAAAATCATGAGCGCTGGGTTATTTCTTATGCGGACTTTATCACATTGTTGTTCGCTTTTTTTGTTGTTATGTATTCAATATCTTCAGTTAATGATGGTAAATATAAAGTATTGTCAAACTCCCTTGAAAATGTGTTTAGTGAGAAAACCAAAACTTTAAAACCCGTTCAGATCGGAGAGAGTTCTGCGGGAGAACAGCATGACCGTATCGTTCAGTTACCGATTCCGGGTAGCTTCCCAAGCAATGAAGATTATAAATACAGCATTGAAGGTTTGTTTGATGATGTTGATCCAGATGCTTCTGTTGCGGGAGGAGAGGGCGAGGAGGATGCGAATGCTCTTGGAGATTTGTCAGAAAAATTGGAGTCGGCATTGGAAGGTTTGATCGATGATGAGTTAGCGTCAGTGAATAGCACCGATGATTGGATCGAAGTCGATATTAAGTCATCTGTGTTATTTCCAAGTGGAGCGGCTTTACCTTCTTCGGAGGCCAGAGAAATAGTTTCTAGGGTGGCGCAATTATTGAAAGAAGTTGATAACCCGATTCATGTAGAGGGGTTTACAGACAATGTGCCCATACAAAATGAATTCTACCCCTCAAACTGGGAGCTATCTGCCGCTAGAGCGGCAGCTGTTGTCCGCTTGCTTGAGGTAAGTGATGTGGCTCCCGACAGGTTGGCTGCCGTGGGATATGCTGAATTTCAACCCATTGCGGATAATTCAACAGAAGAAGGTCGAGCGCAGAATCGACGGGTTTCAATGATTATTTCTAAACGAAAAGCGACAAGAGTGAGTGATTCCACGCCCAAGGTGTCTGACTTTAAAGTTGGGGCGATACCTAAAAATCGGGATGAACAATCAAGTGAGAGTGGGAATGTATTTGATCCAAAAAATAGAAAAGCACAAATTAGTGAAAAGAAAAAAGTTGTGCCACTTAAGATCATTAAACTTGAGAACGGCGGGATTTTGTTTTCCTCGGAATCCACCAAGGCGCGCTAAATGAACGTGTGGGCGGTAGCCAATCAGAAAGGAGGGGTTGGAAAAACAACCTCGGTAGTGGCATTGGGTGGCTTACTTGCATCGCAGGATCAGCGGGTGTTATTACTGGATATGGATCCGCACGGCTCTCTTACCAGTTATTTTAAATACAACCCCGATGAAATTGAAAAATCTATTTTCCAATTGTTTCAACATGAAGGGGAAGTGCCTGAAGGTTTGGCGAGGCAATTGGTTATTCGAACAGATTTTAAAAACCTTGATTTCATGGCAGCCTCTACATCCTTGGCCATTCTAGAGCGCCATGCCGTCAGTAAAGGTGGGATGGGGTTGGTTATCGCCAAGACCCTAGAGCAGCTGAAATATGATTATGACTATGTGTTAATTGATACACCGCCTATTTTGGGCGTGTTGCTGATCAATGCAATGGCTGCCTGTCAGAAGCTTATTATGCCTGTGCAGACGGAGCATTTGGCGATAAAAGGGCTGGAGCGAATGATGCGAACATTGCAGATGGTGATACGCTCTCAGAAGCGAAATTTTGAATATACCGTTGTGCCGACTATGTTCGATAGGCGAACTCATGCTTCGGTTGATAGCCTTCGGGTCTTGCGTAACACTTATGAAGATAATATTTGGCCATCGGCCATTAGTGTTGATACCAAACTGCGCGATGCGAGTAAAGCAGGTACCCCCCCTCATATACATGATAATTCGACCCGGGGGGTGAAATCTTACCGATCTCTGCTAAAATATCTATTGAGTAAAGAACCCTCTTCTATACCTGCTGACGTCTAGTGAGTTAGGTATGCAATTAAGAGTGACGTAGTACGAGTTGTACCGATAAAATGTCTGATAAACCAAGCGGCCTTGATCAGCTGAGTGTTAGTGATAAGGCTATTTATGATTACCTTGATGATATGTTTCGCGAACCCGACCAGGCGCAGGAAAGCGAGTCGGAGGCGCGACAAGCCTTCACATCTGAAATAACCTCAAATCAATTACTTAGCGCGCATTCAACCGCTGTATTGCAGGCGGTACCGCAGCATTTTACTGAACCCGCCCGGTTGCACATCAACCCCAATATTATGACGTTACAGGCGTTTAAAGAGCGCCCTTCGCAGTCATTGATTCCTATTCCAATTATTGTGCCGATGCCGGCGAATGAACAACTTTTACCTGATGAAGAGCTTATAGAGCCTGAAATAGAGCTTAAGGTGAAACCTGACGTTGACGTTGACGTTGACGTTGACGTTGAAATTATTGTTGAGACTGAAACGATAGCTGAGGAACCGGTTGAGGAAAAAGTTGAGCAGAAAACTGAGCCTGTTGTTGAGGTCGTTGTTGAGACGGTCATCGAGCCAGAAGAAACTGAGCCAGACGTAAAAAAAGAGATTTCTCCTGTTGAGCTGAGTGATATTGAATCCTCTGCGCAGGATGTAGCAGTTCACCTGCCTCCAATGGATGAAGGGTGGAGTGAGAATGGCCGTCCGGATTGGGCGCAATCTCGTTTTGAATGTCTGATTTTTTTGGTGGGAGGCTTAAAACTCGCGGTGCCTCTTGTAACGTTGGGGGCAATTCATCAGATAGATAAAAAATTCAATTTGCTTCCTGGGCAGGATGACTGGTTTATCGGGATTTTACGAACAGCTACGGAAAACCTTAAAGTTATTGATACTGCCTTGTGTGTAATGCCTGAACGTTATAAAGCGGAGGACAGGGAAGGGCTTCAATTTGTTATCTCTTTGCATGGATATGAATGGGGTTTATCCTGTCATGAAGTTTCTAATTCGATAACGCTTGAGCCAGACGAGGTTCGCTGGCGTACCCAGCGAGGAAAACGTCCTTGGTTGGCGGGTACTGTTGTTGAGCATATGTGTGCACTGATAGATCCTTCAGGTTTTCACCGGGTGATTGAACGGGCTGAAAAGCCTAAAAAATAGATTTTTATTCTTTGTTATTCCCCTTCCTAAACTGGAAAGGATCCTGCTCTGTTCTATAGTGATTAAAGCATAGTGAAAAAAACATAATAAAAACTGCGGTTATTAAATCTGGGTAATGCAGTTGGATGTGTGGCCAATATATTTAAAATGCGCCATATATCTTGTCCCATTTCGTTTGAGGTTGGTAAAAAATGCAAGAAAAACAACAGACTGCAGATGATCCGATGATCCAGTGGGTAACCTTCAAATTGGATGGTGAAACCTATGGGATTAACGTGATGCAGGTTCAGGAGGTGCTAAGGCATACTGAAATTGCCCCGGTTCCAGGAGCATCTTACCATGTGTTAGGAATTATCAATCTCCGCGGAAACGTCGTAACGGTCATTGATACGCGACTTCGTTTTGGGTTGGCGCAGGCCGAGGTGAATGACAATACTCGTATTGTTATTATCGAAACCGGACGTCATGTTATTGGCATCATGGTCGACGCGGTTGCTGAAGTGGTGTATTTACGTCAGTCAGAAATAGATATGACCCCCAATGTTGGTAACGAAGAGTCAGCGAAGTTTATTCAAGGTGTATGCAATAAAAACAAAGAGTTGCTGATCCTCATTGACCTCGACAAGATGTTGACGGATGAGGAGTTGGCGGATCTTGATGATATTTAGCGGGGAAAGTGGTGTGGCATAGATTGTGCACTTAAACGTTTAATGACAGTTTAGTGATAGATGAGAAATGTGACTTAGTTATGTGATTTAGTTATGTTCATGGCTTTGTAACAAAGACGCATCAGGAGAACAGGTACATGGCAACAGTGGCAGTGTCCGAGGACGACGTGGTTCTCCAATGGGGAACTTTTCGGTTGGGCGATGAAATCTATGGCATAAACGTTATGCAGATCCGAGAGGTTTTGCGACACAGTGAAATAACACCTGTACCCGGAGCGCCCAGCTACGTACTGGGTATTATCAACCTTAGAGGTAATGTTGTTACCGTTATTGATACACGTAAACGGTTTGGATTAGCACCGGGAAATATTGATGAGCAGGCTCGTATCGTCATTGTTGAGGTAGATACTCAGGTGGTTGGCATGTTGGTGGATAGTGTTGCTGATGTGACTTATCTTAAGCAATCTGAGATTGAAACAACACCCAATATTGGTAATGAAGAAACCTCAAAATTTATTCAAGGGGTGTGTAATAAAGACGATGAATTGTTGATTCTTATTGAACTTGAAAGAATGATCGATACGTCACCAGTTGTTGATGTTGTGGGGTTCTGATGGATATTTTTGCGTCGCAAATTATTGATATTCTGTTGGTGGCTATTATTGTGATGATGGCCGTGAACAGTCGATTGTCGATGCGACGTTATGAAAGTAAAACAGTGGAATTAATAGACGAACTAGACCAACTAGCGAAAACACAGGCTGTGAAAGTTAAACAATTGGAAGACCAGTTGGTAATGGTATCCAAAGGGTCTCAAGGTGTTGGTCGGCGCTTGATGAATACTGAGAAAAAACTGAATCAAACGATGGAAAGGCAATCTGAGATGGAGAACAACGATACGGAGCAATTCTCTTTTAATCAGGCTGCAAAATTGTTGGAGAAAGGGATTGAGTTAAATGATGTCGTAGGGAAAGTTGGCATTACCCGCTCTGAAGCAAAATTAGTAGATCTATTTCAACATAAAGAGCATGAATCCCTTGAAGGGTAATTGGTAGACTGTAACTGGTGTTGATACGGTAGTGCAACTTCCTTTTGAGTTCAGTACTGTTCTCAGAATAAAACTTTTATTCGTTTATAAAAACCCTAATTTTAATAAATATTCATTCCAACCTACTGGTTAACACCTTTCTATACTTAGCACTAGAGAAGACCTTTTAGTGGTAGTAGTAGCAGTAAGGTGTAGTAATGAATTACCTAAATAAGTTTGCCGTTAAGTATGTCGTTGTGTTGGTTTCTTTTATGATGTCCTCTTTGTTGTGGGCGGAGGCGCCATTAGATGTTGATGGCGCAGAGACGGTGGGTCTTGAAAAAGCCCATCAGTTGTATCAAGAGGGCGCGGTATTTATTGATGTAAGGGATGGTCAAGCTTGGTCATCAGGGCATATCGATGGAGCGGTTCATTTGGACTTTAGTACTAATGAGTTTTCGGTTCTGTATGTGTCCGAAGATTTAGATAGAGAGACCCCCGTCGTTTTTTATACCAGCAGCCCATTAAATATTCGTAGTGCGATGGCAACATTTTTTGCGGCTAACTGGGGTTATACAAAAGTGTATTACTTTCGGGATGGGTTTTATTCTTGGATGGCGGCAGACTACCCTGTGGACTTAAAATATTCTGAACATGCGGCATTGTAGTTGTATTGATATAGTCAGGGTAGTTGATCCGGTGTTTTGTCTTTTAGCAAATACACAAAACTAATAATTTCTGCGATGGTTCGATATAACAGTTCGGGGATCTCATCGCCTAGCTCTAGCCGTGATAGTATATCCACCAATTCGGGGTTTTCATAAATGGGGATTTCGTGTTCTTTAGCGATACGAAGAATCTCTTCTGCAATATCACTTTCCCCCGTAGCGCTGACGAACGGCGCGTGACATCCATCATACGTTAGTGCAACCGCTTGAGGCGATGACGGTGTCTCGCTGTCTTCTGTGCTTGTTGAGGCTGACATGGGTAGATTTCTCCTCCTTTTAGGTTTCAACATCAATAAGTGATGGTTTAATACTTGATTCTTGTTGAGGCGGTAACCCTTCGATACATTCTAGCTCTTTTACGGTAGCACCTATTTGAGATAAGTTTTTTTGCAATACATCAAAATAACTTTTTGCTCGAGATACCGTACTTTTCTCTTTTGCCCAAAATTTTACGTAAACAAAAGTGTTGATTAAACTTAGTTCGCAAAACATTGCTCCTAGTCCTTCAATATCAAACCCCATGGACACGTTCCATTTTTTATCGGCGGATTTTTCTTTATCCGTGTCATTCTTTTGTGCCTCTTCCTCGATATGAAAGTGAAAGAGGGTGAGCTGTCCAAAATGTAAGATGGGAAGATCAAAGCTAAGCGGTGCTTGGGATATCTGAGCACCATCATCAACATGGGCGGCTACCGTTGATAGTTGATGTAGCTGTAACCTGCTGATGGATTCTTGTGTTTGTTTTAACAGGATCTTTACTAATGCATCAGCGACATCATTTCCCTTTAACGTCGCTTTAATATTGGCTTGAGCTTGCATTAAATATTGACCGGGTAACGGTGGAATGCCTTGTAGTGATGCTGTATTGGTTAATGATGCTGTTTGGTAGGTTTGTATTGCTAGGGGCTTGGGTGGGGCGCTTGTGTTACTTGTTGATGGTGTTGTTGTGTTAATTGCGTGTTCTGTTGTACTTTTTATGTTGTTTGTTTGGTGTTTGGTGTTTGGTGTTTCCGCAGTGATTTGTTGTGCTTTGGCCAATTGCATGAGGTTTTGTAATTGTTGTTTTTCGCTTGGGGCGGTGTAACTAGGCGTTGTTCCCGTTGTTGATGTAGGTATTGGTGTTGTCCCTGGCGTGGATGTGCTAGCCGCTATGGCCGTCTTTTGAATGATTTTAGACGGGTCACTGAGAGTGGCGGTGTCGAGTGCTGGTTTTGAGGTTGCAGGGTTAGTTTGATGTTTTGTTGAGGTTTTTGTTGCTGCAGACAGCAGCGCTTTCTCTAGCAATAGCAGTTGGTGTTTAAAATCTATGGGGGGTGAAGAGTTATTCGTATTCGTTGGCTGTGGTGTGGCGCTGCTACTCGCCATGTTGCTGCTCGTAGACGAGCCGGTTGCTGCGTTGGTTTTTGTGTTTGGTTTAGACGCGGGTATGACCGTTGTGGGTAAAGGTGATTGGTGCTTTCTTAGCTGGGATTCAAGAGGTTGGCTTTTAAGTGGCTCTTGTTTCAGTAGCTCTTGTTTAAGTAGCTGGGGTTTAAGCAATTTGGCTTTAAGCAATTCGGGTTTAGACGGTTCTGATGTAAGTGGCCCTGATGTAAGTGACCTTGATTTAAGTGATGACTCAAATAACACTCCGCTGTGTTTTATTGCCTGTTTGACCGTATCGGCAGTACGTAGTGACTCCATCCTGGGGATGTGTTGGGAGACCTGTTTAATGGCTTGTTGTATATTTGGAGGCAATTGTTTCAGCAGTTCAGGTTTAGCGGAGACAAGGCTCAAAATGTTATTGAGCAACGGGCTATAACTATTCTGAGTGGGCACTAGCAGGCGCACGAGGTTGATGATGGTTTGTTGGATTTTTTGTGTGCTGGGAATTGAATGCAGTTGTTGTAGTTCCAGATGTGGCGTAGTTGCCTGTGTAGCTACCTGTGTAGTTGCCTGCGTGGATGTGGCGCGAGGTACCACGCTGGAGTTCACTATCAACTGATCGCCCTTTAATAAGGGTAAGTCAGAGGTGATTCTGACAACCGTCATTAGCCCTTGATTAATCCGTTGGATTACATCGGTTGTTAATTGTGTTGCCACAGAAGTTGACGGAGGGGGTGTTGAGCCCGCCCCTGCTTGTCGATTGAAAATAACGGTTGCGTTGTAGAGCTCCTTTGGCTTGGAAGGAGGTGTCACGGACTCTTGTGCGGCGGAGGGGGGGGGCGTTTTTATCGCGGAAGTCGCTATTTTTACACTACTGGATACTTCTGCTTGTACTTGTGATAAACGCAGGGTTGCTTGCGATGGTGCTTTGTCTGAAGAGGCTGTCGTTTTTGCAATTGGCCTGTCCGAAGGGATTTCAGACACCATAAATAACCTCTTTTTGTTCGTTAATGAGTTCTCAGTATAGGGTATGAATGTTGTTTTGAGTCAGGCTATCTGATGATGTTAGTTGGCCCCGTAGTCAACAACCTCTATAATCTCGCCTCAGTAGGTTAACTAGCGAGATTGGTTTGTTAGAAACGGGTGCAAAAATACAGTCTAAAGCCCCTTTATTGGAGGCAAAGTCCTTACTATGTGAGCGGGATGATCGTATCCTGTTTGAAGAGTTATCGTTTGCTATTGCTGCGGGTGATATTACTCAAATAGAAGGCCCAAACGGCAGTGGTAAAACGACCCTAATTCGAATTCTTTGTGGGCTATCTACCGCTTATGAAGGCCAATTGCTTTGGCGTGATAAGGCAATGAGCCGGAGTCGAGAGCAGTTTTGCCAGCAACATATCTATTTTGGTCATCTCACGGGAATCAAAGCCCCTCTGAGCGCAGAAGAGAATCTTCGCTGGATGTCGCAGTGTCGCGGTTCATCACTTAAAGGCCTTGCATTAGATAACGCGATTGATCAGGCGCTAGTGAAAGTCGGATTGCGTGGTTTTGAAGATACCCCTGTATACACACTATCTGCCGGTCAAAAACGGCGTGTTGCGTTAGCCCGATTGTTTTTGGAGCCTGTACCGCTATGGGTGCTGGATGAACCTTTTACGGCTATTGATAAACACGGTGTGGCTGAGCTTGAATCTATCATTGAGCAACATGCAAAGCAGGGTGGAGCCGTGGTATTAACAACACATCATGAGCTAAACATTGACCCCTCTCATCTAAAAGTTATCCGTTTGGGTAATGCCAGGGAGGGTTTGTAGTGGGATCTGAAATGGCATCTGAAATGGCATACCCCCCGTTACGGCAGGGCTTGTGGGCGATATTTAAACGGGACTTGATCATCGCATTTCGTCAACGTAGTGATTTAGTTAACCCGTTGTTCTTTTTTATTATGGTGATCACCCTATTTCCCTTAGGTGTAGGGCCAGAGCCTGAGATATTGTCTCGTATTGGCCCTGGGGTATTGTGGATAGCGGCTTTATTATCCACGTTACTGTCTGTTGATAGCTTGTTTCGACAAGATCATGATGACGGTTCGTTAGAGATTTTATTATTAAGCCCTCAGCCGTTATTTATCATCGTGTTGGGTAAAATTATGGCTCATTGGTGTATTACCGCCGTGCCACTAATTCTGGTTTCGCCGTTGTTAGGCGTCATGTTGTTTTTGGATAGTGAAACCATCGGGGTGTTAATGGTTACCTTATTATTGGGCACACCCGTATTAAGTATGATTAGTGCTATAGGTGCTGCCTTAACGGTGGGCTTACGAAAAGGCGGCGTCTTGATTGCGGTCATCGCCTTACCCCTTTATGTTCCTGTATTAATATTTGGTACTAGTGCGGTAGAGGCTGCCTCAATGTCACTTGCATTCAGTGGTCAGCTAGCGTACTTAGTGGCATTGGCAGTATTTTCAATTACATTGGCACCTTTTGCTATTGCTGCGGGTCTTAGAATCAGCGTAAGTGGCTGACGGAGAGAGTAAACCTTGTTTGACATCATAAAACTGTACTATCACAAGTTTGGTACACCGAAATACTTCTATGAATTAACCAGCAAAATGTTGCCTTGGTTAAT
>CAJXXT010000195.1 GCA_913063495.1 uncultured Gammaproteobacteria bacterium | reverse complement strand
GCATAATTAAATGCCTCTGCCATAAAGTAGTCTTCTGTTAGGCCTCCTGCGCCATGCATTTGCATACACCGATCAATTATCTGTTGAACCATTAGTGGAATGGTCGTTTTCGTCGCAGCAATCATGTCTTTTGATTGTTGCGCTCCAACTTGATCCATTTTGTCAGCGGTTTTTAGTACAAGCAGTCTTGCCATTTGGATTTCTGAAAAGCATTTTGATATATCTTCTCTGACGGATTGGTGCTTACTAAGAGGTCGCCCAAATGTATTGCGTGTTTCTGATCTTACACAAGCTAGCTCAAGAGAGCGTTGGGCAGCCCCAACTAATCGCATGCAATGATGCATTCTTCCTGGCCCTAGACGACCCTGAGCTATTTCAAACCCTCTTCCTTCACCAAGGAGTATGTTTTCGTGAGGGACTAGGACGTTGTTAAACACCAATTCTGCATGGCCGATCGGGGCGTCGTCATAACCAAGAGTGGTTAGTGGCCTTACAATTTGGATGCCAGGCGTATTTTTTGGGACTAAAACTTGGGATTGTTGGCGATGGCGATCAGGGTTTTTAGGGTCAGATTTTCCCATAACGATAAATATCTTGGTTCGCTCATACATGGCCCCTGTAATGAACCATTTTCGCCCATTAAGGAGCCATCCATCTTCTGACTTTGTGATACTAAGTTCGATATTAGTTGCGTCACTTGATGCAACCTGTGGTTCCGTCATCGCATATGATGAGCGAATATCACCCGCTAGCAATGGCTCAAGCCATTGCTTTTGTTGGTCAGGGGTGGCGTATTTCATGAACACTTCCATATTGCCAGTATCAGGAGCGTTGCAATTGAATACTTCTGGAGACCAAATTACTCTGCCCATCATTTCCGCTAAGTGGGCATAATCAAAATTACTGAGCCCCCCGTGATCACAGTATTGCGCATACTTTTCTGGTACGAACAGATTCCAAAGGCCTGCTTTTTTTGCCTTAATCTTCAGTTCATCCATTAGCGGCAGTGGGGCGAAACGATTTGATGCGCTCGCTAATTGCGCTGCATATTTTTCTTCATTAGGATAAATATGTTCATCCATAAATTCTGAAAGCTTCTCTCCTAGCAGAATTGCCTTGTCGCTGTGCTCGTACATGCCCTGATTCCTTAGAAATTGATTAATGCTTCTGTATTTTCACTAAAATACTACATTTGTACAATGACATTAAAAATCAATGTCAATGACAAAAGTTTACATTACCATGGAATAATATGCGGGCTTGTTAAAGTGACAATCTCAATCGGTACGTTATATTGGTAGGGGAGGGTGTTCTGCGTGTCTCTCACTCTCACTCTCACTCTCACTCTGTATGGGAATCGGAGAGGGGGTTTCCTTAGCTAACCAGAGATACACAGAAGGCAATATGAATAGAGTAAACAGCGTTCCAATTGCCATACCAGCGACCAAAATTATACCAATACTATTTCTCGCTTCAGCTCCTGCACCACTTACCAGTACAAGAGGCAAGTGCCCCAACACTGTGGCGGCAGTGGTCATTAGAACGGGTCTTAACCGTAACTCTGAAGACTCTTTGATAGCGTCAATCTTAGGTATTCCTTTTAGTTGTAACTCGTGTGCAAATTCCGTAATTAATATCCCGTTTTTTGCTATGAGTCCTACCAGTGTTATGAAACCAATTTGAGCATATATATTAATAGTCGTTAGGCTCAAAAAGCTAAATACCATTGCACCTGAGATTGCTAGTGGAACTGAACCTAATAGCACAACAAGGGGGAGACGGAAGCTGTTGAATTGAATGGCTAACACGAGATATACCACGGTTAGCGCAATGAATAAAACAGACATCATGCTGTTGCCTTCACCTCTAAGTTGTCGGGAGATACCTGCATAATCCACCGTGTAATTGGTGGGAAGAATCTCTTTAGCGGCGACTTCCAATGCACTTAAGGCTTGGTCATTGGTTGTTCCCGGTAATACGCCTCCGTAAATACGGAACGACCGTTGTTGATTAAATGTGCCCATTACACGAGGACTGGTAACTTTCTCGAGCTTAGCGACAGCTCGTAAAGGAACTAATGTTCCTAGTGCCGTGCGTAGCTGCAAATCCAATAATGTATCTGGGTTGTCTCGAGCAAAATCTTCTACCATAGGGATTACGCGATATGCTTTTCCGCTTGCGTTAAATCGATTTACGTCCATTTCAGATAGTAGTGATGCGAGTTGAGTGCTGACGCTGTTAATATCCAATCCTAAATCGGCAATTCGATCATGATTAAATTGTAACCGTACTTGGGGAAGATTTATTTTTAGGTCGCTATCCACAAACATAAATTTACCACTTTGGTAAGCGGCTTGGATAAGTTGTTGGGCGTAAACCTCCATGTCTTGATAGGTGTCTGGAGCCTGTACGACCATTTCCACATCAAATTGCCCCGCTGTAGGTAGGCTTGGGAAAATAACAGGAAAAACTCTAACCCCAGTTATTGATGAAAGTTGCCCGTAGATACTTGGTAAGAGATCTTGCACAGCAAAATCACGCTCGCTGTAGTCTACAAATTCAATACCACCAAAACCTCCGTTGGGCGATATTATTTGCCATACCATATTTAACCCTGGCGTTGTCTCCTGAATAAGGTCGATAACGTCATGCATGTAGTCGTTAGTATAAGCTAACGATGCTCCGGGTGGTGATTCAATGATAATGTTGATGCTACCTTGATCTTCAATGGGGGCGAGTTCTTTGGCAGAGAAAAGGTAAAAAGGAACGACCAATAGGGATAGAAATATACCCGCAAACAAAATTTGGTTGCGCCACTCAAAGCTCTTTCCCAGTAGATTGCCGTACAATTGATGTAGTTGGTCAAACCACTGGTTTAAGCGTCGGGTGAATGCGCTTTCATGACCGTTGTCAGAACAAACGTAGGCACTCATGATAGGTGAAAGCGTTACAGCCACAATACCGGATATGATAACCGCTACCGCTAATGTGAAAGCAAATTCCTTAAATAAGCTACCCGTTAAGCCTGAAACGAAGCCTATGGGTGTGTATACAGCGGCTAAGGTGATTGTCATTGCAATTATAGGAGACAGTAGCTCGCGAGAGCTTACCAAGGCTGCGTCAATACGAGTTCGACCTTCTCGTAAATGCCGAGCAACGTTTTCAACAACAACGATAGCGTCATCTACAACGAGCCCCACGGATAAAACGATTGCCAAAATGGTTAGCAGGTTTAGCGTGAATCCCATCATTAACATAGCAGCAATACTGCCTAAAATTGAAATAGGAATGGTCACCAAAGGAACCAGCGCAGTTCTGAAAGATCCCATCAATAGTAAAACAACGATACCGACTAAGGTTACCGTTTCAAAGAGCGTGATAAAGATTTCTTTTAATGCATCACGCATATAAATCGTGCCGTCATAACCAATGTTAATGGTTAATCCTTTGGGCAAGGAGGCGTTAATATTTTCAAGCCGCTTGTAAAGCTCATCTCCTATAGCAATTTCATTGGCACCAGGTAAAGGCCAGATAGAGATGTAGATAGTTGTTTCTTGATTAAATCTAGCACTTATCGTGCCTCGATCTTCACCCATTTCGATTCTAGCAACATCACCCAAACGAACAAACGCACCATTGATATTACGGAGGATAAGTTGCTCGAAATCGTTCGTGGTTTTTAAGGTCGCGTTGCTCAGTAGGTTTATCTGTTGTTGTTGGTTTTCCGTTTTTCCTATAGCTGCGATGATATTATTTGCGCGTAGTGCGTTAAGGACTTCATTTGCTCCCATATCTAATGCTGCAATTTTTATTGGGTCGATCCATATTCGCATTGCTGGGCTTCTACCGCCTTCTAGCCCGACTCGTTGTACGCCTTTGATCGCTGCCAATTGTGGATTTACTTGGCGTTCCATAAAATTGGTCAACTCGGAACGGCTCCATTCTTTACCATGAACATCCATATAAAAAAGTGCAGCAGGACGGTCGGCTCTCTGCACTTCAACGGCGGGGTCTTCGGCACCTTCAGGTAACTCGTATCGTATTTGAGCCAAACGGGCAGAAAGTTCAGCCAATGCCGCTGTACTATCTTCATTAAGCTCCAGCCAGGCCGTTACAATACTGAGCCCTGCGGTAGTTTTGGCATCAACAAAATCAACGCCAGGAATGGTCATTGCTGCGCGCTCAATGGGCTCTGTGATAAAACCTTGTACCACTTCCGCAGACGAGCCTGGAAATACTGTGGTGATAACCAACGAGGAGCTTTCTATTTTTGGAAATTGCAAAACAGGGATTTTGAATGCCGCATACGCACCAGAGAGCAACAAAATTAGCGATACTACAATCGCAATAACAGGTCGCCTTACAAATATGTCCATTATAAGCTCCCTTGTTTCTGTTCGTGTTCTTGTGCAATGGCTAACGTTGGGCGCTCTTTCGTATAAACCAGCATACCTTCATGTAATTTGAATGAACCGGCAACGGCAATTTTTACACCTTTCTTTAGGTTTTTACCGCTCGATTGATTCGTCGTAGTCTGCTCAATTAACGTCATCCCGTTTTGATGGGCAATCGCTGTGATACGTTTACGTTTAGCTCGAAAACCTTTGGAATCTTCATTTTTGTTTAGAATAAAGATAAATTGACCAAGGTTATCGTTTTGAATAGCAATAGTTGGTACGGCCAAGTACGATTTTAACGATTTAACAGGGACACTTACATTTACACTGGACTTGTGGGTGAACAGGTTGCCAGCATTTTCAAATTTGGCACGATAATGCCTGCTTCGACTGCCATCACTAATAGCTGTATCTTCAGCAATAATAGTTGCCTGATAGGTTGTATCAGTATTTTGTTGGTAAATGGGTTGAATGGTGATTTCAGTTTCAAAAGGTAGGGCAGGGTAGAGCTCTGGAACCATAAAGTCTATCCAGCGGTAACTTTTGTTTCCAACGAGTGTGGTGATTTTTGTATTATCTAAAATATATTGACCAACTTCAAACTGATGGATTCCTGTTTTACCGGAAAAAGGTGCACGTAAAGTTTTTTTCGAGATGGTGCTTTCAAGCACTTTTATCTCAGCTAGAGATGTTGCGAGATCAGCTTTACTTCTATCAAACTGTTCCTGGCTTATTGCTTTTGATTTATGTAAATTTTTTGCTCGCTTGTAAATGGATCGTGAAAGTTCCGCGCGAGCGTTAGCCGCTACTAGATTAGCTTTTTCTATACTGATATCGAGTTGTATCAGTATTGTTCCCTCGGTAATTTTTTCCCCTGAATTGAAATTTACCAAAGTGATTTTACCGGGTAATTCATTACGGATATCGATGTGCTGTGGTGCGAGCACGTCACCTATCACGTTAATGGATGGGGCGTACGTGACGGTGGTAACTTCAGATGTTTCTACTGTTTCTGAATGTTCTGGAAACGACTCTCCAAATGCAATGGCAGCTTTTATCTCAAATACTTTAAATGCAGCTAACCCTGAAAATACCGCGATGCTTAAAAATACGGTGATAGACCATCGTCGAATGTTCATTAGTGGTACCTTTTTAAATCAAAAAAATGAGAGAGAGTCAGAATTACCGCAGGCCTTTTTCTTCTAAGGTTCGACAAATATTTTCTATGCTGACACTGGTTATTGGGGTTTTCCACGGGTAGCTATTTATAAGTCGCTGGGTATTTTTTATAATTAGGCTGTCTGGGTTCACGGTTAACGCGATCTCTTTGCCTTGTCCAATAATGTTTCTAGCATCAAGCTGTACTGCAACTTGGGTAAAACCAACACACATAGACCATAAACCAACGTTGATTTCTTCCACCAAGCTATCTTTTTGGTCTGCATCAACAATTAGCTCGCCCGTGGCATATGCTTCACGAATAATATTTGCAAAAGACTCCTCTACCGCTTTATCGGTTTGAATCATCTTTTCCAACCAGCCTTTAGAGGCGCGTTGTAAGACAGCTTTACTGACAACCAAGCTTCCAAGCTGGTCGTCAAAATCATAAAGGTAGACCTTTTCTTTACAAATCAGGCTAACAGCCATTAAACGTTCTGGGGTAGGTAAAGGTAAGGACTGGATTTCCTTAAAGGTGTTAAGCAGGTGCGTATACATTCGGTACGCTAATGCTACCAATACATCCTCTTTTGACTGAATGTGTTTATATATTGTTCCCATGGAAAAACCAGACTCTTTGGATATTGCAGACATCGTAAAATCCAGTAATGAGCTAGCTTCGATACAGCTTGCAGCGGCATCGATAATGATATCTTCCTGTTCTTGAGGCGTGTGGGTTGGGGCTGGCGACATGTATAACCTATTTGAATACTATTCGAATGATATTCGAATAGTATTCAAATAGGTGTGTTTAGTCAAATATGGAATTGTTATTCGTTGTAATAAACTATAGAGAATAAGTATAACTTATTGAATATTAGGGAATAAATTACTTCAAATAAATGAGCGTCCTTTCATAGTGCTCCTGTAATTGATAATTCTAGCCAGATGTACATATAATAAATCATTCTTGGTGTACAAAACTTATAGGCGTCAACAATGAACAACGGCATACAAAAACCTAGGATTCTACATACCTTGCTGGAGGCACGTGTACCTTTTGAGATTGGTGCGCAATTACTTTCTCGACGTTTTTATGAGAAAACCCTTCCCCAGGGTAATGGCAGGGCTGTCATAGTGATACCGGGGTTTGGCGCAGGGGATTTTGAAACCGGAATGCTAAGGCAATCATTGCGTCGCTTGGGCTATCGATCGGTACCGTGGAAAATGGGTAGAAATATGGGTTCAACCTCAGAGAATAGAGCCCACCTCCATTCAGAACTAAAGAGGTTGCTAGGGGTTAGCAGTCAAAAAGTTTCCATTGTGGGTTGGAGTTTAGGAGGTGTTTTTGCTCGCGAGCTCGGTCGAAAATACCCTGAGTATGTTCATTCCGTCGTTTCTTTGGGCACACCTTTCACTGGTGACCATGATGCCAATATTTTACATGATGTATTTCAGCGTATATCTGGATCGAAGTTTACCAGTGAAGATCTGGCTGCATTTAATCAGCGTAAAGAGCCCCCTGGTGTGATTTCTACCTCAATTTATAGCAAGACGGACGGCGTGGTTTCTTGGCAGTGCTCCCTAGAGAAAGAATCTGAACTTACCGAAAATGTTGAAGTGGTTAGTAGTCACTGTGGATTGGTGTGTAACCCGCTGGCGGTTTCTGCTCTTGCGTACGCACTGCAGAAATAGAGGTATTACACCCGTGATTAACCCGTTTGGATGTCGTCGCCATCCAATCATTAGGCTGTTTGTATTTGTTCATATTTAACCACAATTCTTAATGAATATTTTTATCGTTGTATTTTAATCTTCGTTCGAGAGCCTGAACTTTCAAGCAATTAAAGGTTAGGCTTTTTCCAAAGGCCTCATCAAAATGAACTGCGATGCCACGAGGTAACGGGTCACCCTCTATATCGGTTCCGCGTGCTTTGTAGGCGAACGTTAAATCACAAAGAGCTGTCTTATGGTCTAGTTCACTCATAATGATTGAATCACAGTCATCGAATTTCAAAACTACGATGTACGGTTGTTCTAAATCATGAAGTTCAAATGAAATTTCTATATCGATGTTATCTTTCGGAGTGCCAATATTAGGTGCGTGATCATTCTTTTGAAAGACTAAGTTATATATGTCTGCTTCTTTGAAATCTGGCCATAAACCGTGATCGAGTACTAATTGGCTATGTTCAATATTTCTTACTGGGGTGAATTCGTTCATGGTATCTAACTCCTTTTTTGAGGGGTGGTGTCAGATGTGTCTGGTGCTGAAACCTGTAAGACTTGCCTGTAGTTACCTCTATGATTTACCTTTTTTGTCCAAAGGACAAGCTCCAGTTTAGAGGGGAGTAGGAGGGGCTTACATCCCCCCTAATATGAATAGGTATTGTTCCCCCTCCTGGGTTAAAATTGATACTGGCTAGCCGCAAGATCTCGCATTATCTCTTCCGAACCACCACCAATAGCATTAACGCGAACCTCACGATAAATACGCTCAACCTTGCTGCCACGTAGATAGCTAGCACCACCCAAAATTTGGCTTGCCTCACGGGCGCAAAACTCCATTGTTTCACTAGCCTGAACTTTAAGCATCGCTAAATCACCGGGGTGAACTCTACCTTCAATGTATGCTTGAGTAAGGTGTAGTAGGTAGGTTTGCGTTGCGTTAATACGTTGTTTCATCGTTGCTATTTTATGACGAATCACTTGATGATCTGCAAGTCTACTTCCAAAAGTCTCCCGCTCTCGTGCCCAATTGACTGCTTCCTCTAGGCAACATCGAGAAGACGCTTCCATAGAAACCACCATTGCTAAACGCTCGCTATTGAAGTTATTCATGATAACGCGAAACCCTTGACCTTCTTTACCGATTAAATATTTGGTAGGTACTTTAACGTTATCAAAATACAGAGTAGCCGTGTCAGAACATAACCATCCCTGTTTTTTCGTTAACGGCGTACGCGCCACGCCATCAAGATCCATCGGGATAAGTAACATCGATACGCCCGTAGCACCTTCACCTCCCGTTCTTACAGCAGTACTTACCCAGTTGGCGCCCATGCCACCAGAGATAAATGTTTTGCTGCCATTAACAATGTAGAAATCACCTTCTTTTTTTGCAGTTGTTTTTATATTTGCTACATCGGAACCACCGGAGGGCTCGGTTATGCCAAGTGAAATTCGCTTTTCTCCAGAAAGAACTGATGGTACTACCTGCTCTTTAATGTCATCACTACTAAAATTAACAACTGGCGGTAACCCTATGCCATGAATTAGCAGTGTACTTGCTATTCCGCCTGCCGAGCCGATACGACCCAATTCTTCTCCAGTAATATTAACGTAGTGCTGGTCGATTCCGTCTGATATGCCGCCGTAGGCTTCGGGATAGCCAATTTGTAGCAAACCAATTTCTGCAGCCTTGGGCCATAGCTCATCGGGTATTTTTGCGTTTTCATCCCACTTGTCTAAGAACGGAGCGACTTCTCTGTCAAGGAATTTCCGTAGTTGGGTTCGCCAACTCTCATGGTCTGCAGTGAGGTGTGGGTTGTGTAATCGAGCACTATCAAAATCCAAAGACATGGGGTTTCCTTCTCAATTTTAGGAGAATAAGAGTTTAGGCGCTTAAGAGGCTAAGTGTTTGCTTAGATAAGTCGTTGATACGATGATAGAGCGCTAGACGTTAAGTCGCATTGGATCCAGCGCCAAAGATCTTAGTTTTGGTGCCACGCTAGCGTCGATATTCTGAGGGGGCGCAACCATGCCATGTTTTGAAGGCAGAGGAAAATGTAGAAGAGTCAGCATAACCCAGTAAAAATGTGATGCTGGTAATTCCTAATTGTCGATCGGCTAAAAAGCGTAGTGCCATCTGTGATCGTAGATCTTGTACCTCTTGTAAAAAATTGGTCTCTCTTTCCGATAGTCTGCGCTGTAACGTTCTTCGGGATACCTTTAAATCTATCGCTACGGTATCTATTGTCATATCACCAGTAGGTAGTGCAAAAACGATACTTTGACGTAAAGCCTTGAGAAATTCGTCTCCGGGTACTGTATCTACATAGTGTTGCCATGGGTTTTTGGATGCGCTGGATACTTCGTTGATCGATTCGATCAAGGGATAGTCTAATGACGCCAAATCAAAGTAGAGTGCACTGAATGGTTGATCGAAAATCAGGTTATTGCCAAAGCACTGCGTTAATATTGTTAGATCTTTTGGTTTGGGGTAGGTGAACTGGGCTTTATTTATGGTTATGGGGTGAAGGCAAATAGACGTTAATATCGAGTTAGCGGTACTTAACACCATGTCGATCGTGTGGCGATCACTGACTGAATAGGGGGCTGATGGACGCCACTCACTTCGCAAGGTGTCTTCTTCACGAACGATAACGGCTTTTCCCAAATCACCATACATCTCCAAAACATTGGGCATCATATTTAACCATTGGCGAAGAGATCCACAGATAGTGGATAAGTACAACAGTAAGTGACCGATGTTCAGGTAGGCCGCGCGACCAACAAGAATCCCTAAATCTTGATTGCCAGCAGCTTTGGCGATTTCTTTGTTAAGCTCGTAGAAAGTCCCAACAGGTATTTGGTAATCAGGGATTTCGAACCATGCTTTGTCTAGTTCGCACATTTCAATAATCTTATCCTTAGATACCCCTAAACATTCGCCAATTTGAAGCGTGTGCATGGCTTGTTTTGCGGGCATAACCTGGATTGGATCAATGATTTGTTTTTTGTTCATGGAGTTAGGATTACCATTCGCTCAATTTAATTGTTTCAGACATTTGCAACAAATTCTCTAAACCTAATTCTTGATAATGTTTTAAATTCGTCTAGCAAACGTAGGCCCACCTCGTCTTCCATAGCTAACGTCATTCGAACCGTTAATCCTAGCATTTGGATCATTAGTAAGCAGGCGTCGAATGCTGCCTGATGATCTGTCTGAGGTAGAAGTTTACAGAGTTTATCTGCAAGTAGCTTAGCATTTGTTTTAGTATCTTCGGTATCCAAATCTCTTAGTACGGTGTTAGCCTGAATACCTGCCCAAATGGTGGTTAGTGCAGGATTATCTAAAAAAAGTTGATAGAAATAATCAACAGCTAATTCCAATGCATTCGAAAGCTCACTAACGCTCTTAGCTTGACTGGTAACGTTTTTTAGTAAACATTGAATTTGTTCAAAGTAACCTTCCATGATGGCAGTTACGATGGCGTTTTTGTCAGGGAAATACTGATAGATGGAGCTAGGTGCAACACCAGCAGCTTTTGCTATTTCCCTCATACTTACCGAGTCGTTCCCTCGCTCTCCAATCAGTGATTTGGCTGAATCTACTATCAGGTCATATTTTTCGCGGCTGCGTTCTTGTGTTGGTTTTCTTCTAGGGGTTGGCATTTAGGGTTGTTATCTCATACTACGAATAAGGGAAAGTGGTTGACAAATTATATATGAACATTGATCATGTTTCAAAACGTGAACAATGTACATGTTTTGTTTGTCGGTTATTCAATGTAAGAGAGGTTTAGATGGAAGTCATCGATGACAGCTTATCTGTAAGAGATAATCATCTGTTTATTGAACAAAGAGATACCACCCAGCTGGTTGAGGAGTTTGGTAGCCCTCTATTTGTTGTATCGGAAAACCAATTGCGTAGAAACTATCAGCGTTATCA
>CAJXXT010000194.1 GCA_913063495.1 uncultured Gammaproteobacteria bacterium | reverse complement strand
AAGAATAGGAATCGTCACCGTTCGAGGCATAAACAAACCAATGCTCAAAAGGCTGGTGAGAGAAATACTCAACGCAACAGTAAGCCGGTTCCTCAAGAATTGGTTATCGCAACCATTGAGAAACTTAGTCATGATGGTCGCGGTATTGCTAGGGTCGAAGGGAAGACGACATTTGTTGATGGCGCCTTGGCTGGTGAGTCAGTTGAGTTTCGCTATGTTAAGTGTCACGGACGTTACGATGAGGCGGTTATTGTTCGTGTATTAGAACCCGCTCATGAACGTGTCACTCCTCCGTGTCAACACGCGGACGTATGTGGAGGTTGTAGTTTGCAGCATCTTTCGACTGAAGCGCAGGTATCCTTAAAGCAATCTGTTTTGGTTGAACAGCTGGCACACTTTGGTGATCTTAAAGCTGAGCATGTCGTGGAGCCAATCAAGGGCTCAAGTGAGGGGTATCGTCGTAAAGCTCGGTTCGCGATTAAACATGATTCAAATGGTCGTTGTATTATAGGGTTTAGGGCAAAAAACAGTTCGCGGGTTGTACCCATTACCCATTGTTCCGTTTTGCCCGATAGCTTAAGCGGTTTGATTCCGAAACTTCAGGTTCTGGTTTCGGGATTACAAAAAAGCGCAGTCATCTCACATATTGATTTAACGCTAGGCGATAGTGTGACTGTGCTGACGTTTCGTCATATCAAACCCTTAATAGATAGTGATTTTCAAGAATTATTAACATTCTGTCAGCAGAACTTGTTTCATTTGTATTTACAACCAGACAGCGCAGCGTCGATTCGCCGCGTTTGGCCTGATGATGATAAGGAACAACTATCATATTCTTTTGAGCACTCGGGCCTTCAAAAAACGATTGATATCCAGTTTAGCCCAAACGACTTTATTCAAGTGAACGGTGAAAATAATCGTAAACTTGTGGCACAAGCAATTAAATTTTTAGATCTGAATGAAAATGACAGGGTGCTCGATCTGTTTTGCGGCATCGGTAACTTTACGTTGCCGATGGCGGCATTAGTTTCAAAAGTTGTTGGGGTTGAAGGTAGTGACCACATGGTGACTAGGGCAAAACAGAACGCTAGCAACAATATGTTGTCCAATGTTGACTTCCATAGTGCTGATCTTACTCAGGCGCTGGATGATCAGTCGTGGTCATATGATGGGTTTACCAAAATACTTATCGACCCACCTCGAGCTGGGGCTTTTGATATCATCAAAAACATATCCCACTTTTCGCCTGAGAAAATTGTTTATGTTTCTTGTAACCCTGCAACATTAGCCAGGGATGCGGGGGAATTGATCCAACAAGGTTATAAAATGGCGCGTGTAGGTGTGGTTGATATGTTTCCTCATACAACGCACGTGGAATCTATGGCGCTTTTTGAACGCAAATAGATTGAATGTAAGTAAGCTGAACGTAAATAGTGAATTGTTTAACTTCGACAGAATATGGCTAAACAGGAATTGATATCTACCAATGGTTAAAGTTCGAGACGTCCATACGTTAATTGAAGAAGGTGATATTAACTTACAAGATTGGTTGGCACGCCTGCAAGATAAGGTGGAGATCTCTGATCCAGAAGGATTAATGAAGCTCGCTGAATTAAGCTATTCGTTGGAACAGGATATGTCTGCTGGCGATAACTTGTGGGCTGAAGGCGCTAGCAGTTTTAATACCGGGCTGGAGATGGCAGAAATTCTTGCTGATCTTCACATGGATACGGATTGCCTAAAGGCTGCGGTTATATATCGGGCTGTGCGAGAAGGTCAAACAACGCTTGCGGAAGTGGTCAAGGTTGCGGGAGAAGGCATCGCCAACCTGATTGATGGTGTACTGCAGATGGCGGCTATTAGTGCAGTAATGAATGCGGATAAACGCATGGTGCTGGGCCAGAGTAGCAATCAACTAGAAAACCTGCGGCGAATGTTGGTGGCAATGGTTGATGATGTACGTGTAGCGTTAATTAAACTTGCAGAAAGAACGTGTGCAATCCGAGCCGTTAAAGATGCGCCGGAAGAAAAAAAGCAGAAAGTTGCCAAGGAAGTTTTTGACGTGTATGCCCCGTTGGCTCACCGTCTTGGTATCGGACATATCAAATGGGAGCTTGAGGATCTTTCTTTTCGTTATTTACAGCCTCATGCTTACAAAAAAATCGCCCGTTTGTTGGATGAAAAACGGTTAGATCGTGAAGACTATATTACTACGGTTATTGATAAATTACAGACTTCACTTATCTCCGTTGGTATTGACGGTGATATCAGTGGGCGGGCCAAGCACATTTTCAGTATTTGGCGAAAAATGAAACGCAAGCGTATTGATTTTTACCAGGTGTATGATGTGCGAGCAGTGCGGGTTTTGGTGCCTGAGGTGCGAGATTGCTATGCTGTGTTAGGTATAGTACACAACCTTTGGCAGCACATACCTAAAGAGTTTGATGACTATATCGCTGCGCCAAAAGAAAATGGCTATCGCTCACTTCATACTGCGGTGTTAGGCCCTGATGGAAAAGTGCTTGAGGTGCAAATCCGTACCCAAAACATGCACGATGAAGCGGAATTAGGTGTTTGTGCTCATTGGCGATATAAAGACGGTTCGACTAAAAGTCGTGAAAGTTATGAAGATAAAATTACCTGGTTGCGCCAAGTGTTGGAGTGGCAGGAAGAGTTAGGCGACACGGATGTTAGTAGTGTTATATCACAGTTCAGCGAAGATATTGTTGAAGAGCGTGTTTATGTTTTTACACCAGATGGCCACGTTGTGGACTTGGCTCAAGGAGCCACGCCGTTAGATTTTGCGTATCATGTGCATACTGAAGTAGGGCATAGCTGTCGGGGGGCCAAAGTTAATGGTCGTATCGTCCCCTTGACCTATACGTTAAAGACTGGCGAACAAGTTACTATTATTAAAAGTAATGACGCAAAACCCAGTCGCGATTGGCTTAACCCGTCTTTAGGTTATTTAGGTACTGCTCGAGCCAGAGCAAAAGCGATTCATTGGTTTAAACGGCAAGACCGTACACAGAATATCGTTGATGGAAAGGCAATTCTCGATAAAGAATTCCAGCGATTAGATGTTGGGAAGATTGATTTAGATGACTTCACTCAAGTGTTCAGCGTTAAATCAGTAGACGATATTTATGCTGCGGTGGGGGCAGGAGATTTACGGGTTGGCCAGGTCCTAAATGCAATCCAATCCGCTATTGAATCTGAGCCAGAGCAAGGTGTTTTACCTTTTGATTTACGTAAACCTCAGGTCAATAAAAGCGACACTGATTTTACGGTGGATGGTGTATCCAATATTCTAACGAATATAGCCGGGTGTTGTAAGCCAGTACCTGGAGACGATGTCATTGGTTATGTGTCCTATGGTCGGGGTGTTACAGTACATCGAGATGATTGCATTGAATTAAAGCGGTTAATGGAAACTAACCGTGAGCGTGTTGTTGAAGTGAACTGGAGTAAACGTAACGATCGTGTTTATTCTGTAGAGATTTTTGTTAAGGCTTATGACCGCCAAGGTTTGTTAATGGATGTTACGAGTGCGATTTCTCATGAAAAAGTTAATTTGACGGCAGTGAATACCTCTTCTAATCATGGTACTGGCACAGCAACTATGTTGCTGACGGTTGAAGTGCCTAGTTTAGAATGTTTGGGAAGTCTATTGGGTAAGATTAATCAGCTACCGAACGTTGTTGATGTAAAACGTTATCATGCATCGGGTGAGTAAATGATGGTTGACGTTAACACTATTAGTGCCAAGGGTTTGGAAGACATGAGCCCCCTGCAACGGGTCGAGTACCTGATGGCACGGTTACGAGATAAAGATACGGGTTGTCCGTGGGATGTTAAACAAACGTACAAATCTGTCGTACCGTTTACCATTGAAGAAACCTATGAGGTGGTAGATGCTATTGAAAAGGGCGATTTTAATCATCTAAAAGAAGAGTTAGGTGATTTGCTTTTTCAGGTGGTCTTTTATGCTCAAATAGCTACAGAAGAAGGTCGCTTTGATTTGCACGATGTTGCGGAGGGGTTAGTGACAAAGCTTGTACGCAGGCACCCTCATGTGTTTCCTGAAGGAACCTTGCACAGCCGCATAAATGCTGACCGGGACATCGCCCCAAAAGATAATGTTATCTCATCACAATGGGATATTATTAAAGCAGCAGAGAAAAAAGAGAAAGCACAGCTTCAGAACGAAAACAGTAAAGCTGAAGCTGAGGACTCTATCCTGAGAGACATTCCTGAAGGTATGACCCCCTTATTGAGATCACAAAAAATCCAAAAGAAAGTCGCAAAAAAAGGCTTTGATTGGCCGTCTATGGATTTAGTGTTAGATAAACTGCAAGAGGAAGTTGACGAGTTAAAACATGAATTGGTTGGCTCTCGTGAGGACTGGGATATTGATGCTGTGGCTGATGAAATTGGTGATGTGTTATTTAGCACGGTAAATGTTGCGCGTTTTGCCACGTTAGATGCTGAAATATTGATGAAAAAGGCAAATGACAAATTCCAACGTCGCTTTCAAGGGGTTGAGCGCTTTTTGGCAGAGCGAGGTGAAACCATAGAGAGCGCTGATTTGAAGCGAATGGAAGAAGGCTGGCAGTACGTAAAAGCTCAAGAGTCAAGAAAGTAGCTTATCTTTTTGTCTTTGTTTTGCTGTCGAGCAGCCCCAATTTCCCCAAAAAAATTAAGGAAGATATTACCCCCACTTCTCTTATAAAATAGGGGTTCTAGTTGATCTATGTCGGGATCTGTTTTCTATGTCTTGGTATTCTACACGCCAGAGTTCGTAGTAAGCAGTTGGTCGATTGTCGACATGCTTTGAGTGAAAAAGTCTATGGTAAACAAACAGTTAGTTGATCAATTCGGGCGTCGAGTGAATTATTTACGGTTGTCAGTGACAGATCGTTGCGATTATCGGTGCGTGTACTGCATGGCAGAAGATATGACATTTTTGCCACGCGACCAAATACTAACACTTGAGGAGCAACTACGGGTTTGTTCTAACTTTGTTGACATGGGTGTGGAGAAGATACGCTTAACCGGTGGGGAGCCACTTATTCGTCGCAATATAATGGCTTTAATTGAACCCCTTGGGGCATTAGAAGGGTTGCGTGAATTGGTGCTGACCACCAACGGTTCAATGCTAAAGTCTTTGGCTAAACCCTTAAGAAATGCGGGTGTACGTAGAATAAACGTTAGTTTGGATAGTCTGAAAGCTGATCGATTCAGGCAAATTACCCGAACTGGGAAGTTGGAGCCTGTACTTCAAGGTATTGAAGAGTCTATTGAAGCAGGTTTTGAGCGAATAAAAATTAATGCCATTATCATTAAGGGGCGAAACGAAGATGAAATTATCCCCCTTATTCAATATGTAAAAGAACGAGGCATTGATATTTCATTTATCGAAGAAATGCCCCTTGGAACCACGTTGGCCTACGACCGAGCCGAGAGTTTTATGTCGTCGGTTGAGCTGCGACGTGTGATTGAACAAGAATATTCACTTATTGCGAGTACAAAAGACAGTGGTGGGCCCGCCAAGTATTTTGACTTGGAAGGAAGTAAAACTCGCGTTGGTTTTATCTCTCCGCATTCTAATAATTTTTGTAGTACTTGTAATAGAGTGAGGCTTACTTCTGACGGTCGTTTGTTGTTGTGTTTAGGAAATGAACATTCCGTTGATTTGCGGCCATTATTGCGTCAGCAACGCAGTGACGATGAGATTAAGCAAGTGTTAATGGATGCGATGAATATCAAACCTGAACGCCATCATTTTGATTTGAATGAAGAGCCGCAGTTGGTTCGCTTTATGAATATGACAGGCGGTTAACCGTAGTGAAATGCAGGTTAGCTTCGATACCGGCACACCTCGTTACCTAATAGATCTTATTATCGAAAAGTAGAGAAGAGTAGAGAGAATTATGTCTGCAAGTAAAGAATTTGTACCGGTTAATATCGCTGTTCTAACCGTTTCTGATACTCGAACAGAAGAGAATGATACTTCTGGCAATAGCTTAGTTGAAAACCTAACGGCGTCAGGGCATGTGTTAGCCGATAAAAAAATTGTAATTGACGATGTTTATCAGATTCGATCGGTTGTATCGCAGTGGGTTGCCGATAAATCCATTGAGGCCATCTTAATCACCGGGGGGACTGGTTTTTCTGAGCGAGATAGTACACCTGAAGCCGTGCAACCTTTGTTTGATAAAGAAGTAAAAGGTTATGGCGAACTGTTTCGTCAAGTCTCCTATGATGAGATTGGTACTTCGACTATACAGTCGAGAGCTCTTGCTGGGCTGGCGAATGCGACGGTTATTTTTGTTATGCCAGGCTCCACCGGTGCCTGTAAAACCGCGTGGAATGGTGTGATCAAAGATCAATTAGATGCGACAAATCGTCCATGTAATTTTGTTGCGTTAATTACCAAGCACCGACAAGCTACTGCTGAGTGTGAGAGTCGTTCATGAGCTGCTGTGACCGTCCGGGATTGCTACCTATAGAACAAGCGTTAAAAACCATTTTAGCGGATGTGCAGCCAACTATTGATGTTATCGAAGTACCGCTTATCGATTGTTTGGGCAAAGTGGTTGCTCAAGATATTGTGTCATTTGTTGACGTACCCCCTGCAGATAACAGTGCGATGGATGGGTATTGTTTGGCGCTTGCAGATTTAGAAATAGCGGTTGATGGAGTTCTACCTGTTAGTCAAAGAATACCTGCCGGAGTGGTGCCTAAGCCCTTGCAGCCAGGAACTGCTGCGCGAATTTTCACCGGAGCTGAGGTGCCAGAAGGTGCTGATGTTGTGGTCATGCAGGAAAACTGCAGTGAACAAGATGACAGCGTTGTATTACCGCCGGTATTAGCACTTAGAGATAATATTCGAGACAAAGGCCAGGATATACTGAAAGGCAGTGTTGTTGTCTCAAAAGGTCAACGGTTACGTCCGCAAGAGCTGGGTTTACTTGCTTCTGTTGGTGTTGGTTCAGTACCTATCTTTAAGCCATTAAAAGTAGCTCTGTTGTCAACGGGGGATGAGTTAATCGAACCCGGTGTGCCTGCTCGTCCAGGTACCATTTTTAACTCCAATCGATATACTTTGCGGGGTTTATTACAAGCATTACATTTTGACATTGTTGATTTAGGTGTGATTGCCGATACTTTTGAAGCAACAGAAAAAGCGTTAATAGAAGCATCGAGTGCTGACTGTATCATTAGCAGTGGAGGTGTATCTGTTGGTGAAGAGGACCATGTGAAAGTTGCTATTGAAAAGCTGGGCCGCCTGAACTTATGGAAACTGGCTATTAAACCGGGCAAGCCATTTGCGTTTGGTGATGTAAAGGGGACACCACTTTTAGCGTTACCAGGGAACCCGGTGGCAGCATTTGCTACCTTTTTATTGCTGTGTCGTCCTTATCTATTAACAAAGCAAGGTGTTGGCAATATTACGACGCCTACGTTCACATTACCGGCTAACTTCTCTCGGAAAAAAGCGGGTATGCGTCAAGAGTATTTACGGGCTAATGCTGAGATAGTTGATGGTAGAATGATGGTGAATACATACCCTAATCAAAGTTCCGGAGTGCTTTCGTCTACATGTTGGGGTAATGGGTTGGTGTTAGCACCGATTGGTCAAACCATAGCGCAAGGTCAAGATGTTATGTTCATGCCTTACAGTGACTTGCTGTATTAATCAGTTTAACGATGAGAATAATCGACGAGTAAAAATCTGCCAATACAAGTATCTAAACAATATTGTCGAACAAGATCATCGCCCAACCGTTTTCTATATCAGATAGATTATTTGCGACGAAACCAAAAAAGTGGTACCACTGTAATTTACGGGAAAAATAATCCCTTAATGAATGCTTGGGTCTTTATCATATACACATTTGACCGGTTTGGTTAACGCCGTTTTCTGAACAGTCCCAACATAATCAGCAGGATCAAACTCAGCGGGCTGGTGGCACCACCTTCAATGCGAAAGTGGCCACTACCACTGCTGTTGTCGCCCGACGAAGTATCGATGTTGCTATCTAAGCTGCCGAGGGCAAAATTACTCAGGCTGCTGACGTCAACTGAGAATGTGTTTGCATTGACATCACATGTTGGATTTACATTGCAGTTGGTTGTAATTACAATGCCATCTTTGACAACCTGTAAACTGCTCTCATCAGTACCTGTTCCGTCGACAAGCCCATCGTCATTATCATCTATCCAACTAAAGACGATTGTTATGGGGACATCGAAGGTTGTGCCCTCTGGACCAATCGTCGCACTAAAGATTGCTGTTGCATCGCCCAGATTCGTCGTCAGCTCAAAGTCGCTGCCGCTTTCGGTAATCGACATGCTGGTATCAGTGCTTAATGCGCCATTCGGCAAAGTGATCGATATTGAGCCATCGGGAGTTGCCACTATTCCACCTGTCGTACTAATGTACTCCGCTGCTGAGCCTTCTGGATCGCAGCTATTAGTTTCGTCACTCGGGCACGAATCAGTGGTATCACCAACGCCGTCGTTATCAATATCACTCTGGTCTGGATTGAAGGTGTCGGGGGCATTGTCAGCATCATTGGCAATGCCGTCACTGTCATCATCCAGTGCAGGTTCATCATCTGGAACAGGGGGAGGATCTTCAAATACCGTGCTACTGAATGTATCCGATACGGTATCACCGAGTATCAATGCGATATTATCCGGTGCGTGTAAGCCACCGAGGGTGACGGTTGCATTAACGGTATCGCCAGCTGATGCCCCTGAGGTATGTCGGACGTTGAGTTGATCACCGTTTTTGGTATAAGCAAAAGTGCTAGAGTAGACGCCGTTCACCCCGATCTCGTTACCTGAACTAATGCTCACTGGTACGGTGAGCCCTGCACCTAACCCAGCTACAGTCACCATTTCCGATAACACCTCGCTGTTACTGTTAACGTCGGTTTCGTCTGAAAACTCAATGGCTGTAGGTTCAAGGTCGAGAGGGCTGCCTTTCAGGCGAGCCACCGCAAATGGAGAAATTCCATCCGTATCTACGACGCCAGCACCACTGATCAGAATATCCCCGTCTGGTTGTAGCGCTATTCCTTCAATCCAAAGTAGCTCTGTAATTATAGACTGACCATTGCCGCTACGGCCGAAGCTGGTGTCGAGTACTCCGTCGCTGGCATAGCGCGAGATGATTACACTGGAGCCGTTTGTGCCGGCTAGTAAGATTCGCCCATCTGGTAGCACTATGAGTGAGTGACCTTGGTCACGCGAATCGATATCAGTCAACACAACGCCGTTAACCCCAAAATTGTTATCCAGCGAACCATCGGTATTCCAGCGTATCATCATGTAGTCGCTGTTAAGGGAGTTTTTGGCAGTGCGGGTAAAGCCTCCAATCAGAAACTTACCATCGGGTTGGATGACGAGATCTTTTACATCGTCCGAATTCCTAATGTTAACAGGGTCAGCTGCACCAATGGCGCTATTATTAAACGAAGTGTCTGAGCTGCCGTCAGAGTTGAGGCGTACAATAAACGGGTTGAAGTCACAGGCGGTGCCAGTGCAAGAGCTAGAATAGGTTTCACCCGTTACTATGATTTTGCCATCTGGTTGTATAGCAATAGCTTTACCGAAATCTTTACTTAAATTAGCAGGGTTTAACCCCCATCGTCGAACTCCGTCGGAGTCGAAGCTGGTATCAAGGCTGCCGTCACTGTTAACTCTGGCGACGGCGATTTGATCTTTACTTCGTCGGGTGAGTCCCGTCATAACAATTTTGCCATCGGCTTGTAACGCCATACCGTGCGGTTCATCCAAACTACTAGCACCGCCTTCGTCGACGTCTTGGATGTCAATACTCACAATACCTGTACCCTCTGTTATTTCCGGAGTACCTTCACCGCCACTAACAACAACGGTATCGCCAAATGAGGTATCCAAGCTGCCGTCTGGGTTATAACGGATTAACATGAAGTTACCGCTTTGATTAGAGTTTCCACCAAATACTAGAATTTTACCGTCTGGCTGGATAGCCAGTTCTTCGGCTCTGTCAGCACAACAGTCAGTTAAGCCGATATGAGTAGTTACAATACCATTGCTGCCGAAACTCAGGTCAGGATCCCCGTTAGCCAAGTAACGTACTACCATGAAATCAAAACTAGTACCGTCAAAACTGTATCCGCCAGCAACTATCTTCCCGTCCGGCTGTACGGCTACAGCGTTTGCTCGATGATCTGTACCAAAAATAGTGGTTGTCACGCCACCGGTACCAAACGATGTATCAAGATCTCCCTGAGCTGCGTATGAAAATGTTGAGGAGAAAATGAGTGCGATCAGGGTTGTCGTGGTGATTTTAAGCAAGGGATTAATAATGTATTTCATTGTAGCCGCCTTGAATATCTAGATTCCCTAAGGGATAAAATGATACAAAAAATCATAAAACGGTTAGCTTTAAATTCTGTGGGATATGTTGCTGGATTCAACGTACGTCAATTTCTGGCCAACAATAATTACGCATAATGTATGCCTATAAAAATAAGTTGTTGATTTTTAAAAAAAAGGAAAATGACGATTAATTGTTTGCGGGGTTCTGTGTAAAAAAAGCCGACAATAAGTTATCTCTTGCGTTGGTAAGGAGTGGTATTAGCATCCATTGCAGAAATTGTAGAGGAGGATTAATCGGTTGTTTTATGCCTTAAAGTGATTTGTTGTATTAGCCTTAGGCGCCTTAGTTCTGTGTATAGTACCGTTTTTTATATGTAATATTATATTTAATAATATCTTTAGCCAATCGCCAGACTGTTGTACGCTTTCACCTCAGTATCTCTTAACTGTTAACTTATAGATAGGAAGAACAGTGATGAAACGGATGAATGAAAACTGTAAATTAATTCTATATTTTATGGTCCTCTTAGGAGGACTGTTTAGCGGTACAGCCAGCGCAGCCATAGCAATTAACGACAGCTATTCATTCAATACAGCGGATACGGTTCCATTTCAAGTTTTTGTTATTGACAATGATGATGTTGACATTGATTTTAATGCGGTAACACTGACACTTGGGCAGCTTTTTACTGACAATGCCACTTTTAGAGTTGTTCTCCAATCGGAAGGCAATCCCTATTTTGAGGTTACACCAGATGCCAGCTTTACCACGGGTACAATAGAATTTAACTACACTGTGACGGATCCTGCTGGCTCATCTGATGCGTTTGTATCTATTGAGGTGACAAATACTGGTTTGGATAAGCTGGTAGACGATACCTATTTTGCTAATGTGGATGTTCCAGTGACGTTTAACGTTCTGGATAATGACAC
>CAJXXT010000193.1 GCA_913063495.1 uncultured Gammaproteobacteria bacterium | reverse complement strand
GTGGTCAGTCGGACACGGATAACAGAAGCTATTATGTATGTTGCTAAAGGTGGTTTTGACATCGCTTCGGCACTGAGTCTCCCTGTTCCTTCTATTGTGGATCCTGAGCGTGTGGATGTTGATGGGGTTCGTGGTGAGTGGATTGATATTAGTAGTCATATTAATCATGGCCGAGTGATGTTGTATTTACATGGAGGAGGGTACTTCTTCGGCTCTGCTCATTCTCATCGTCCGCTGATATGGCGTTTCTCCGCGTTAAGCTCATTAAAAGTATTGGCATTAGATTACCGACAGCTTCCAGACTTTGCTTATCCTGCACCGTTAGAAGATGCAGTGACAGCCTACAAATGGTTGCTAAAACAAGGGTATAAAGCGGAAAATATTGTGATCGGGGGTGATTCTGCAGGAGGAAATTTAACCCTAGTGACGCTGCAAAAAATTAAGGAACAGAACTTACCTATGCCTTCATGTGCTGTTTTATTATCCCCATGGGCTGATCTATCGTGTAGTGGCGAATCGATAGAGTCCAACCGTCATAGCGACCCGATGATACCTAGCGATTTACTGAGATTTTTGTCGAAGCATTATGTCGGAGGCAATGATCCTAAAGATCCGTATTTATCTCCTGTTCACGGCGACTATCGTGGCTTTCCTCCTATGTTGGTTTATGTTGGTACCACAGAGGTGTTGCTAGATGATGCTCGGCGTGTTGTTGAAAAAGCAAAGGAGGCGGGAGTGTATGTCGAGTACAAGGAGTGGGAGAAAATGCCCCATGTTTTTCCTATCTTGGCGACTTATTTGCCGGAAGGAAAAAGAGCAGTAAAAATGATGTCGACATTTATTAACGAGCACTTAGGGCGCGCAGTGAAACAACGACCAAAGATTGTTAAATGTTGATAAATATCACCTCTCTAAATTGATCTCCGTTTCTCTACGGGGTATAAATCATAGCGACATAGGTTGTTAGCCAGATTCACAATAATATTTTTTCAGGGATAAAATTATGAAATTAAGACTATTCGCATGTTCAATGTTACTTGCATCAAGTGGTGCAGTATTCGCTGGTGAAGGTGAGGTAACGTTAAACTTGGGCACTGGCGTTATGGTGTTTGATAGTGATCGTAATTTGGACAATGGCACGATCGGTTCGGTTGGCTTGGAATATGGCTTAACCGAAAATTTTGCAGCTGAGATCTCGTACTTACAAACAAGTCCAGATCTTGATAACGGTGATGGGCATGTGGATGTTCGTGAGGTTCGTCTCGATGGATTGTATTATTTCTTATCTGAAGGTCGTTGGTTACCTTATGCCGCCATTGGTGCTGGTACAGGAAAGTTTGCTTATGATGCAGGGTCTTTCACAGAGAATCAGGTGAATTTAGGAGGCGGTGTACGTTTTATTGCCAATGAGGTGCTGTCGTTTCGGGTGGATTTACGAGGGATTCATGGAGATGAAGACAGCGATACTGATGCTGCATTAACGGTTGGTATGAGTTGGACATTTGGTGATGGTAACGACGTTGGTAAGAACCGAACAAAACCATTAACCCCTGTTCGTCAGCCTGCTGCTGTAAAATCGATCAAAGAAGTTGTTCCAGTAGCTGTACCGAAGGCTGAGGTGCTAAAGCCTGTTGTTGCTCCTGTTGTTGCTCCTGTTGTTGCTCCAGTGGTAGTGATGTTGGATAGCGATGGTGACGGTGTTATTGACGCCAAAGACCAATGCCCGAATACTGCAAAAGATGTGAAGGTTGGTGGTACAGGGTGCAAAGTTAAAACGGTTACTGTTGAGACCATTGAGCTTGATATTAAATTCCCAACTAATTCATCTGAAGTACGTGCTGAATATACGTCTGAGCTGAAAAAGGTAGCGGATTTCTTGAATAAGCACGCGGACTTGGTTGTGGACATTGAGGGTCACTCAGATAGCAGGGGTAAGGCTAGCTATAATAAAGGGCTTTCCCAGCGTCGCGCGACATCCGTTAAAACAGCAATTGTGAATCAATTTTCTATTGATGCAAAGCGAGTCAATGCTATTGGTTATGGTGAAGAAAAACCAGTTGCCTCTAATGACTCAGCGGATGGACGTCAGAAAAATCGCCGAGTTATTGCCGTTATGCAAAAAGAAGTCATCGAATAAAATATTTGTTGGCACATGTAGCTGATTTATATGAATTGGCACCATGTTTAGGTCAATATAAAGCCCTCTTATTGTAAGGATAAGAGGGCTTTATATTGTGAATTGAACTAACCTTAATGAATGAACTGATTTAGGGTATATACATGAAGCGAATACTGATTGCAGATGACCAGCTAGTAATGCGTAATATGTTTAAAAGCATTTTAGCGGGCCAGGGTTATGAATTGGCTTTAGCTGTGGACGGTAATGATGCACTTGATCGAGCGAAAAGCACTGTGTTTGACATGGTTATTACGGATTTGTATATGCCTCACCTAGACGGTATTAACTTAACTAAGAAGTTACGTTCCTTGCAGGAATATCAAGGCAAACCGATCCTTATTGTTAGTACGGAAGGTGCAACGAAAAAGAAAGCAGAGGGCAAAGCTGCTGGTGCTACAGGATGGATTGTTAAGCCTGTGAGTAGTGATGTGTTGTTACCTGTGGTTAAGAAATTACTTGCTTGATCAACTTCGCTTTTAAGACTTATATTCGGTAAGATCCAAAACAGAGCCACCTAGAGTTTATGTAAGTGAACTCTAGGTGGCTTTTTTATTGTGTGAACGAATAGGGGTGAGACTTTGAGTGAGTGTGTATCGAGTGAATTGTTAACAGGTGAACCGTTAAAAAAGCTTCTGGAGCACGCTTGGGGCAATCGGCAAGTGTTATTTCAGCAAGCCAAACAAGAAGGTAGCGATTGTTATCGAGTGTTTCACGGAACAGTTGAAGGTATTCAGGGGCTCTCAATTGACTGTTATGGCCCTCAACTATTGATTCAAAGTTTTCATTATTCAGCGTCACCGTCACAATTACAGGACATAGAAGCATTTTATCGGACTAAGTTACCTGGTTTGAAAAACGTTGTGTACCACGATAGAAGTGCAAAAAGCTCGCGGCGTGAAAGTAACGATACCTACGAGACATCAGACGCCATTGAGGGCTCAGAATTAGGGGTGACGTATCAAGTGGACGTGAAGCGCCTTGGCCAAGACCCCTTGTTATTTTTGGATATGCGGGTGGGGCGACAGTGGATGCTTGATAATGCCGAGGGGAAATCAATATTGAATTTGTTTTCATATACTTGCGGTATTGGAACATGCGCGGCGAAAGCGGGTGCAAAAACGGTATGGAATATTGATTTTTCAGAATCTGCATTAGCAGTAGGTGAAAGCAATGCCTTAATGAACGGTCTAGATTTGGAGGCAATACGTTTTATCCCGTCAGATTGCTTCCCTGCCTTAAAGCAGTTGGCAGGTATTCCCATTAAGGCGAGGCAGAAACGTTTAAAAAATGGTCGGATGGCAAAAGCATCGTTGCCAGTATATCCATTATTGCCTAAAAAACAATTTGATGTGGTTTTTATGGATCCACCCCGCTGGGCCAAAAGTGTGTTTGGAACGGTTGATTTGGTAAGAGATTATCAGAGTTTATTTAAGCCGGCACTAATGGCCGCGAAGCCTGGCGGGCAGATGGTGGTATGCAATAATGTTGCAAAGATAGATAGGGATATATGGGCATCTCAGTTAATCCGTTGTGCTGAGAAGCTTGGGCGAGATATTAAAGTGGAAGAGGTGCTTCAGCCTTATGAGGATTTCCCAAGTTTTGATGGAAACCCTCCGTTGAAAATTCTAGTACTGCGTGTATAAAAAGGCCGATGTTTAGTTGGGCTCTTCCAGCTGTAGCGGCATAAATTCAATGACTACACGCTGGTTTTTTTGGGCTGTATTATTCCATTGTATAGCGGAATCTTCAGGGTTCTTCTCTGGATAGTGGACAGAAGGTGTACTTAACCCCGCACTTGTTAATGTGATGTGTAGATTGTTACTATATTGTCGTTCGAAAGCGGCGATGAAGTTATCGAATTGAACGGTTTTTTCCAACCCAAGGATTTCAGCTTGTTGTTCAGTAACGCCGTTTATGGTGCATTCAGATAACGTTTGTTCCTTTGCGGGTAGCTCTGAATCCCCTTCGTCATTAGCAATGAGGCAAAATTCACCCAGGTGACTAGTAAGATTAATGGTACCTTTAAAACCTGCAGTATGAAGCTTTTCAGCCGTTGATGTTAATAGGCCGGCAAGGTTTTTATTAAATGGCTTTTCGTTCCACAAAAACTGATTCTTGCGGTTTAGGGCCCATTGTAAATTGGCTACCCATTGATCTAAATGAAGCTGGTTTTTGTACAAGTTATTGGTTAGCTCACCTTCCAGTGAGAACTTTTCAGATTCGGATTTTGCACTCTCGACGGTGATAGATTCTTGGAGCGTTTGGTTGGTATTTTTCAGTTGTTTAATTTCAGAGGTTTGACGGGTAGTGGTAACGCCCAGGGTAATTAGAATGATAACGTTGATGATGAGAAGTATTATTTTTGTGCTATCAGATAGTTTTGTAAAAAAGCCTGCGCTGTCTTGGGTTTCTTTGATAAATGCTGAGAGTGATGCAGAAACTGAGTTTATTTTTTGATCTAAGGATTCAAGCAATAGTTGAGAATGCTCGCTGGACTGTTCTGCTAATTCTTCTCTGTGCTCATCAAGCAGTAGTTTCACGTCGTTGGTAAAGGATTTGTTTTCAATAGAGCGCTCAGCATCTTTTGTGACTTGCTCTAAGTCTTGCCCTATATCGCTAGCGGTAACTATCGCGGCAGGGGGCTCGTTAACATGAGGCAAGGGTTCATTAGGTGCTTGGGTGTTGTGTTCAGTAGTGTTTTGAGTGATGGTATTTTGAACAGTGGCACTTTGAACAGTAGGCTCCTTTGTCTCAGTTGCGTCAATATTATTGCTGTTTTGTGCAGCTTGTTTGGGTTCAGTGTTTGGGGGGGCAGAGCGTTGTTTTTTATTGGTTATTTGGCGCGGAAGTAATTGCTGGCGTTCAAGCACTTGAACTAGCTGAATAGGCTTGAGTTGTTTAGGCAGTACGTCGACGGCACCTAGTGCGCGGGCTTGATTCATGTACACGTCACCTTCTTTCGAGGTGTACATCATTATCGGTATTGATGCTGTTTTAGGATCATTCTTTATCGCTCTAATTGCCTGAAAACCATCCATTCCTGGCATAGTGTGATCCATAAAAACCATGTCAGGTATGTTATTACACAGATAACCCAGTGCTTCTTCTGCAGATTCAACGGTATCGACATTAATACCTTGTTCTTTTAGCATTTTGCTCAGTACATATCGCGCCATGCGAGAGTCATCAACTACCAGTGCCAGTATGTCAGCCATTGAACGTTCCTGAAGAGCCAGTTTTCGAAGGTTGTTTGCTTAGTATATCAAAGGGATACTAAGCTGCTTAGTAGATTTGTCACGTTTTAGTAATGTTGGGAAGGGAATGTGTGAGCATTAAGAAGGTATTCTTAGATTTGAGCTTAGTGATTGCCAATTTTTATCGTCGTAAACCCTCTAGTATGAAGTGCAGGCATGAGTTTGGTGACGTGGTTGTTTTCTGCGGTAAAGATAAAGGTATGAGAGGGTGTGGGTGATGTTAAGGGAAGTTGTTTATTTGATGTCGACAATATATGAGTGGCTCGTCGTGCGATAGCTTCACCACTATCGATAAGACGTACCTTATTGCCAAGGACATTCTGGATTTCTTGTTTTATCAGTGGAAAGTGTGTGCAGCCAAGTATGACGGTATCTATAGAGGTATTATTAATAATCGGAGCCAGTTCTCTCTCTACGAGTATTTCTTCAATTGAGCCACCATGCAGTTTGCGTTCGGCCTGTGATACAAGTAGATCGCTACCAATTTTTGTAACCTTGTGATGTGATGCAAACTCAGCAATGAGATCCAGGGTGTATTGTCGGCTAATGGTGCCTTTTGTTGCTAATAGCCCTATGTTGCCCGTTTGGGTAATGTCTGCGGCAGGTTTGATAGCAGGGACAACACCAATTACCGGGGTTTGTGTAATAGATCTAACTTTATCAAGAATAAGGGTGCTGGCAGAATTGCAGGCGATAATGATTATGGCAGGCTGGTAATGACTTTCCAGGATTGGGAATAGTGTTGTTGCTCTTGTAAGTAGAGCGTCATCGGATTGTATTCCGTAGGGATACAGGCGATTGTCAGCAATGTAAATAATGGGGTGTTGAGGGAGCGCTCGGGTTATTTCATCGGCAATTGATAGACCCCCTATACCTGAATCAAAAATGAGAATGTTAGATAGGGGAGGGGTATTTGTCATGGGAGGACTATAGCACAGGTAGCTATAACACCAGTACAACAGCGCGCGTGTTTCCGGAGTAAATCAGGAGGCCTTGCGCTGTTGTGACGGTGAGCTCAGTTCTATAGAACCGTTACTGTACCGGCCAAGTGTGGTTTTTCACCGTTGTTATCTTTAACATGGAATTCAACGCCATTATCGTTTTCTTGATATTGAAACTGAACTTGGGCAGGCATAAATACCGGTAGCTTGAAAGCAACGCTAACCTTGAAAGGGCCATTTGGAAGAAGGCTGTCTAATTCGGCAACAGCACAGGCTTTAGACCACATGCCGTGAGCAATAGCGCGCTTAAATCCAAATAATTTAGCGGTGAAAGCATAAAGGTGAATGAGGTTTGAGTCTCCTGATACTTTTGCATATCGTCGGCCCGTATTCTCAGCAACGGTCCAGTTACGTACAGTGTCAGCACTAAATGTACTAGCCGTTGCTTTTTTCTGATCATCAACATCTGTTTTGCAGCGGTAGAGGTTGGTGCTAACACTTTCCCATACAAGGTTCCCTGCAATGCTCACCTTAGTTACGATATCGAACTCTTTTCCTTTACCTACATCGGTTGGCCCTTCCAAATAACATTCGATATCAAGGATCTCTTGATTACCTATTGAACGATATTGGGTGAATTCGTTACGTACATGAACCAAACCAAGTAGTGGTAGAGGGAATTCCTTAGAGACCAGTAGTTCCATGTGCAAAGGAAAAGCGAGAATATGTGGATAGGTCGCAGGCATACATGGCCCTTTGGTGAAGCCACAAAGGTCGCGATATTGCGCAAGGTTTTTCGGTTTGGCCTGTACACCGCTTAGCGTTACGGCGAGTGGTGGTAATGTGCCCCCTGCGATATTACCGCTTTTTTTAGCCGTCGCAGCACGAAAATACAGGCTGAGCGTGGATGAGGGAGTATCGAGTTCTAGAGTAGACATAGCCTTGTTCCTTGGATTTGGATGTACAACATGTCTAGCAGTATACTCAAATGGTTTAACGCTGCAATTGTCAGAAAATAAGCAATAAAAGGCGTTAAGGTCAATGCGGCGTAATTTGGTAAGGCTGAGAGGTTGTTCAGTAAAGTTGTGTTCTTGGGTACCAATGACTATTATAGCTTTTTGTATAAGAAGCTGAAAAACAACAGGTTAGCGAATATCGCTCACTGAAAGCGTTGTTTTGTTGAGGTTTCTTTACAGTTTAGTCACAGTTTGACGGCACGAGTAATCATCATGGGCGAATTTACGGATTCTGGGGTACTGATACGACTTGCTTATCAAGCAATGGACTCTTTGGGTATTGATGCCCAAGAGGTGTTGCAGCGTATTGGTATGAATCAGCAGCAGCTGATGGATAAAGAACTCCGAACACCTCACTCTGCCCAGCGCTTGTTTTGGCAAACCATTGAAGACGTCTCTGGTGACCCACGCATTGGTCTGCATTTAGGGGAGCATATTCCTGTATTTAAAGGACAGGTATTAGAGTATTTGTTTTTGAGTAGCTCTACGTTTGGAGATGGCTTAGTTCGGTCGTTAAACTATCAAAGATTGCTGTCGGATGTCGTGCAAGCCTCGTTGGAGAAGGATGAGCGTGGTACCTACCTTGTTGATCCAACGCCACGTAATGCTATAAGCCATCTTACGGAAAGTGTCATTATTGGCGTACTCACTTTTTTTAACTATGTTACTGAAGGCGCGTTTACCACCAAAGAAATTCATTTTACACATGATGGTGATGAAAATGACGAGGAGTACTTGCGCATATTTAAATGCCCCGTGTATTTTAACGCATCACAGATTCGTATTTACTTTGATGAAAGCATATTAGAGCACCCATCGCTTCATGCTGAACCTGAGTTGTTGGATTTACATGAACAATTAGCCAGCCAGCATGTGGCGAAATTAGAAAAACAGGATTTTATTTTTCAAGTAAACCGTTTGATTGGCGAGTTGTTGGAGTCGGGTCATGCAAATTTGGAAACCGTGGCGGAGCGTTTAGATATTAAACCTCGTAGTCTGCGAACTCGATTGACGGATGTGGACACGAATTTTAATCAGCTGCTTGCAGACTATCGCTGTAACTTGGCGAAACGCTTGCTAGCAAAAACAGATGAGTCTATTGACGAAATTGTATATTTAACGGGTTTTTCCGAGCCAAGTACATTTTATCGCGCATTTAAACGGTGGGTAGGGCAGACACCCGTTGAGTATCGTAAAAGCCGTAGTCAGGTGTAGTGTTACTGATATGGTATTGATGTATTAGTATTAAATTTAACCTATAAAAAAGGCTCTGAGCAACTATGCTCAGAGCCTTTTTTATAGGTGGGGCTATTGATTAATACTTACGCACCAATCAAGTTCTGCCCACATACACGAATGGTATTACCATTGGCTCCGGCAGAAGCAGGACTTGCAAAAAATGCAATGGCTTCTGCAACGTCAACAGGCTGACCGCCTTGCTTTAATGAGTTCAAACGTCGACCCACTTCACGAGGTGCCATTGGCATTGCTGCCGTCATTTGTGTTTCGATAAAACCAGGGGCAACTGCGTTAATGGTAATGTTTCGCTTAGCCAAGATAGGCGCCATCGCGTTAACCATACCAATAACACCTGCTTTAGATGTTGCGTAGTTTGATTGACCAAAGTTACCTGCAACACCACTCATAGAAGAAACACAGACGATTCGGCCGCCTTCATTAAGTATTTCATCATCTAGCAATGCGGCATTAATTCGCTCTTCGGAAGAAAGATTGATGTCGATAACCATATCCCAGAAGTGATCCGGCATTCCGCCCAAGGTTTTATCACGGGTAACCCCAGCGTTATGGACGATAACATCCAAGCCACCGAATTCTTTCTTACAAAACTCAGCAATAGTTTTAGGAGCTTCTGGGTCAGTAATATCCAGAGGAAGAACGCTGCCATCAATGTGAGATGCTACACGCTTAAGATCGGCTTCTGCTGCTGGAATATCCAGGCAGATAACTTTTGCTCCGTCGCGGGCCAAGGTTTCAGCAATTGATTCGCCGATGCCGCGAGACGCACCAGTTACCAAAGCAACCTTGCCTTTTAGTGGCTGGTTCCAGTTGAAGTCAGTTGTGTCAAATTTACCCTTGCCAATACGAACCACTTGTCCGTCAACAAAGGCTGTGCGTGGCGATAGGAAAAAGTGAATAGCAGATTCAGCCAATTTTTCAGCTGTTTTGGTAACGTATACTAATTGAGCAACTGCACCTTTCTTACCGACTTCTTTAGCAACGGTACGTACAAATCCTTCTAATGCACGCTGGGCAATTTGCTGTGCAGGTTCTTTACAAGACTCTGGAGGGAGTCCAAGTACTACAATGCGGCCACTGCTTTGCATTTTTTTCATGACGGGATGGAAAAAGTCATATAACGCACGTAACTGAGTGCTGTTTTCAATGCCTGTTGCATCAAATACCAATCCTTTGAACTTGGCGGCTTCTGCATTGGGGTCAATGATGGTTAATTTTAATTCAGCTTTATCTGCTGCTTTATCAAAAGCATCTTTACTGGGAGATTCTTGGCTGACTTGTACGTGAGCGTTGCTAGCGGCTAGGGATTTACTGATAACATCGGTCAAACGCCCATTGGCTGCACCACCGATAAGAACATTACCGGTAATAAAAGAAGGCTGTGATTGACAATGACGGTCTAACTCTACAGGTACAGGTAAGCTAACTGCGGTAAGAAGTTGTCTGCCAATGGGGGATGAAAGCAAAGACTGGTAAATATCAGCCATAGTGTAATTCCTTTATCGAGATGGGTAATTGACCGCATCTACGGCGAACTATGCGGTAGAGTGGCCTTTGTGCTGCCATTAATGCTATGGTTGCGCCTGTTGTGCAACATAGCCGAGGTTTGATCCTAACCCTATGGGTTGGGGGGTATCTTAAAGGACTCGCACAGTTTTTGGAATTGACCCAGCGTAAGTTTGTGCCTGGCGGTGGGGTCAATGTAAGTTGAGTACCAATCATTAGACTAGGCGCTGATTGTGTTCTCGTCTAAAAGTAATCACCTAATTTGATAGGAAGTAATGCCATGAAAGCCGATACAGTAAGAAGAGTTGCCATTATTGGCGGTAACCGTATTCCATTCGCTCGTTCTAACACTGTGTATTCCGATGCGAGTAACCAACAAATGTTGGGTGCTGCACTTAATGGTCTTATCGAGCGTTATAACTTAAGCGGTGAGAAGTTAGGAGAAGTTGTTGCTGGTGCAGTAATGAAGCATTCTCGCGATTTTAACCTTGTGCGTGAGACAGTGTTAGATACTACATTAGCACCAGAGACTCCTTGTTATGACATTCAGCAGGCCTGTGGTACTGGGCTTGAAGCAGCCATATTGGTTGCTAATAAAATTGCACTAGGCCAGATAGATTCAGGTATTGCTGGTGGTGTTGATACAACCAGTGATGCACCTATTGGGATTAGTGAAGGCTTACGCAGCATTCTTCTTGATTTAAATCGTGCAAAAACCACACAGGACCGTTTAAAGGTTGCATCTCGCTTCCGCCCTAAGCACTTGCTACCTCTTGTTCCTGCAAATGGAGAGCCTCGTACAGGCTTGTCTATGGGTGAGCATTGTGAACTCACTGCAAAAGAGTGGGATATCGCTCGTGCAGATCAAGATCAGCTTACCTATAACAGCCACACCAATATGGCTAAAGCCTACGATGAAGGTTTCTTTGAAGACATGATCACGCCGTTTAATGGTGTTGAGCGTGATAACAACTTGCGTGCTGATACTACCATCGAGAAGTTAAGCACATTGAAGCCTTGTTTTGATCGTGAAAACGGCACAATGACTGCAGCCAACAGCACACCACTAACAGATGGTGCCTCTTGTGTATTACTAGCAACAGAAGAGTGGGCAAAAGAGCGCAATTTACCCGTATTGGCTTACATTACTTTCTGTGAAACTGCCGCTGTT
>CAJXXT010000192.1 GCA_913063495.1 uncultured Gammaproteobacteria bacterium | reverse complement strand
TTACCCATGGGTGAAGAATACATGCGTCAATTGGACAGTCCATTTGCAGACATGGGCAACATCGGTGGTCGCAACGCTGGCACCATTACTGCTGCGTGTTTCCTTTCTCGCTTCACCGAAGATTACCCTTGGGCACACTTAGATATTGCAGGTACAGCATGGATTAGCGCCGGACCAAAGAAAGGCGCTACTGGCCGACCAGTACCGCTATTAACGCAATATTTGATTAACCAGGTTTAATTGTTACGCCAGGTCTCACGTTAGCGATATATAGCAAGACTTTACCGGTATTAACATTAAGGTAAGGTCTTGCTATATATCGCTAAACACCCTATTTAACAAAGCACAGCGAATTAAGGCTCTTATGACTCGCGTTGATTTTTACATATTACCGGATAACTACCCCCAGTCTCCGCTCGTCTATGCCAGCCGCCTTATCGAAAAAGTATACCGCCTTGGTCATGGCATTTATGTTCACCTTGCAAATGAGCAAGACACGCAATACCTCAACGAGCAGCTATGGCAATTTGCTCCCGAGAGTTTTGTTCCTCATGAAATAGTAGGGCAAGAAAAATCTGATACCCCCGTGCTGCTAGGTTTTGGCAGCGAACCTCAGCACCACGGCAGCGTTATGATTAACTTGTCGGGCAACATCCCTAACTTTTTTAGTCGCTTCGAACGCGTTGCTGAAATAGTGCCAGGGAATAAAGAAATGCGTACTAAGAGCAGAGAAAACTTTCGATTTTACAAAGAGAGGGGCTATCCTTTACATACCCATAACATCAAAACGCCATAACACTTCACAATAGCATTGAGCCACATAGCATGAGCGACAAGCAAAACGAAAGTGAGCGCCTACTATCAGAATTAGAGTCTCTCAACAACACACTTGATAATGACCCTTTTGATTTGGATTCTGAGCAACAATTAGAAGACCTGCCGGTACTGAAAAGTTTTGTAGAAGACGTGCCAATTCTTAATGAGCGGATAAGTAAAACAGGCCAAGCACAAAGTCCTGCTCCTGTGCCAAAAGAAACCAACACTGCAGACTATCAAGGTGGGGCTAACTCAGAAAATAGTGCTGACCCTCTAGCCATTAGCGACTTTGTTAAGCAACAACGTGCAGCCAGTCTTGCTTCCACAGATAACGCCCAAAGCCCCACAACCCCATATCAATCGGCATCTCCAACGCCTAAAGCAGTCATCGAACCACGTACGCCAAATAATACAAAAGCTACCGCTCTAGAAAGCAACCCCTTTCTGCCTCAGTCTGCTAAAGACCGCATTAGAGACAATCGAGGTGGCTCTGTAAGTAGCAGCGTAACCGGCACCCGAGCCCAAAGTAACAACAGAGTTAGCAATAGTAGCGACGCATCCTCAGAACTTCATGCTTTACTTAGGCAATCAGCGAAAGCAACATTCGATGATGGTCAGGGTTCACCGGAGTATCAACGTTTACGCAAAAAAGCTTCTGCGGTGATCAATGAAATCGTCAAAATACAACTGCCTAGGCTGGAGGCAGAATTGCGAATGCGCCTTGAAGCAGAAGTTGATGCAATGATACGCGAGCAAAACAAAGAATAACCGAGCATTCCCCACCCTCAATCGGTATAATGCCGACCAATTATCAAAAAACATTATCACTGTTGGCGAGCCTTTCGCCAACATCCCTCCCCTATTGAGAATCCGCACAACATACCATTATGGAAAAGACGTTTAACCCAAGTGAAATTGAGACCCGCTGGTATAAAACCTGGGAAGAAAATGGTTACTTTAAGCCTAGCGGTGAAGGTGACTCCTACTGCATTATGATCCCCCCGCCGAATGTTACCGGTCGACTTCACATGGGTCATGCTTTCCAAGATACCATCATGGATACATTGGTGCGTTATCACCGCATGAAGGGGCATAATACTTTATGGCAAGTAGGCTGCGATCATGCAGGGATTGCCACCCAAATGGTGGTTGAACGTCAACTACAAGCTCAAGATATTACTAGACACAGCCTTGGTCGCGAGGCATTCCTTGATAAAGTATGGGAATGGAAAGAAGAATCTGGTGGAATCATTACCCAACAGTTGCGCCGCATGGGTAATAGCATTGACTGGACCCGCGAGCGCTTCACGATGGACGACGGCTTATCGGAAGCAGTAAAGGAAGTTTTTGTTCGTTTACACGAAGAGGACCTTATCTATCGTGGAAAACGTTTAGTGAACTGGGATCCAAAACTGCACACCGCCATATCTGATTTAGAAGTTGAGAACAAGGATGAGAAAGGCAGCCTTTGGCATTTTCGTTACCCATTAGCCAACGGCGAAAAAACTGCCGAAGGCCTAGATTACATTATTGTTGCAACAACTCGACCTGAAACGATGCTGGGAGATAGTGCTGTTGCCGTTAACCCCAAAGACGAACGTTATCAAGCATTGGTTGGGAAAACCGTTTTACTGCCACTGGTTAATCGAGAAATCCCTATCATTGCTGACGATTATGTCGATATGGAGTTTGGTACTGGTTGTGTAAAGATCACTCCTGCCCATGATTTTAACGATTATGAAGTAGGTAAACGTCACAGCTTACCACTTATCAATATTCTTACTGACGAAGCATCCATTCTCGCCACGGCAACCATATACAATATCGACGGCACGGAAAATAACGAGATTGATGGCAGCTTACCCGCAAACTACGCTGGCTTAGATCGATTTGCTGCCCGTAAACAAATCATTGCTGAATTTGATGACAATGGATTACTAGAGAAAATTGACGATCACGGATTAAAAGTGCCTCGTGGTGATCGCTCTGGTGTAGTAATCGAACCTTACCTTACTGACCAGTGGTATGTTCGTGTTGCACCTTTAGCTGAGCCCGCTATAAAAGCGGTAGAAGACGGTGATATTGAATTTGTTCCGAAACAATGGGAAAACACCTATTTCGCGTGGATGAGAGATATTCAAGACTGGTGTATTTCACGTCAACTTTGGTGGGGGCATCGCATCCCAGCTTGGTACGATAGCGACGGTAATGTCTACGTTGGCCGTGATGAGCAGGAAGTTCGCAGCAAACACCAACTTGCAGATGATTTGGTGTTACGCCAAGACGATGACGTATTAGACACCTGGTTCTCGTCTGCATTATGGACATTCTCAACCCTAGGTTGGCCGGAAGAAACACCCGAACTAAAAACCTTCCACTCTACTGATGTATTGGTGACCGGTTTTGACATTATTTTCTTCTGGGTTGCCAGAATGATAATGATGACGCTGAAATTCACAGATGAAGTACCCTTTAAAAAGGTTTACGTTCACGGCTTAGTTCGTGATGCGGAAGGGGAAAAAATGTCGAAATCCAAAGGTAATGTTTTGGACCCTATCGACATCATTGACGGTATTGAATTAGAAGATCTCGTTAATAAGCGTACCGGCGGCATGATGCAGCCTAAAATGGCAACAAAGATCGAGAAACAAACCCGCAAGCATTTTCCTGAAGGTATTTCGTCATACGGTACCGATGCTCTGCGATTTACTTTCTTGTCATTAGCGTCCACTGGTCGTGACATCAAATTTGATACCAGCAGACTTGAAGGTTATCGCAACTTTTGCAATAAAATCTGGAACGCTACACGTTACGTGTTGATGAATACAGAGGATCAAGATAACGGTATCAACGGTGAAAATGTTGAACTCAGCCTTGCAGATCGTTGGATTATTTCTCGTTTACAGCAAACGATTCAAAATGTTAACAAAGCGATTGAAGAGTTCCGTTTCGACCATGCATCACAAGCGCTTTATGAATTCATTTGGAATGAGTATTGTGATTGGTACCTAGAGTTATCAAAACCTATTTTAACCAGCGATGAGTTCAGCGCAGAAGCGAAGCGAGGAACACGGAGAACATTGCTTCAGGTACTGGAAACCACCTTACGCGTTGCACACCCAATGATGCCTTATATCACTGAAGAGATTTGGCAACAAATCGCACCAATGGTTGGCAGAAGTGGCGACAGCATCATGCTAGCCGAACTTCCAGCACCGGCCGAAGAGTCTATCGACGCACAGGCTGAAAGTGATATTGAATGGGTTAAGGGCGTTATCATAGGTATTCGAAATATTCGTGGTGAAATGAATATTTCTCCTGCCAAGCAAATCCCGGTGTTATTAAGTCACGGCGATAACAATGATAAGCAGCGCTTTAACAATAATGCTCAGTTCCTTATCTCTCTTGCTAAGCTAGAAAGCCTTACGTGGCTAAATGCGGGGGAAGAAGCACCAATGTCAGCCACCCAGCTTGTTGGCAATATGGAAGTCCTTGTTCCAATGGCCGGCCTAATTGACAAAGATGCGGAACTCACTCGTCTTAATAAAGAAATGGATAAGCTTAAAATCGATATTGATCGAGCTGAAAAGAAATTAACAAACCCTAAATTTGTTGATAAAGCACCAGCAGAAGTCGTTGATAAAGAGAAACAAAAAGTAGCTGATGCCAAAGCTGCACTTGCAACCTTGGCAGAGCAAGCGAATAAAATTAGCGAACTTTAGCCCTAAACAATAAACCAACAAAGCGAAAGGAGGGTTTACCCTCCTTTTTTATTATGACTAATACTCCTACCGATACAGACACACCCCTAACAACCGATGAGTTTTCTGCCCAACAGTTTTTTTCTGAATGGTGGTTCTCTCTTTTGGTGCTCATTGTTATATTCACTACAGCCTCCTTTGGTGACTCTCTTACCCAGGTACTTTCGCTAAAACGCGACATGATTAACCAGGGGGAGTGGTGGAGAATCATCACTGGCCAGTTTGTTCATTTAACAACAAACCACACCTTATTGAACGCTACAGGTTACATCATCCTTTGTTTTGGATTTCGAAAAGAAGTCACTGCTACAGAGGAAATGATCTCGTTATTTATTGCCGTAATCGGCGTTGGCTTTGGCATTTATTGGTTCAATCCCGAAATGGCATGGTATGCGGGTTTGTCCGGTGCAATATATGGACTATTGGTTAGCAATTCGATGATAGGTATTAAAAAGACACCCTACCTCTCTGCCTTCTTTTTATTCTTTATCATTACTAAGATCGTTTACGAACAATTTTTTGCGCCACCCGACCGAGCAACTGCGGCCCTGATCGGTGGAGAAGTCGCTATCGACAGTCACTTATACGGGGCAATCGTAGGTTTTATTCCCGGGCTATTTTGGACTTGGCGGCGAAGAGAAAAAAGTTAACATTCGACAAGCAACAGTTATTTAGCGGTCTCTAGGAAAACAGCATTCAACAGAGTTCATGTTCCGCTAAAAAACACTGCTCATGTTAACTTTGTAATTGCTCACGAGCATCCGTTAACAACCAATCGCTTTCCCCGCTTTGCTGGGGAACAACCACAGAGGCACCACAGGCAACAGATACGGAAATACAACATACCCCAAGATTTATCGGCTCAGCCTTTAAGCGAGAATTGATTTTCTTAACCAAATGCTCAACTCCACCTTTATCAGTATTGGGCAATACTGCTGCAAATTGTGCAACCTCAAGCCTGGCCAACAAATCTGCTGGGCGAGTAACTAATGAACGCAGTATCTGGCCAATCATTTTTAATGATTCATCGGCAGCCACATAGCCATAGCAGTCTCCAATTGCATCAAACCGCTCAATCGATACCAACAACAAAGCAACCGGGGCTTGATCACGGTAAGCCCTCTCCCACTCTTCTTGTAATCGTTGTGTAAAGCTTACTTGGTTTTTGAGGCCTGTGACTGCGTCAATGGTATTTATCTCTTCCAATTTGTGATTCATTTGTGACAACTCAGCCAACACCTGATGTAATCTTTCCGTTCTCTTTTTGATATTTTTTGCTAGACGCTCATTACTGATTCGCTCCCGATCTAGCGCTAGGCCTTGATCAGCAAGAACCTTTGCTTCTGTATGCTTTATTTGCTGGGCTGCAATCATTTGAATATTTCGTTTTCGATTAAGCTTATCCGCTAGTGCAAAAGAGAGAAGGCTTAACTCAAATACCGCACCAATTTCTATACTATATTCCGTCACAAAAAAGGCAGGGACAAAACCCATGCGATAAAAAACCAGCACACTAACACCAACAATATAAACAAACCAGGCTACAACAAAATACCCAGCTTCCTTTTGCCCGCGTCGCCACGCTAGCAACCCAGAGGTCAATATAAAAACAGATGCAACCAATACAACAATAGAATTACATTGCTGTAAATAGTACGCGTCAATAAACCCACCAAAAAATATCATAACACCCGAGTACAGCACCACTGACATTACCAAATAATACAAAGTACTTTGCAGCTCTTTTAATCGCAAAAATTCAATGACAAATAGTCCTGCAAAAAACATTGTCACGCAGGCAAAAACACCCACAGCTTGATGTTGCCAATAAATCGACGAAGGCCACAAGTATTGAAATGCAAATCCTCTTTCAGCAGATATAAACATTGCGCTAGACAAAGTGAACAACACATAAAACAAGTATCCGAATTCTCGAGTAGCAAGAAACATAAAAAAATTGTATATCGCCATGACAATGAGAAAACCAAAAAACAATCCGTAAGCCAGCTCTGTTTGGACCGAGTGCTGTAACAACTTGGTTTGTTCAATGATAAAAAGCGGCGCACTGATCGAGTAAGGTGTTTGAACCCTGATAAGTACCTCCAAGGATCTTCCTTTTTTCAGCTCCAATGGAAAAAGAAATGATCGGTATGCTAGAGGTCGGCCAGTAAATTCAAAGCGATCACCCGCTTGATATACTTTTTTAACTTCCCCTTTTTCAATAATATATAAATCCAACGCTCTTATTTGAGTATTGTTAATATTAAGGTACCACTGGCGCATATCCGTTTGCGAATCTATCTCAACTAGAAACCAATATGCTGAGCGAGAATAGCCAAAACTAGGCATTCCGTTAGGCACTTCTTGCCATGGTATTGCTAAGCGGTCTTCATATATATCAGAAAACCCCAATTTACCCCCCATGTCCTCGTAAAACTGCAAGGATGAGCTTACATCGACCCTGGTTGACGTGTCGTCCAACAGGACTCTAGAACCAACGGTAGCTCCGGTCACTGGGGCCACCGCCAAGAAGAAAATAGAGCCCAAGATGAGGTTTACGATAACATCGAGCAATGAAGAGTGATTATATCTGCTCTTTTTAATTCTTCTGATGAGTATCACAATATGCCATCACACTATAAAATCCGTTGCTGTTGTTGAGTTGCTTAAATATATTTAAGCACATTCGAGCACAAAACAGTGTAACCACAGACATTCTTTCAAAAACACATAGGATCAAGACAAAATGGAAATCAAACCAGGTATATACACTCATTACAAAGGTAACGAATACGAGGTAATTGACGTTGCTACTCATAGTGAAACCGAAGAGCAGCTTGTTGTTTATAGAACCCTTTACGGTAACTATGATTTATGGGTTAGACCTTTTCATATGTTCACCGAATCAATCACTGTCAACAACCAAGAAGTACCACGTTTCCGTTGGACCCGCAGTGCAAACGGGTAACCTTGTATGTCAATACGGTTGAAAACCCGTTTACGGCAAAAGACTACCTGGAGGGCAAGTCTGGGCAGCCCTCTGCAAGACCTGAAGATATAACTCTGGCAGCTACCGCCCTCATCACCCCTTTATAACGATCAACTTCATCTTGCGTGCAATTAGTATTCGTCAACAAGTTAATCGAGGCACTTTCCATTGACCATATCAACGCATAATGCACTAATGGATCTAGGTGCCGCCCTTCTACTTCATGATACTTATCATCAAACAGTTCAACAATCTGTTTAATAAGTGCCTCCCTATGTTGGGATAGGGGTGAATCTGTACGGCGAGCCTCCTCCGTCATCATCCTAACTAAAGGCCCCAAGCTCGCGTGATAGTCAAAATATAGGTCAACACAGCGCATAACAAATTCCGTTAATGAGCTGGCGTTTTTTCGCTCAGACTTAAAGCGAGCGGTTAACAATTCTGCTGCAAGCTTATAAATACTTTCCAGTACATCAACTTTGTTTTTAAAATACTTATAAAATGTACGTCGAGATATACTTGCTGCTTCTAGCAAATCTTGAACCGTTGTCTCTGTAATGCCTTTACGTGCAAATACACCGATAGCATTAAACAGCACGTCTGACTTTGCGCCCTGACCAGGCAAAGGGAAGTTCAATTCGGTTGTATCATCCCCACGTTCACGTTCCGTCTCTTTTAACAAGGCATCCATAAAATGAGTATCATCGTGACCTCTATCAATAATATTTTGTTCTGAGCTAGGTGTTACATCTTCCATCGTAAGCCTCTGTTAGCGTTATAAACTCATTCAACACTTTATGATGCGATTACCTGCTATACATAATGAGCGGTATATATATAGTATCTGCAATATTCTACGCAAACAAAAAACATATACAACGCGTTTAACCAAGAATTTGTGCTAATTTGGTGGTTGACCTAATGATTATTGTTATAGTTCTGTTAACTGTGAATGATGCACTTGAAGCGTCATTTTTTTAACCTTAAACTCCCAGCTAGATTGGATGAATCGATAATAATAATAACAATAACTACTACCTATGTTAAAAAAGTGGTCACTCACTCCGCTGTCAATCATTGCGCTTACCTTTGTGCTATGTACTCCGGCTCTCTTCGCCGGATACTTTGGCGACGACTACATGCATCACGCATTACTGCAAGAAAGCTCTCCAATACAAAAACCTCAAGACCTTTCTATATTGGGCCTCTTTTCATTCGTAAATGGTGACTCAGCCCGCACTCTTCAGCTGATGGACCTAGGGTTGCTACCATGGTGGACAAACCCGGATCTAAAGTATGCTTTTTGGCGCCCCATATCCGAAATAACACACTGGCTTGACCACAAACTTTGGCCTTCTAGCCCCGAATTAATGCACGCCCAAAATATTGCCTGGTACCTTCTCCTTCTCTATTTAGTCCACGTCCTATTTAAAGTTTCACTGCCAAGCAAGGCATCTGTGCTATCTGCAAGCGCTCCTCTTCTCGCCATGCTCATCTATGGCTTAGATAGTAGTCACGGGTTTACCGTTTCTTGGATTGCAAACCGGAATGCCCTAATTGCAACAACGTTTGGTGTCAGTTCGCTGATTTTCTATATTCGTTGGCGTAACAAAGATCACTACAACAACTATATTCTCTCATTAGTATTCCTGTGCCTGTCGCTATTATCCGCTGAATTTGGCATTTCAACGTGTGCATACTTAGGGGCTTTTGCCATATTTATGGACAAAAATGGTCCAATCAAAGGTTTAACTTACATTCTCCCTCATGCAGCTCTCACTGGGCTGTGGTGGTTAATCTATAAAGTAGGGAATTTTGGTGCAGCAAACGCTGATGCTTATTATCTAGACCCTATCGCCTCTCCCATATTGTTCTTATCTACCCTAGGGGAAAGGCTGATTGCCCTCATTGGGTCTCAGTGGGGGCTAATTCCAGCAGAAGTCTTTGGATTCATAGGGCCAAGCAATCAAGTTATTGCGAATGTTGCACTTACCGTGGGGGCTGTATTCATTTCCCTGACATTATTATTATTAACGCCATTACTAAAACAATACGCTCACCTTCGGTTTTGGTTTTTTGGAATGTTATTTGCTGCTCTACCAGTCTGCTCAGCAGCACCACATGACAGAGTACTACTCTTCATTGGGTTAGGTGGAAGCTATTGTGCAGCAGCCATAATTATCGCAGCACTGAAGCATACTCAAGAACTGTATGGAAACCTTGCCCCTGTAGCGAAACTCACCGCTTACCCCTTTGCTCTAACACACCTGATACTCGCGCCACTGTTGATGCCGCTAATGTCCTACAGTACAAAGATATGGAGTGCTCAGCTAGACCTGGCCCCAGCGCTATTTTCAGGAATAAATGCAACGAAAGAATATATAGAGAATAAACAAATCATTCTATTCAACGTACCCATAGGGTCCGCACTTGCTATAACGACAACTCGAGTTGTTAAGAACCTTCCGTTACCCAACAAACTTTGGGTTATTTCAACTACCAGCTCTGAAACAACGGTTACACGCAAATCCGATAACCAAATCCTAGCAAGCAAACCTTCTGGGTTTATTACTGGTCCGGAACAAGCCACTCGAAACCTACTGTCGAAACCTATCAAGATTGGGGATAAAGTCATGTTAAACGGCATATCGATAGAAACGATTAAGGTATCTGATCAAGGCCATCCAACAGAAATCCTCCTAACGTTCAAAAACTCTCTAGATGATCCAAATATGATGCTATTAAACTGGAATCAAGCAGCTAAAGATTTCGAAGAAGTTGATATCCCAATGATTTCAAAGCAATACATATTTCTGGCCGCTGAAACACCTACACCATAAACTTCCCTAGTAACAAGGCATGAGAACCAATCCTACCAAGGTCCATTTAATACTAGTGAAATACTAGCCACCCTTTTTTCTGAAGCTAATATAGCAGCCGCTGATTTGTTAGTAGTTTACACACTCTAAATCGCAGGCAATAAAAAACCCCGCTCATTTCTGAACGGGGTTTTTTGGAATAAATGCCCAACAATGACCTACTCTCACATGGGGAAGCCCCACACTACCATCGGCGATACTGCGTTTCACTTCTGAGTTCGAGATGGGATCAGGTGGTACCACAGTTCTATTGTCGTTGGGCAAACTGGTTGAAGTAGCTGGTCAGTTCGTCGCCAGACTTCGATTCGTTTGCACTGCTGATAGGGTTTTGGCTATTGACCTATCAACATCACATAATAAGTGATCTTTAAGAACTCAGTAAGATGAAGTTTGATCGTCTGATTATCTTCCGATAACCATAGTTCTTTGTTACAGCGTTAGTTTTCGCATTGCTGCGTCAACATTGTTGCTTTAAGTCCAATAGCGCTTCACTCAATATCCCGTTGTTCGAATGTTTCGCTTACGCTCAACATCTTCACTTAGGGTTATATGGTCAAGCCGCACGAGCAATTAGTACTGGTTAGCTTCATGTCTCACAACACTTCCACATCCAGCCTATCAACGTCGTAGTCTTCAACGGCTCTTTAGGAAACTTAAAGTTTCAGGGAGATCTAATCTTGGAAGAGGCTTCCCGCTTAGATGCTTTCAGCGGTTATCCCGTCCGAACTTAGCTACCGGGCAATGCCACTGGCGTGACAACCCGAACACCAGAGGTTCGTCCACTTCGGTCCTCTCGTACTAGAAGCAGCTTTCCTCAAATCTCCAACGCCCACGGCAGATAGGGACCGAACTGTCTCACGACGTTCTAAACCCAGCTCGCGTACCACTTTAAATGGCG
>CAJXXT010000191.1 GCA_913063495.1 uncultured Gammaproteobacteria bacterium | reverse complement strand
AAAAAATTAGCCATCTTCGACTTAGACAATACCTTGCTAAACGGTGATAGCGATCATGCTTGGGGGGAGTTTTTAGTGACTCAAGGCTATGTTGAAGGCGCCTATTATGAAGCTCGCAACGACCAATTTTACCAAGATTATAAAAACGGTACCCTTGATATCAATGAATATCTTGAGTTTGCATTAGCCCCCCTTACTGAACATTCAATGGGTGATTTAGCGTTAATGCACCAACAGTTTATGCGAGATGCAATCAAACCGATGTTGCAAGACAAAGCTGCAGCTTTACTAGACAATCATCGTCAACAAGGTCATTTTTTGCTCATCATCACGGCAACCAATGGCTTTGTGACACACCCAATTGCTAAATTATTAGGTGTTGATGACATATTGGCAACAGATCCTGAAATCATTGATGGAAAATACACAGGTAAAATTGCTGGCACCCCCTGTTTTCAGGAAGGCAAAGTCGCCCGCCTAAATCAATGGTTAACCGATAATCAATATTCGTTAGACGGCAGCTACTTTTACAGCGACTCTATTAACGATTTACCGTTATTAGAGGTTGTAGAAAAACCGATTGCCGTTGATGCTGATGAAAAACTCACCGCAGTTGCAAGCAAGCGTAACTGGCCGCTTATCAGTCTACGAGATGACGCGTAAATCGATGGCCGTCAAATTAGGTATTGCGCTAACGAGAGTCGCATTCATCCTTGCTCTCGGCTTTAGCATAACGTCTTGTGACCAAAACACTCAAGACTCAAACACTGCCCCAGAAAAAGCCAATACAGCACCCCAAACCACCCCTATCGAGCCCGCACTAGCAAAAGCATTAAAACACTATCAACATGCTCAAATACATGCGTTGAATACTACCTTATCTTGTGTAAATACATTCGCCGCCAACCTCAACCTCTTTCTTGCTGCGCCCACACAGCCATTGCTCAATAACAACCAACAAGCCCTGCAACACTGCCTAAATCTTTATATTCCTATCCATACATTACTAAAAAATGCCTCAAATCAAGCCCTGCAAACACGCATCACCCCACTGACCTCATCCGTGTATAGCTCACCGATCTTGCCCGGCTACGTTGATTATCTAGTGCAATACCCTAACTCTGGCATTGTAAACGACATCGCACTAGCATTGTCAGAGCAATCACTAAGAGCTCAGCAAGGGTTAACCGATAACGGTGAAATCAGTATCGGGTTTGAAGTCATTGCGTTTATATTGATGGGAGAGCAACGATACAATCAATCCCTAACCCCCAGGCCCAGCAACGATTTTGTGAAACCTCACGCGAACAGACGAAGAGAATACCTTACGATTGCCGTTAGTTTATTACAACAGGACTTAACCGCCTTACAGGTCATATTAAGCAACACAACAACCTTGTCGATCAGCGCTACGCAATCAGAAGCACGACGGTTAACTAGAAATATATTAAACACTATGCTGGAAAATATAGCGCCGCAAAACCTCGATTCACTTAGCTTAGGTTATTGGGAATTATTAAAATATTCCACGCCGCAAGATGAGATAAGCAAACCGAGCAACAATATCGACGAAACATTGGCCACCTATCTCAAGTGGCCCCAACAAACACCTGACCTTTCGCGCGAAGCCTTTACTGCGCAACTCAAAGCATCACTGCAAAGGCTTCAATAAATTAGAAGCTGGGCAACACTCGGGCAAAGATTGCCTTTAGATATTGTGTTTCCGTAATTGATGGGTGCACTGGGTGATCCGCTCCCTGACCTCCTTGATGGACAATTTGCACCTGTCGATCCACATGACGCCCCGCACCTCGCACTACATCCAGTAACGCATCATTCGGTAAATGCATAGAACACGATGCCGACACCAACAGCCCATCCCGTGACAATAGTCGCATCGCCAGCTCATTTAACGTTCGATACGCGGTAGAACCGTTTTTAAAATCCTTCTTACGCTTAATAAACGCTGGCGGATCAATCACAATCACATCAAACTTTTCTTTTTCTTGCGCAAGCTGCTTCAAACAATCAAACGCATTACCTTGCATGGTGCCCACTTTCTCCACAACACCATTTAATGCTGCATTTTTCTCTACAAAATTTAACGCTAATTCAGAGGCATCAACACATAACACTTCTTCCGCACCTGCTACAGCAGCCTGAATACCCCAGCCTCCCACGTAACTGAATACATCCAAAACACGCTTACCCTTTACCCAGCTTGATAGGTATTGGCGATTTTCACGGTGATCATAAAACCAGCCTGTTTTCTGTCCATCATTAGCTGGCACAATAAAGTTAACACCATTCTCTACCAAACTTAGTGTCTCAGGCCACTCACCCGCTGCAACCTCTACCGTTAAAGGCAAACCTTCTTGCTTTCGAGCAGCGCTGTCATTTCGAAATAAAATACCTGTAGGGGAAATCACCTTGGTAATCGCGGCAATAACCTGCTCTTTTAAACAGTCCATACCTGCGGTATTTAACTGCACAACAACGTATTCACCAAATCGATCCACTACTAAACCGGGAAGGCCATCAGAATCGCCATAAACCCAACGATAACACCCTCCTTCATAACACTTTTCACGTAACGACAAGGCTATTTTTAAACGATGCGTTAGTAATGACTCACTAATTACACAGCTACCGTCTCTGCTCATCAAACGTGCTGCAATCAATGACTGCGGATTAATATAAGCAACACCAATCGCCTTACCTTTAGAGTCCTCAACAACAACATGTTGGCCAGGTTCAAAGCTATTAAGCGGGGTCTCTTTTGTGTCAATTTCATTGCTGTACACCCACAAGTGCCCAGACTTTAGCCTACGTTCTTCATTCTTTTTTAGCTTAACTCGCGCTAGCTGGCTGTTATCAGTAGGCGCTGGATTAGATATTTCGGAAGCGGTGCTCATGCAGGTGTCTCAACAATGAAAGTATGGGTTCTTGGGACACCAATAAAAAATTGCTTTTTTCGCGGTATCCGTAAGATCAGCTGCTAAACTTTATAATAACAGCAGCTCTGAATGCGCCATTATAACTAAAGCCTCATGCCAGATATACTTAACGATGAACAAGTCACCAAAATCCTTCATGGCATAACGGTTCCACCGCAGCCACAGGTGATTGTGGACATCCAAATGGAACAGGCAATGCCTGATCCAGACATGGCTTACATCGCCAAACTTATCTGCCAGGACGTAGGTTTAGCAGGCACCATCTTAAAAGTCGTGAATTCACACCTGTATGGATTAAAGAACAAAATCACCTCCATTGAGCAGGCCGTAAATATATTGGGCATGGACTCCGTCATCAATATTAGTAATGGTCTAAGCATCAAAGGAGAAATGGATAACGAAACCATTATTGCATTGGGCGGATTTTGGGACAGTGCAATGGATATTGCATCAGTATGCGCCACCATTGCACGACAAATTGGCTATCAAGCCCCCGATTTAGCCTATAGTTTGGGGTTATTTCACAATTGCGGGGTGCCTTTGCTCATTAAGGAGCATCCGAACTACCCTGATGTAATGAAAGAGTCCTACAAATGCCAAGATGATCGCATCATCGATACAGAAAACCGTTTTTTACGAACCAATCATGCGGTTATTGGTTATTACACCGCTAAATCCTGGAAATTACCCCAGGACTTCTGTGATGTGATCGCCGAGCACCATAACGTTAAAGATATCTACAATACGGAATTAAACAAAGGTTACGACCCTGGTAAAAAAACCTTATTAGCAATATTGAAAATGTCCGAGCACATATGCGGGTTACATAATGTATTAGGAAAACAATCCGTCGACCATGAATGGGAAGTGATCAAAGAAAGCCTGCTCGAATTTGTTGGGCTTAGCGTGATGGATTTTGACGATATTGCAGCAGAGATGGAAAGCGCCGGCATTGGCTCTGGTACCTCATATTACGATCAATCTGCTTAAATCGCACCCCTTATAAATCGAACAGCCCCTACCCAAAACTCAGCAATTCCTCAAGCCCCAACTGATCAAACTATAAACAAAAACATGACAGTTTGGTTACAGTTCGTAACTGTTTAGCGATACCCTTGCTGATATACTCCCCTAATCTTTTGGCCAGCACCACTCAAAAAAGGTGCAAAATACCGCCAAAAGTTGCGCTAGCGAATCCATAAAAACATAACTCGATCGTCTATCAGCAGAACTAATAATATGAATAAATTTAGCTTAAGTATCTTATTTTCCTCAATTTTATTAGCTACTGCCGGTTGCGGTGGCTCTGGTAGCTCCAGCTCTGGCAGTGCCGCCGGATCATCAGACGATCAAACCGCAGAACCTCAAACAAAATCAGGTAAGTTACTAGGCCTAAGTGGTTTTAGTTATGAATCAGGCTCTGAAGAAGGTACAACTTCTGACGATGGGCAATTTCAATACCGCACCGACCAAGAGGTTACCTTTTCTTTAGGCGGCATTATATTAGGCACCACAACGCCTAAAGACTATATTACCTTAGAAGACATCGCTGGTGACCACCCTGACGCGCTAAGCAACCTTCAACGCTTCTTAGTCACTGTTGATTATGACCTGTCTCCAATGAACGGTATTGTTGTTACATCCGTTATTCGCTCAGCAGCAAAAGGCAGTGCCAATCTCAATTTCAACCAGTCCAGCGAATCCTTTACCGTAGAAGCAGAAGCACTATTACAAACAGAACTTAAAAGCCAGCTACACGCAGACGCACTTCAACACAGCCTAAAAAACCTTCTACCTCAAATTGAAGAACGCAATACACAAGTTCAAGCACGGCTACTACGTACCTTTACTTACCCCTCTGCAACCGTCAGCACAGAACTTGCCGAAGAAGCACAATCTGTTTTTGACTTAATGTTGCAAAATACTGTTAACGAAGGTGAGTCAGCGCTAGAACTTATTTTTAGCGCAACCAATACACCACTAGTATTGTCATCAGATGACCCGGAAGAAAACACACTCACAGACCTTTACGCTCAATACAAAAACCATTTAGTCGATATTGGTAAAGAAGCACCGTTTGTTGACCGTGAAGATTTTGCCAGCAAACCTGCCGATGGTGGTGATGTCGTTAGTGCCCATCACTTATTAGTGATGAGTGACTTCCAAATGCGTGATGAGGAAAGCCCTCTTAACGTAAATATCTTAAAATCCATTATTCCTGCGTCTTATTATCCTGCTAGCGCCCATATCACCTATCAAGTAGATGACATGATCCGCACATTGCGTGATTATGAATCTGACATCAACAAGCCAATTGATATGGCAATTTTCACCGGTGACTTATTAGATATCGGTGGCTACAACGAAGCTCGTTGGGGAATCGATATTCTCGATGGCGGTGACATTAACCCTGACAGTGGTGCTGATGACGACCCGATTGCTGGCAACTTTGACGATGGGAAACCTAACGATACTTACGATGCCTTTACTGCTATTGGTTTAAATGGCCAAGACGATACCCAGGCCAATATCCCTTGGTACTACGTACCAGGGAATCACGATGGCTTAGTATTGGGTAACTTCCCTATCACCGACAATGATTTCAACTTGTTCGGTAAAAAAATTGCCATCGACACACGAACCTTTTTTGACAACATGGCTACCGCATCATTTAGTCTGCAAGGTTTTGACCCAACATTTTCCTTCATCAATCTTTTAAATGCCATCGTTTACAGCGACATCCCTGAAGATCCAGACCGCCGGGTCTTGCGCCCTAATGAAATCGCAGAAGAGATGTTTATTTCTAAAGACCCTGCATTTGTCAGCGAGCCAGTTGGCCACGGCATGCAGCACGTTATCGATCAACAAGGTGAGCTAAAAGACGGTAACCTGCATTACAGCTTTACCAGTAATAACGGTTTAATAAAACATATCGCCATTGATTCAAGTATGTTACTTGGGCCTGAAGGTATGCTTGATTTAGCTGAAATGGCCTGGATTGTTCAAGAACTTCAAGCCGCTCAAAATGCCGGACAATTGGTTATTGTTAGCTCCCACCACAAACCAAAAGATATCATTATCAATGGTGGTTTATTAATTGAAACATTGAATCAATATCCAAACGTTATCGCTCATTTAGTGGCTCACTCTCACGAGAATCGCATTCTTCCTCGTGCTGGCGCAACTGATGAGTTAGGCTACTGGGAAATAGAATCAGGCTCCATGGTTAACTGGCCGCAACAATTTCGTGTATTGGATATCTCAATCGATAAAGACAGCGGTGTTGGTACCATCAAAAGCACCATGTTAAATCACGAATCAGAAAGCCCATTACATGTTGCCCAACGTGGCCGTTTCTTATCGTATTTGGAGCGTTACCTAGAAGATCATATATTACTTCCAGGTGACGGTATTGGCGCAACTGAAGGTGCAGCAGAAGATAGGAATACGTTCTTGTACTTTAAAGTTCCTGCCAATGTGTTAGCGCGCTTGTAATCCATAACACTGCGACAAGTAGCTTTATGTTAGTTGACGCTCTATAGTTGCAAAAAAGCCCGATTTTTTAATCGGGCTTTTTTATGTGCTTCTTATTGTTTATCCCTTTCTCTAGCTTACTGAGGTGGTGCGCTCAAGCTTTAGCCACCCCTATCAAATGTTATTCAGCACCCTTCTACCTCACCGAATTAGGCAGCCTTAGGGTTGTACCGTATTTATACCGACCAGAATCGTACAGACGTCTAGCTACGATACTAACGGTAGGTGTCAATAAAGCTATGAGAATAGTGCAGTGAGAACATATGAGCCAATGGCTACATCAATTATGGATACAATCTTTGAGAAAGAATAAAACAGATAAAGGTAAAAATTAAAAATTTGGCTGCGGATGCTGGGTTTAAGCCGTGAAGCCCCCCCCAACATCCGACAACCTACACTTTTACGTGTAACAGCGGCTTAAACAGGAACCACTTTATTTGCACAAGGACCTTTCTGACCTTGGCCAACTTCGAATTCAACAGCCTGACCATCATTCAATGTTGCGTATCCGCCGCCAGCTTGGATTTCTGAATGGTGAACAAACAAATCTTTACTGCCGTCCTCTGGTGTAATGAAACCGAAACCTTTATCAGCATTGAACCACTTAACTGTACCTTTACTCATCTTCTTTACTCATGATTGGTGGTGAAATATAAAATTTATATCCGAATTCACCGTTTCGAATATAAAATAAAAAATTCCAGTAAAACACGTGACACCTGTTATCACTATCAAGTGCACACTCTGTTACAGGCTAGAATATGCTTTTTTGTGTTTTACCTCAATATTTTAGTGCTTCCAGCGATAAATATAATGCGTTTCATCCATTTAGTGTCTCGAAATTCTCTCATAATGGGCTCTTTTCCAATGATTCACTCTCTTCTGCGCAGTACTTACAGGAGGCCATCTGGGAGAATCTGGCCATCTATCGGTTCAAAGCCACATTCTGAACACTCACAGGTGAAAGTTCCGCCAACACGGCTTAGGTAGACTTCAATTCTTGGGGCCCAATATAACTAATGGCACGGCACAGATTAACCTGTCAAAAACGCCCTTCAAACGCGATATTACTTCTACATTGAACGCTCTATCAGTGCTCTCACTCAATCGGCAGAAGTAACCTATGATCTCAACGATTCCATTTCGGCGCGGTGATTTTAATGCATTACCTCAAAAACCCAATGTACCCCACCGTTTCTTTGACACCATAGCGATGGATATACAAGTGAACAGCAAAGCCTTTGGCGACATGAAGGTTCATGTTCGTCGCTTCGGTGAAGGCCCTCCGCTACTACTCCTTCACGGACTGATGACATCCAGCTATTCCTGGCGCTATACATTTGAAGAGTTAGGTAAACATTTTACCTGTTATGCCCCAGATTTGCCTGGTGCTGGACACTCCGGGCACCAACTTGAAACCCCCTACACCCCAGCTCATCTCGGCCAGTGGTTAGGTGAGGTTATGCATACTCTGAGTATTTATGGCTGCCCCGTTATCGGGAATTCCATGGGTGGGTACATTGCAATGCATCTTGCCATACAAGAACCCGATGCCATATCCCGACTGTTGAACCTACACTCTCCTGGCATCCCTGAATTTCGACTACAGGCGCTTGATGCTGTGTTTCGAATTCCTAACGCCAAACGTCTATTACGCTGGTTCGTGCAACGCGACGCATACCGGTTTGCCCATAAGAATGTGCATTACTATGATGAACAACTAAAATCCCTCGAAGAAGCCAGGGAATATGGCACCCCCCTTAACCACCCTGAAGGGATCCAGGCATTTATCAAATACTTGGATGAAACCATGAACATCCAATACACGCGGCGCTTTAAAAAAACACTCAACCGTAAGGGTTTTGTTTTTCCCATTCCATTACAATTGCAATACGCGAAGCAGGATCCAATGGTACCACCGCGCATTGGCAAGCAATGGAAAAAGCAAATACCTCAGGCCGAATTGATTTACCTAAACCAAGCATCACACTTTGCACACGTGGATAGTCCCGATCAATTTCTTATGCATGCTTTGCCATTCTTGCAACAAGAATAACAGGTCACTCATTGATAGAACAAACTGACTCCCTATAATCTCGCGGTGACATGGCTATCCACCCTTTGAAGGCTTTATTAAAATTACTGCCATCACTGTATCCAAGAGTGTCAGCGATGTCCTCAACACTACGGGAGGTATGCGCCAACAGGTGTATCGCTGCTGAAAAACGTTCAGAATCTTTTATTGTCTGAAATGTCGTACCAGCATTATTTAAGCGTCGCTTTAGCGTTCGCGAGGATATACCTAACGTCTCGGCCACTTGTTCAATCGACGGCATCCGACTTTGGGATTTTCGTATCTGCAAGCGCACCATAAATACAACATCATCAGTAGATTTTATTTTTACTAATTCTGACTGACACTCAACCAAGGCTGCCTCAAACAGTTCCTCATTTGCCAGAGGCAAAGGCTCCGTTACCAATGTAAGTGGCATCCGCATTTCATTAAAAGGCTGATTATAGAGAAATACTATACCCGGTGGTCGCAAATCTTCGGGGATTTCAATCGGGCATTCATAATCAAAACAAAAAGTAATGGGTAGCTCATCATCGCCGCGTCCCAACACCCAGCGGATATGACCCTCTAGACTATAAAAGTTTGACAGCACAAAAAATTGATAGCTTTCATCCGAAAGAATCACATCTGCGCTAATGGGCAATACACGCAAACAAGCAAAGCCCTCATCAATGTGATATTCAAAACGTTTTGCCGCAGCGCGAGTATCTATATATTGAACCAACAATGCAGCTGCAGCCGCGAGGGTTTCACTTGCTTTCAGGGCATGTCCGATCGCGCCGTGTCGCGAAAGAACCAGGCGTTTACCAAAAGAAATAGCTAGACAGGGGTCTTTTGTCAGTGTGATCGCATTACTTACCGCCTGAACCATCGACTGTTGACCAATTTTAGCCTGTGGTTGTATCAATATATTCAGCGGTAAATTTGTATCCTTTAAAAAATCCTTAGCTAAAACCCCGTGTTCGGATACAATTTCCTGAAGAGCGATAAGATACTCCGCAGCTATCGCATACTGGCCATTACCAAAAATTGTTGCCTCATTCACCATGTTTTCAACATACCAAACAACCCCTCCATTGTCCAAAGAGGGCAGCGTATTTTAGGCCGCATGTCATTTATATCTGGACTCTAACCTCGAAACTACTCACGAACTACTCACGGTATTTTGCCTAGTCTTGTTGAGAGTCGAATACCGTTCTGGCTGACCTAATATCTTCATGCTTTTTTTCTGACCACAAAATCAAATTGCACAAGGGTTTGACCACTTCGTCGCCTAAGGAGGTGAGTTGATATTCAACTCGAGGGGGAACTTCTGGATATGCAATGCGTAAAATGTAGCCCTCTCGCTGTAGTTGGCGAACGGTGACCGTCAGCATGCGTTGCGAGATACCTTCGATACGACGTTTGAGCGATGAAAAGCGCTCTGGCCCATCCATTAACGCGAACAACACCAACATAGACCATTTGCTAGTGAGAGGTGTAAGCACATCACGTACCGGGCAGCTGGGGTTGTTTGGAAACTGGCGTTTCTCCCCTGATCTAGTCTCATACTTTGACATTATTCGGTTTCTCTTTATTTTCCTTAACCGCTGATAGCTAAGGATTATCATCAATCGTTATCTCTAGGTAACGTAGTTACCACGGTGTGCCCTGTTGACATCAATAGGTGAAATGCTCAATAGTTACATAAAGTAACTATAAGCTTTCGAAAACACAAGATTTATCTACAGGAGGAATCATGGCACGAATAACACTTCCAGAAGGTGATGCCCCAGAGAGTCACCGTTTAATGTTACTCCAGCCTGCGATGGGTAAGGCGATGGCCTTTCTCTCTGAGGCTATTTACCAAAAATCCGGTTTGAACGTGCGTATTCGGGAAGCGATTCGTATGCGAGTTGCACTGTTGAATCAGTGTCAGGTTTGCTTGCGTTACCGTTTTCCAGAGCTTATCGAGGCAGGGGTTGATGAGACCTTTTATGCGGAAATAGAACAGTGGCGGGAAAGCACGATATTTTCTTCTGAAGAGAAATTAGCCATTGAGTATGCGGAGCGTTTTATCGGTGATCATTTGGCCGTTGATGATGATTTTTTTGACGCGTTGAAATCGGCATTTTCCGATGTGGCGATTTATGAAATGACCACAACCATCGCAGCATTGTTGGCGAATGGGCGTATTTTACAGGTGCTGCAAGTGGAGCAAATCTGCGCGATTTAGTGAGCTGTGTGCTGGGCTGTGTGCTGGGCTATGTAACCTAATTAAAGAGAGGAAAATTAATGTTATCGATTCAAGAAATATCAGACCGATTTGAGTTGCAGGACCTGACGAACCGATATAGTCATTTGTTAGATCAAGGGTTGTTCGATGAGTTAACGCAGGTTTTTACCGATGATGCACACATAGATTACACCTCAATGGGTGGCATCAAAGGTACCCCCCGTCAGATCGTGTCTTTTCTTAAGCAGGTAATGCCCCGATTTTCGAATTATCAACATATGATATCCAATCAGCAGTTCGAAATTTCTGGCGATAAAGCTACGGGACGTATTATGTGTTTCAACCCAATGGAAACCACGTCAACAGCGGCAGAAACGTCAGTGTTTTTTCTAGGTTTTTGGTATGTCGATAAATACATTCGTACTGATAAGGGATGGAAAATTTGTTCCCGCGCCGAAGAGAAATCCTATCAATTTAATCGATAAGAGCGTCAGCTCTCAAAGAGTCTCCAACAATACGCCCTGAGGTGTCACGTCAAGATATAGCTCCATTCATCGCTACTAAACCGTGGCCAGTTTTACTTGGCCACTACACTATTACTTTTAACTCTGCAGCACCTTCAATGGCAGCCCTAACATCGCATCGCCGGTACCAGCGAAATACCAAAGAACAGCCAC